>CAMCNE010000123.1 GCA_945875935.1 Bordetella parapertussis
GCCGGGGTGCAAGATGCCGATGGTCGGGCCAGCCTGAAGTCGCGCCAGACGCTCGAGGCGCTGAAGTACGCCAAGGCGCTGTACACCGAGACCATGACCGACGAGATTTTTTCGTGGGATGCCTCGTCCAACAACCGCCTGATGCTCGCGGGCAAGGGCTCGCTCACGCTGAATGCGCTGTCGATCACCCGCACTGGCGAAAACGAGAAGATTCCGGTGGCCAGCAAGATCTTGCTGGGCCGACCCGCGCGGGGCCCGGCAGCCCAGTTCGGGGTGATGCACTTCATGAGCGTCTACGCGATCTGGAACTTTGCCAAGAACGTCGGCGGCGCCAAGCAGTTTCTGGTCGATCTGACCGGCCGCTCGCGCGACGTCTTCACCAACAGCAGCTTCTACAACTTTCCGACCTTTCCCCAGCTGGTGCCCGACATGCAAAAGCTGCTGGCCAGCGACCCCAAGGTCACGCCGAACGACAAGTACGCCATCTTTTCCGACGCCAGCCAGTGGACGGTGCCGCTGGGCTACCCCGGCTACGCCAACGCGGCGGTCGACGAAGTGCTCAAGGAATGGATCGTGCCGCGCATGTTTGCCGACGTGGCCACCGGGCGCCTTTCGCCCGAGGCCTCGATGGACCAGTACTCGGCGCAGGTGGCCGAGATCTACAAGAAGTGGCAGCTGCTGCGCAAGGTCTGATCGTTGAAGGCAAACGCGATGTCACTCATTCAGCGTCGTGCGGTGCTGGGCCTGCCGCTGCTGCTTCTTGGCGCCGGCGAGGTGCTCGCGCAGCAGGCTGCTGCGACCAAGAAGCGCATCTTCATCGTCAGCAGCTACCACCGAACCTACATCTGGTCGCAGTCCACGCAAAAGGGCGTCAATGCGGCGATGCGCAAATTCGGCTTTCTCGACAGCGACGCGCAAGCCGATGCGCTGGTGAAAAACGACACCGTCGAAAGCAGCCGTGCCGTGATTCGCAAGGAGTGGATGGACACCAAGCGGCGTGACAGCGGCCCCGAGATGGCCAGTGCCACGTCGCGCATCATGGCCGCGCTGCGCGAGTTCAAGCCCGATGTGGTGCTGCTCGGTGACGACAACGCGGCCAAGTTCATCGGAGCGCAGTTGCTCGACTCGAAGACACCGGTGGTCTTTTGGGGCATCAACGGGTTGCCGCTCAAGTACGGTCTGGTCGACAGCATGGACAGCCCGGGGCGCAACATCACCGGTGTGTGGCAGCAGGGCTACCACAAGGAAAGCCTGGACCTGCTCAAGCGCCTGGTGCCCAAGGCACAGACCTTTGCCATCCTCGCTTGTGACTCCGAGTCGTCGCGGCCCAACGCCAAGATGATCGAGCAACTGGCCCAGCGCGGTGTGCTGCCGCTCAAGCTGGTCGACAAGGTCATGACCAACTCGCTTGAAGAGTTCAAGGCCCGCGCGCTCGAACTTTCCAAGCAGGTCGATGCCTTTTTCTTGCTCAACCATGACACCTTGCGCGACGCCAAGGGCAACCATGTCGACATGCTCGACGTGGGTCGCTGGTACCTCAACAACATCCGCATTCCCGAGGCTTCGCATGAAGACCAGTTTGTCTACGAAGGCATGCTGCTGACGGCCAATGACTCGGGCTACAACCAGGGCTACCTGGCCTTCGAGATGGCCGAAGGCATCCTCGACCGGGGCTTGAACCCGGCGCGCATGGCGGTGCGCACGCCCGAGCGCGGGCCCTATCTGGTCAACCGCAACCGCGCCAGGTCGCTGGGCATTGCGCTCGAGCCCGCGATGTACCTCATCGACGAGGTGGTTGACAAATCGTTGGCGCTCAAGCCGTGACCTTCGACTCGGCAAGCCCACGCAGGCGGTGAAGGCACGCCCGCACGATGCCGATCTTCCAACGACTGCTGCTCGCCTTTTTGGCCGTGGGCGTGGTGATTGCCGCGCCGCTGATCTATGCCGCCTTCGAGTTCAGCAAGGACTCGGCGCGGCTGCGCACCGAGCAAAGCGTCACCCAGCAGATGGCCATCATCTCGGCCAACTTCGAGCAGGAGTTCTCCCTCGGCCTGCAGCGCTCGCTCAAGCAGATCACCGCATCCGAGGCCGTGGCGCTGTTCCTGTCGTCGTCGCAAGACGAGCGCAACGTCAATGCGAAGGCGCTTGAATCGAGCTTCCTGAGGCTGCAGACCGACTACGAAACCTACTCGGGCATCTACTACGCCGACGCCGCAGGCAACATGATCGCCAGCGTCGAGGACGGCAAGCGCAGCGCCTCGGCCGACTCGCTTTCGAGCGAATCGGTGGCGCGCCAGCGTGATCAGAAATCGCCCACCCGGGTTCACTTCGACCGGCTGTTCGACCGCATTCGCACCACCCCCTCGCTGCTGTCCGCAGGCAACATGGAGTGGTTCATGCCGCCGCGTGAAATCACCGTCGAGGGGCCCTTCGTCGATGAGGCGGGCCGTTTGACGGTGCTGGCCGGATTGCCTTCGCTGGACTTCGACAACGGCGCTTTCAGCGGTGCCATCGTGATCCGTCTGCGGCTTGACGGCTTCGTCAAACGACTCAAGGACGTGACGCTGTTCGACGAGCAGCCGATCTGGTTGTTCGACCCGCAGGGCCAGACCCTGCTCAAGCCCGACAAGCAGCTCGTGAGTTTGAGCGGTGCCGAGCTCGGCTCGCCGCAGTTCGTCAGGGAATTGGCCTTCAAGCGGATCGACAAGGCGTTTCTGGCCTACCGCGACTTGTCCATCGTGGGCAACGAGCCGCTCATGCGCATGGCCTACGCGGTGCCTGATTCGCTGCTTTACAAGGACTTCGAGCCGGCGCTTTATTTCTTTTCGGTGGTGCTCGCGCTGTCTGCGCTGGCGGTGCTGGTGCTGGCGTACTCGGTGGCGAGCAACTTTTCCAAACCCATCGTCGAGCTGGCCAATGCGGCCAAAAGGCTGGCCCGCGGCCAGCTCACCAGCCGGGTGGTGGTGCGATCTTCCGGCGAGGTGATGGGGCTGGTCGACAGCTTCAACCAGATGTCCGAGAAGCTGCAACTGGCCGACCAGAACCGCGCCAATGCCTTTGCGGTGCTGCGCAAGACCGCGGCGCAAATGCAGCTTCAACCGGGTACGGCCACGCAGCTTGAGGCCGTGGATTCACGCGCCATCGCACAGACCGGGCTGCCAGGACAAGACGATGCGCAAGACCTCAATGCAGTGTCGACGCTGATCGCGCAACTGATCCGCGAGCGTGAGGAAAACCTGAGCAAGCTGCGCGAGGCCAAGGAGTCTGCCGAGCAGGCCAACCAGGCCAAGAGCCAGTTCCTGGCCAACATGAGCCACGAGATCCGCACCCCGCTCAATGCGGTGCTGGGCATGCTGCGGTTGCTGCAATCCACGCCGCTGAGTGCGCGCCAGGGCGACTATGTCGGCAAGAGCGAAGGCGCCGCTCGCTCGCTGCTGCTGCTGCTCAACGACATCCTCGATTTCTCCAAGATCGAAGCCGACAAGATGACGCTCGAGGTTCGCGCCTTCCGCATCGATCGGCTGATGCGAGAGCTCTCGGTGATCCTGTCGGCCAACCTCGGCGACAAGCACATCGATGTGATGTTCGATGTCGACGCCGACACGCCGGGCGTGCTCCTGGGCGACGACTTGCGGCTGCAGCAGGTGCTGGTCAACCTGGCTGGCAATGCCATCAAGTTCACCGAAGCCGGCGAGGTGGTGGTGGGTGTGCGCACCCTGGAGCGGCGAGACACCGAGGCCTTGCTCGAGTTTTTCGTTCAGGACACCGGCATTGGCATCGCACCTGAGCAGCAGGCCCACATCTTCAGCGGCTTTTCTCAGGCCGAGGCGTCCACCACGCGCCGCTTTGGCGGCACCGGCCTCGGGCTGGCCATCTGTCGCAGGCTGATCGACCTGATGGGCGGCAGCATCGAACTCGACAGCGAGCCAGGGCGCGGCAGCACCTTCAGCGTCAAGCTGTGGCTGCCGCTGGCCCCCGGAGAGCCGCTGCCCGAAGCCCCGGCGGCATCGCGCATGACCGGGCTGCGCACCCTCGTGGTCGACGACAACCCCACCGCGTGTCGCCTGCTGTCGAAGATGGTGCGGTCGATGGGCTGGGAGGTCGAAGTGGCGAGCGATGTGGCGCAGGCGCTGCAGTGGCTGGGCGCACAGGAACTGGCAGGCTCGCCTTGCGATGTGGTCTTTATCGACGGCGAGCTGCCTGCGATCGAGGCCTGGCACGCCAGCCAGCGGCAACGTGCGGCGCGCGGCGAAGTCAAGCCCGTGGTGTTGACGATGGTGACGGCCCAGGGCCGCGAGAAGCTGTCGAGCCAGGGCCTCATCGACGAGCCGGCGAGGGGCTGCTTCCTGGTCAAGCCGGTCACCGCGTCCATGGTTTTCGACGCGGTGGTCGACGCCTGGCTCGGCGATGGCGCCCAGCGCCAGCAGCGTGCGGCGCCGGCCGTGTCTGCGGGCAGCCTCAAGGGGATGCGCTTGCTGGTGGTCGAAGACAACGCCAACAACCGGCAAGTCGCGCAAGAGCTTTTGGTGGCCGAAGGCGCCGAGGTGGCGCTGGCCGAAAACGGCGAGCAAGGCGTGCAAGCGGTGTTGGCTGCCGAGGGTGCCTTCGATGCGGTGCTGATGGACTTGCAAATGCCCGTGATGGACGGGCTGACGGCCACCGCGCGCATTCGCGAGCGCTTTGACCGGCAGGCCCTGCCCATCATTGCGATGACGGCCAATGCGATGGCGTCTGATCGCCAGGCGTGTCTGGATGCGGGCATGAACAGCCACGTGGGCAAGCCCTTCGAGCTGGCCGATCTGGTGTCGGCGCTGCTGCTGCACACCGGGCGCGAGCAGGTCGACCGCGCTTTGCTGACGGCTTCTGAGGCGACATTGCCGGCGGATGTGCTCGAGCAGGCCGAGCGCAGCGGCATCGAGATGACCGAGGCGATCCGTCGGCTCGGTGGCAATGCGCCGGTCTATGGCCTCATGCTGCGCAGCTTCATGGGCGACCTGCCCGACATGCTGCAAGGTCTGGAGTCGTTCGCAGCCGAGGCCGACCGGCCCGAGGTGCTGATGAGCTTGCACACCCTCAAGGGGCTGACGGCGATGCTCGGTGCGCGCGAGCTGTGCGATCGCGTCACAGCGGCCTACCGTGTCTTTGAGTCGGACGCACCGCGCGACGACCAGGCCAAGGCGCTGCGTGGCGTGCAAGCCGGGGCGCAGCTTTTCATGAGCGCGGCCGCGCCGCTGCTTGGCATGCTCGAGGGTCCCGCGCGCGCCGCCCCGGCTCGAACCGCGCTCGGCGCCGGTGGCCAAGCCACGCTGCTGGTCGAGTTGCTGGCCCTGTTGCAGGCATCCGACATGCGCGCGCTCGAGTTGTTCGATGGTCTGCGTGAGAATCCGGGAGCCGTGGATCCAGCGGGCCTGAACTCGCTGCAGGCGTCGATGGGTGCACTGGACTTTGACCGGGCCGCTGAGGTCTGCCGTCAACTGTTGACTGAGGTGAGTTCATGAACCAGCGAGCGCGACGATTTGGCGACTCCATAGACGGCATCGCCGCCCTGCAGACGCGGCCGCCTTGTGTGTTGCTGGTCGATGATCAGCCTTTGAACATCCAGGCGCTGCATCAGGCGTTCATCGGCGACCATCAGGTGCTCATGGCCACCAGCGGCGAGAAGGCGCTGGCCATTTGCCAAGCCACGCCGCCCGACGTGATGCTGCTCGACATCGTGATGCCCGGCATGAACGGCTACGAGGTGCTGCAGCAGCTCAAGGCCAACCCTGCCACGGCGTCGATTGCGGTCATTTTCGTCACCGGCCGTGATGCGCCGGAGGACGAGGCACGCGGCCTTGAACTCGGCGCTGTTGATTTCATCGCCAAGCCGGTCAACCCGGCGATCGTGCGTGCACGCGTGCGCACCCACGTGGACTTCGCGCGTGCCCGTGCGCTGCTCGGCGCCACACTCGAGTCCACCGCAGACGGCATTGCCGTGACCAATGCGCTGGGCGAACTCGTGGCCTGCAACAAGCGCTTCCTGAACATCTGGCAGCTGCCTGAGGACTTTGTTCGGCGAGGCGACAGCCTGCACATGCCGAGCTTTCTCGAGGCTCAGGTGGCGAGCGCCAC
>CAMCNE010000124.1 GCA_945875935.1 Bordetella parapertussis
CGCATCGTCAACATCGCCTCAATGGCCGGGCTGAAGGCACTCAGCCAGATCGGCATCTACAGCATGAGCAAGGCCGCGGTCATTCACATGACCCGCGCCATGGCGCTCGAGTGGGGCAAGCACGGCATCAACGTGAACGCCATCTGCCCGGGATACATCGAAACCGAGATGAACCACCGCCAATGGCTCACCGACGCCGGCAAGCGCCTGATCGACACGCTGCCACGCAAGCGCATCGGCCAGCCGCAAGACCTCGACGCCGTGCTCATGATGTTGTGCGCCAACGAGAGCCACTTCATCAACGGGGCCATCATTCAGGCGGACGACGGGCACGCGCTGTGATCAACTTGTCTCCGCTCTGAGGAAAGGGCAGTAAATGATCACGATGGTTCACTCAAACCCGGCCCGCCTGGTGGACGGGATTCTTTGCGTCGATCGCAAATTTCACACCGGCATGCTGGCCTACTGCGCCGCGCTCGGTGGTGGCTTGACCACCGTACATCCTCTGGCGACGCAGGACTACATCGGCATCGACATGATCGAGATCCCACTCGACGCGTTGCCCTATGCCGTGCTGGTCGTTGAGCCTGACGGCGACCGGGCGTCGTTTCAGCGTCTGATTGAATCGAGCACGCTGGTTTACGGAATGGGGCTGGGCTTTGAACGCATGGCGCAAGCCTGCGGTGTTCCGTATGTGATGGTTGCGGAGTGCGACTTGCAGACGCGGATCGTGGCCTCAACCAGCCAAGTTCGTTCGGCCGCGCGAAAGTCTGTGCGAGCCGCACGAATCGCTTGGGAGTACTTCATGCATTTCGCGCCTGATGCCAAGCGCGCCGCTTCTGTTCATTGCAACGGCTACCCCATTTATGACGCATTGCAATCAGTCAATGACAACCGTTTGCTGTATCTGGATTCCAGAATGTCCGAGGAGATGGTGACCGCAAGCGAACAACTGAACGTTCGTTTGCGGGACCGATCGAGCAGAGCCTTGCGGCTGCTCTATTCCGGCCGATATGAGCCATTAAAGGGCGCGCTTGACGCCGTCAAGGTGGGCATCTCGGCCATCAGACGTGGCCTGCATGTTGAAATGCACACGTACGGGGAAGGCAGCCAAAAAGACGAAATGCGTCAGCTGGTCGAGATTGCGGGCATGACGGCACAGGTCATCGTTCATGACGCGATCTCGTACCCGGAACTCGTCGAGATTTCCCGCGGGTTCGATGTGTTCGTCTGTTGCCATATTCAGGGCGATCCGTCGTGCACTTACCTCGAAGCATTCGGCGCTGGCTTGCCCATTGTTGGATACAACAACCGGATGTGGCGTCGGTTGTGCCAAGAGTCGGGCGCAGGTTTGAGTGTCAGGATGCACGATGTCGAGGCTGTGGTCGGCGGTTTGGAGTCGATTCACTCGCAAAGCGGTTTGCTGGAAGCACTCTCCAACCGAGCACGGGAATTCGCGATCTCCCACACCTTTGACCGGGAGTTCGCCAAGCGTACGAACGCCATTCGTGAGGCGCTGGTCTCCGCTCGTGCTGTGCCCCGTTGAGGACAGAGCACGTAACCCGTTGGAGGCGAGCCTACTTTGATGACACTGGCAGTTTGGCTGCCGCGCAAGCGCATCGGCCAGCCGCAAGACCTCGACGCGGTGCTCATGATGCTGTGCGCCAACGAGAGCCACTTCATCAACGGGGCCATCATTCAGGCGGACGACGGGCACGCGCTCTAGGAGTGGTGTGGCCCTGGCGCTCAGGGCCTGCGGCTGGCTGACACGGGGCTGACTTCGCTGGCCACAGCGAGGGCACAATGCGGGGTTTTCCGATGCCGGGTTTTCCGGCGTGACCGTCCTGAAAGCCCTGGAGAAGCAAGCAATGAACAAGGTGTATCCGAGTGCCGCCGCAGCACTCAAAGGCGTCGTCGCAGACGGCCAACTGCTCGCGGTGGGTGGTTTCGGCCTGTGTGGCATTCCTGAGGCGCTGATCGCTGCCCTGCGCGACAGCGGCGTCAAGGACCTGACGGTGATCTCGAACAATGCCGGCGTCGATGGTTTCGGCCTGGGCCAACTGCTCGAGACCCGCCAGATCAAGAAGATGATCTCGAGCTACGTGGGCGAGAACAAGGAATTCGAGCGCCAGTACCTGTCGGGCGAACTGGAGCTTGAATTCACGCCGCAAGGCACGCTGGCCGAAAAGCTGCGCGCTGGTGGTGCGGGCATTCCGGCGTTCTTCACCAAGACGGGCTACGGCACGCTGGTGGCCGAAGGCAAGGAAACCCGTGAGTTCGACGGCCACATCTACGTGATGGAGCGCGCTCTGCTGCCCCAGGTCAGCTTGGTCAAGGCCTGGAAGGCCGACGAAAGCGGCAACCTGCTGTTCCGTCGTACGGCACGCAACTTCAACCCCGCCGTCGCGATGGCCGGCAAGGTCACCATCGTCGAGGTCGAAGAGATCGTGCCCACCGGCACCTTCGATCCGGATTCGGTGCACCTGCCAGGCATCTATGTGAGCCGTCTGGTGCTCAACGCCACACCCGAAAAGCGCATCGAAAAGCGCACGATCACCGAAAAGTCAGGAGCCTGAACACCATGAGCTGGACACACGACCAAATGGCAGCACGTGCTGCACAAGAGCTGCAAGACGGCTTCTACGTGAACCTCGGCATCGGTCTGCCCACGCTGGTGGCCAACCATGTGCGCAGCGACATCGAGGTGTGGCTGCAAAGCGAGAACGGCATGCTGGGCATCGGCCCTTTCCCCACCGAAGACGAGGTCGACGCCGACCTCATCAACGCAGGCAAGCAAACCGTCACCACCATTCCCGGCTCGTCGATCTTCGGCTCGCACGAGAGCTTCGCGATGATCCGCGGCGGCAAGATCAATCTGAGCATCCTGGGCGCCATGCAGGTCAGCGAGAAGGGCGATCTGGCCAACTGGATGATCCCCGGCAAGATGGTCAAGGGCATGGGCGGCGCGATGGACCTGGTGGCCGGTGTGGCCCGCGTCATCGTGCTGATGGAGCACGTTGCCAAGAAGAAAGACGGCACGATCGATCTGAAGATCATCCCGAACTGCACCTTGCCGCTGACCGGCGTGGGCGTGGTCAACCGCATCATCACCGACCTCGCGGTGATGGACGTCACTCCGCAAGGCTTGAAGGTGGTCGAGCTTGCTGAAGGCGTGACCCGCGAAGAACTGCAGTCGAAGACGGGCGTGCCCTTGCAGTGAACGGCCGCGTGGCGATGGCGTGTGAGTGATGCGCGCCATTGCCCTGTGTGTGCTGTGTCTGGCGGGCTGCGCAGCGAGCGTCGCCCCGCCCGAACCCAGGCTGCCGCTGCAGCCTGAATCAGCCTCGGGCTGGACGCCCAAACCGGGCTGGACCTCCCGTCATTTCATGGTGGCCACGGCACATCCGCTGGCCACCGATGCGGGCTATGAAATCCTGCGTGCCGGCGGATCGGCGCTCGATGCCGCCATTGCCGTGCAGATGGTGCTGACCCTGGTGGAGCCGGATGCCAGCGGCATCGGCGGCGGAGCTTTCCTGATGCACTGGGACGGTGCTGCGGTGCAGGCCTGGGACGGCCGCGAAACCGCACCCGCTGGCGTTGATGCCAAGCTGTTCGTGGGCCCAGACGGCCAGCCGATGGCCTTTGCGCAAGCCAAGCTCGGCGGCCGAGCCGTGGCCACACCCGGTGTGCTGAAGATGCTGCAAGCGGCGCACCGTCAGCACGGCCGACTGCCCTGGTCGCGGTTGTTCGAGCCGGCCATCGCGCTGGCAGAAGGTGGGTTCCCCTTGGGTGCCCGACTGCACCGGCTGCTGCAGGAAGACGACGCCCTGAAACGCGACGCCCGTGCGCGTGCCTATTTCTTTGACGCCCAAGGGCAGGCGCATCCCGTCGGCCATCTCCTGCGCAACCCTGCGCTGGCAGCCGTGATGCGGTCGCTGGCGGCACAGGGCAGCGAGGCGTTCTACCGCGGGCCGATGGCCGCTGAACTGGTGCAGCGCGTGCAGGCGGACGCGGCGCCCGGCGCCTTGTCGCAGGCCGATCTGGCAGCCTATGTGCCACGGCAGCGCGATGCGATGTGCACGCTGTGGCTCAGTGTCTACCGGGTGTGTGGCATGCCGCCGCCTTCTTCGGGCCATCTGGCGGTGATGCAGATCCTGGGCATGCTCGAGCGTGTGCCGGGCGCGCTTGGTCCGACCCGCGATGTCGAGGGCCTGCATGCCTACGCCGAGGCCTCGCGTCTGGCCTTTGCCGATCGTGCGCAGTACGTGGCCGACCCCGACTTCGTCGCCGCGCCCGGTGCCAGTTGGGCCAGCTTGCTCGAGGCTGGCTATCTCGACGAGCGAGCCGCGCTGATCGGCCCACAGGCCATGAAAACGGCCCCGGCCGGCCAGCCTCCGGGCGGCCAGCGCAGCGTCTGGGCGCCGATGCCGCCGCAACCCGAACACGGCACCAGCCACATCAGCGTGGTGGACCCACAGGGGCAGGCGGTGGCCATGACCACCAGCATCGAGGCGGTTTTTGGCGCTCATGTGATGGCCGATGGCGGCACCGGCCTGCCAGGCGGTTACCTGCTCAACAACCAGATGACGGACTTCTCGCTCGCGCCCACCGACGCGCAGGGCCGTCTTGTGGCCAATCGGGTGCAGCCGGGCAAACGACCGCGTTCCAGCATGAGCCCGACGCTGGTGTTCGACGCGCGCGATGGCCGCTTGCTGATGACGCTGGGCTCGCCCGGTGGGCCTTTCATCATTCACTACGTGGCCAAGACCTTGCTCGGCACGCTGGCCTGGTCGCTGGATCCGCAGCGTGCCATCGACCTGCCCAACGTCGGCCTGGTGAATGGCCCGCTGTTGCTGGAGCCCGGTGCCTTCAGTGCCACCACGATCGATGGATTGCGCCAACGGGGTCACCGCGTGGTGGAGGCCGAGTTGCCCAGCGGCCTGCAGGCCATACAACGCGCGGCATCGGGCTGGCGCGGTGGCGCCGATCCGCGGCGCGAAGGCACGGCGCTGGGCGACTGAGTCTGTTGCCGCTCAGCCGCGCTGCTGCAGTGCCCGCGCTGCCTCGGTCACGAGCTCCGGCCCCTTGTAGATGAACCCGGTGTAGATCTGCACCAGGTCAGCCCCTGCGGCCACCTTGGCGCAGGCGTCGGCACCGCTCATCACGCCGCCCACGCCGATGATGGGAAAGCCCGCACCGAGTTCGGCGCGCAGTTGACGAATGACGGCGTTGCTCGCCTCGAAGACCGGCGAGCCCGACAAGCCGCCGGCTTCTTCAGCGTGGGGCAGGTGCTTGACGGCTTCACGCGAAATCGTGGTGTTGGTGGCAATGACGCCGTTGATGCCGTGGCGCTTGAGCGCAGCGGCGATCACCCGCACCTGGTCTTCGGACAGGTCGGGCGCGATCTTCACGAACAGCGGCACCTTGCGACCATGTTGTCTGGCCAGCGACAAGTCGCGCTCGGCGAGTGCGGCGAGCAGCGACTCGAGCGCGTCATCGGACTGCAGCGCACGCAGGTTCTGGGTGTTGGGCGACGAGATGTTGACCGTCACGTAGTCGGCGTGCGGGTACACGCCATCGAGTCCGATGAGGTAGTCGTCGACCGCACGTTCGATGGGCGTGGCCGCGTTCTTGCCGATGTTCAGACCGAGGATGCCGCCTTGAGCGCGAAAGCGCGCGCGCTGCACATTGGCCACAAAGGCGGCCAGCCCGTCGTTGTTGAAGCCCAGCCGATTGATCAGCGCTTGGGCTTCGGTCAGGCGCCACATGCGCGGCTTGGGGTTGCCGGGTTGCGCCAGCGGCGTGACGGTGCCGACCTCGACAAAGCCGAACCCCAGCGAGCCCAGCGCGTCGATGCAGCGGCCGTTCTTGTCGAGCCCGGCGGCCAGGCCGATGCGGTTTGGAAAGCGCAGGCCGGCGACGGTCACCGGGTCGTCGACGCGTGTCTGGCTGATGGCGCACGACAGCGGCGAGTGCTGCAGCCGAGCCAGCGTTTCCATCGTCAGGTCATGGGCCTGCTCGGGGTCGAGGCTGAACAGCAGATGACGGGTCAGCGAGTAGGGAAGCAGGGCCATGCGAGTT
>CAMCNE010000125.1 GCA_945875935.1 Bordetella parapertussis
TTGTATTTCCAGCCGGCGCAATAGGTCAATGGGGAGATCTTTCAGTCATCGTCCGGGGCGTGCCAGAGGCCTTGCGCGCTCGAATGCCCGCGCCGTTCGCAGCACCAGCGCGTCGCCGAACATCGGCCCCACGATCTGCAATCCGATCGGCAAGCCATCGGTGGTCAAACCGCAGGGGATGCTACAGGCCGGCTGCTGCGTCAGGTTGAACGGGTGGCTGAAGGGCGTCCAGCCCAGCATGGTTTCGGCGGACATGGGCCGCTGGCCGGCGGGTAGAGCGTCGAATGCGGGCACCGCCACGCTGGGGGTCACCAGCACATCGAAGCGCTGCATGAACTGCCGCATGTGCGAGCCCAGAGCGGCGCGCCGCTGGTGCAGGCTTTGCAGCTCGAGCACGGTGAGGGCCGAGCCGATGTGCGCCTGAGTCGCGAAATCGGGGTCCGCCACGCTGCGCTGCGCCGGCGTCAACTGGCTCCACAGCGACCACACCGTCGCGAACCACAGACCGGTGGTGATCTCAAGCGGGTCTTCGAACCCCGGGTCGATCGCCTCGACCTGCGCGCCCAGCAATTGCAGCTCGAAGACCGCGCGCTCGCATGCTGCCGCCACTTCGGGGTGAACCTGTTTGGCGTAGCCGAGCGTGGGCGACCAGGCCACGCGCAGCTCCTTGACTCCATCGTCGAGGCCCGCGGTGTGGTCACGCCCGTCGGGTGGCAGCGAACTCCAGTCGCGCGCGTCGGGGCGCGTCAGCACGTTCATCATCAGCGCGGCATCGCGCACGCTCATGGTGATGGGGCCGATGTGGGCCACGCTGCCGAAGGGCGAGGGCGGATACGCCGGCACCCGACCGAAGCTCGGCTTCAGACCGAAGGTGCCGCACAGCGCGGCCGGAATGCGCACGCTGCCGGCCCCGTCGGTGCCCACCGACAGCGGCCCCATGCCGGCGGCCACCGCTGCCGCCGAGCCGCCCGATGAGCCGCCGGGCGTGCGATCGAGCCGCCAGGGGTTGTGCGTCAGCCCGGTGAGCGGCGAATTGGTTTCGGCCTTGCAGCCGAACTCGGGCGTGGTGGTCTTGCCCAGCAGCACCGCGCCGGCTTCGCGCAGCCGTGCGGTGGCTGGCGCATCGACGTCCCAGGCTTGCGTGGCATCGACGCTGCGGCTGCCGCGACGCGTCGGCCAGCCGCGCGCGAGGATCAGGTCCTTGACCGAGACCGGCACGCCTTCGAGTTCGCCGCAGGCGGTGCCATCGCGTCGCCAGGCTTGCCAGCGGGCTTCGCTGCGGCGTGCCGAAGCCAGGGCGTCTTCGGCCGCGACCAGCACGAAGGCGTTGAGTTGGGGCTCCAGCCGCGCGATGCGCTCAAGCACCGCGCGGGTGGCCTCGACGGGCGAGGCCGCGCCCGATCGGAAGGCATCGAGCAGTTCGCTGGCCGTCACATCGGCCAGGCTGGGCGCCAGTTGCTCGATGCCCTTGGGTGAACCCGGCCCGCCGTCCATGGGCCAGGTCGTCGGGCTTACTGCGACAGACCCAGCGTGTAGTTGCCGGTGCTGCTGGTGCGAAGCACCCGAACGTACACGTTGACGGCCGCAGCGGCAGTGTTGGTGTAGGTGATTCTTTCAGCCGCACCTGCCGTGGTCGAAGCGCTGCTGGCCAACTGGGTTGTGCCATTGCTGGCGTACAGCCGCAGGTCGAAGTTGGCCGTGGCAGGCATGCTGAGCGTGGCCGTCAGCGTCTTGCCCGCGCCCAGCGACAGCCGGTAGTAGTCGGTGTCACTGTTGCTGCTGATGCGACCACTCACGCTGGCCGGGTTGGCGCTCACCACCTGCGCGCCGCCGGCGCTGTTGTTGTTGCTGGTCGTTTCGCTCACCGCGGTCACCGTGCCGCAGGCCAGCGTGCTGAAGCTGCGTTCATTGCCGTAGACGGTGCCGCCGCTGCTCACACCCTTGGCTCTGAAGTAGTAGGTGGTGCTGCAGGCCAGCCCCGACAGAGCTCGAGTGGCGCTGCCGGTGGTGGTCACGGCGCTGGGGGTGGCGGCCAGACCGGTGATGCTGTAGACGCCGGTCACGGTGCCGTATTCAAAGGTCACCGCGGTGCTCGCGCCATTGGCCACGATCGTGCTGTTGAGCGTGGCGCTACCGGTGGTGATGCTGGTCGCAGCACCCGTGGTCACCGTGGGCGCGCAGGCGGATGTGGTGAAGCTGAGTTCGCTGCCCGTCGATGAGCCGGCGCTGCTCACGCCCTTGGCGCGGAAGTAGTACTTGGTGTTGCACAACAGACCCGATACGGCGAGTGTTGAAGCACCCGTGGTGTCCACGGTGCCGCCCGTGGTGGCGCTCTGGCTGGTGGACGAGTAGCTCCCGCTGGCCGTGCCGTAATCGAAGCTCACCGTTGTGCTGCTGCCGTTGGCGCTGGTCGTGCTGTTCAGCGTGGCGCCGGTGGCGGTGATGTTGCTGGCGGCGTTGGTCGTGACGACCGGCAGCGAGGCGAACGTCGATGCGATGGTCACCGCCGCATTGGCATCGACGATGCCCGCGCCGCACTGAGCACACGCGGCCGGGAACGCCCGTGAGGTGCTCTTGAGTGCGCCTTCGACCTGATCGGGGGTCAGCTGCGGATTTTTCTCCAGCATCAGCGCGACCACGGCCGACACATGCGGCGTGGCCATCGAGGTGCCCTGGTAGTAGGCGTAGCTGTCAGCACCCGGCGTGGTGGTGCCGGTGTTGAGTGTGGACAGCACGCCGTTGGTCGTGATGCCACCTGTCGTGTCGCCGCCGGGTGACGCCACATCGACAGCCGCTCCGAAGTTCGAGTAGTAGGCCTTGCCACCGGTGCGTCCCACCGCCGCCACGGTGATGACGCCCGCGCAATTGGCAGGCGATGCATTGGAGACGTCGACATTGCTGTTGCCGGCGGCCACCACGATCACCGCACCGCGGCTGCGGGCGCCGTTGATCGCGGTCTGGGTGGTGGTGCCACACGCGCCGCTGCCGCCCAGCGACATGCTGATCACGCGAGCGGGTGTGGGGTTCAGCGGCAGGCCGGCGACGGTGCCGCCCGACGCCCAGACGATCCCGTCGGCGATGTCGCTGGTGTAGCCGCCGCAACGGCCCAGAGCCCGCACGGGTTGCACCTTGGCGCCATACGCCGCGCCGGCCACGCCATTGGCGTTGTTGGTGACCGCAGCGATGGTGCCGGCCACGTGGGTGCCATGCCACGAACTGTTGCTGGCCCTTGACAGGAACCCGCACTGGCCGGCGGTGTTCCAGTCACCCGGGTCGAGCGCATCGTTGTCGCGGCCATTGCCGTCGTTGGCCGTGGCGATGTCGGCAATCATGTCGTAGCCCGGCACGAGGTTGGCTGCCAGATCCGCATGCGGCCTGTAGCCGGTGTCGATCACGGCCACCACGATGCCAGCGCCCGTGGTCTGATCCCAAGTCGACGGCAGGTTCAAGCCGCCGGCGCTTTCGTAGTAATGCCACTGGTCCAGATAGCGGGGGTCATTGGGCGTGAGCAGGATGTGCATCTTGCGGTCGGGTTCCGCAAATTGCACATCGGGGTTGGCTGCGATGGCCTGCGCCAGCGCTTCGATCGCCTTGCGACCGAGCTCGCGGTCGAGCTTCATCACGTAGGACCCGGCGGTGTTCCTGCGCAGGAACTGCATCTGCGCGCCGGTGCGGTTGGCCTTGGTGTGCGCATCCGACATGGTCTGCAGGTCAGCACGCGCTTCGGCGGCCGTGCCCTTGCGGTACTTGATGATCAGCCGGTCGGTGCCATCAGCCTGATCCGCAGCCACATCCTGTGGATTCGCATTCACACCGCCGGCGATGGCCGGGGCGCTGAGGCCCAGCGCAGCCAGCGCCGCAACGATGCAAACGAGCCGATGGAACTTCTTGAAAACTGCTGACATGGGGGTACTCCGGAATGTCGATCAAGGCGCGCAAGCCCGGATGCCATGAGGCTGCCCCGAGTTGCAAACCGCCGGAGACTACACAAACCCCACTCGTTTGACGACCCCTGGAACCCAGAACCCCCTGAATGAGGGCTGGCGCTCAGCCGGCCATGCCGCTCATTTTTCGGGCGTGGCCTGTACGGCAGGCGCCGTGGTGGTGTCGGGCTGGCAGCCGCGCGTCATGCGCACGCCTTTCAGAAAGCCTCGGCGCACCTTGCCGGCGGCCAGCGCTGACGAGACCTTGCTCGAATGACGCTCGGCGCCGCTGAGCTTGCGCACCCAGCTGCGAAACGGCACCACGCCCTCGGTCATGCCCTTGAAGGCGTTCATGGCGGCGTCGCTGGCCATCTCGGATCCGCGATCGATGAGATCCTGGCTGCGCTTTTCTCGTGGCGCGTCCATGTCCGGCCCGAGCAATTCATCGAGTTGCTCGATTTCTTCGGCCAGCCCGGCGCAACCGGGGTCGTCGGGCTCGCGATAGGGGTGCTCGCGTGCCTTGACCAACGGCTCGGGGATCGGCGTCTGGTTCAAATTGAAGTCGTTGAGCGGCGTGGCGGCCACCTCGGTCACCCGTTTGGTCTGCGGCGTGGCGCAGGCCGCGAGGCACAGCACACACAGCACAACGAGAGTTCGTTTCATGGTCTCCAAGCCGTAGTAACGTGTCCCCAGTGGAGCACCGCAGCGCCCAGGTGGTTTGAGTGGAGTGCACTGCATTCACAGTTCATTTGCGACTCTTTGTCTTTTGACCATGCTGTTCGTACTGTCTCCCGCCAAATCGCTCGATTACGAGACCCCGTCCAAGGTCACTCAACCGACCACGCCGCAGTTCGTGGCGCGCTCGGCCGAGCTGATTGACATCCTCAAGGCCAAGAGCCCGGCCGAGATCGCCGCGCTGATGGACTTGTCGGATCCGCTGGCCGCGCTCAACGTGGCGCGCTACGGCGTGTGGAGCCCACGCTTCACCGACAGCAACAGCAAGCCGGCGGTGCTCGCCTTCAATGGCGACGTGTACGAAGGCCTGGATGCAGCGTCGCTGTCCGAAGCAGATCTTCAATGGGCGCAGCAGCACCTGCTGATCCTGTCGGGGCTGTACGGCGTGCTGCGCCCGCTCGATCGCATGCAGCCTTATCGGCTCGAGATGGGCACCGCGCTCGACAACGCGCGCGGCAAGAACCTCTATGCCTTTTGGGGGGACACGCTGGCTGGCCACATCAACGAGCGCTTGCAGTCCGACGCCTCGCCGGTGATCGTCAACCTCGCCTCGCAGGAGTACTTCAAGGCGGTGCGGCCCACCGCCGCCAGCCGCTGGCTCAAGCCGCGCATCGTCGAGTGCGTGTTCGAGGACTGGAAGGCCGGCCAGTACAAGGTCATCAGCTTTCACGCCAAGCGTGCGCGCGGGCTGATGGCCCGGTTTGCCATCACGCAGCGCTTGAGCACGCCGCAGGGCTTGCAGGACTTTGACCTTGAAGGCTATGCCCATGCCGCCGAGGCCAGCGATGAACAGCGGCTGGTGTTTCGGCGCAAGGCTTGAGCGGGGCAGTGATGGCGGTCTCTGATGTGACCCCCGAGCTGCGACGCTGGATCGTCGAGCACACGGCGCTGGGCCACACGCCGGGACAGTTGTTGACCTCGATGCTGGCCAGTGGCTGGGCCGCACCGGCAGCCGGCCGTGTGCTTGAAGAGGTGCTGTGCAGCCAGGCTGTCGAGCTGCCGCATCTGGCCGATCTGCCTCCTGCGGTGCCGGTGCCTGAATTGACGTCCTCGGCCCATGCTGCACAGGTGGTGGCGCGCATGGCCAAGCCGTGCGTGATCGTGCTCAGCGGCTTGCTCACGCATGAAGAGTGCGACGAACTGGTGGCCCTGGCGCGGCCCAGGCTGTCTCGTTCCGAGACGGTGCGGCTGAGCACCGGCAGCAGCGAAATCCACCAGGCCCGCACCAGCGAGGGCATGTTCTTCGGCCGCGAGGAAAACCCGCTGTGCGCGCGCATCGAGCAGCGCATTGCCGAGATGTTCAACTGGCCGATCGAAAACGGCGAAGGCTTGCAGGTTCTGCACTACAGCCCCGGCGCCGAATACAAGCCGCACTA
>CAMCNE010000126.1 GCA_945875935.1 Bordetella parapertussis
CATCGGCTGAGCTGGCGCGAGGCGGCCGCACAGGTGTGGCATGACGAGACCGTGCTGCGCTGGCGCGCCGGCTTGCTCACGCTGTTCGCGCTGTGCCTGCTGGCCGGCCCCGCAGCGATGCTGATGAACGACTACCACCTGCTGGGCACCGACCGCACCGGCAACGACGTGTTCTACCAAGCGCTCAAGAGCATCCGCACCGCCTTCGTGATCGGCACGCTGGCCACGCTGGCCACGCTGCCGCTGGCGATGGCGCTGGGCTTGATGGCCGGCTACTTCAAGGGCTGGGTCGACGAGGCGATCCAGTACTTCTACACGGTGCTGTCGTCGGTGCCCAATGTGCTGCTGATCGCCGCGTGCGTGCTGATGGTTCAGGTCTACCTCGACAAGCACCCCGAGCTGTTCGAGACCGGCGCCGAGCGCGCCGACCTGAAGCTGTTCTTGCTGTGCGCCATCCTGGGCCTGACCGGCTGGGCGGGGCTGTGCCGGCTGCTGCGCGCTGAGGCGCTGAAGCTGCGCGAGCTCGAGTTCGTGCAGGCGGCGGTGGCCTTTGGCGTGGGGCCGTGGCGCATCATCTTGCGGCACCTCATGCCCAACGTGATGCACCTGGTTCTGATCACCACGGTGCTCGAGTTCTCGGGTCTGATCCTGTACGAAGCGGTGCTGTCGTATGTGGGCGTGGGCGTCGATCCGTCGATGAACAGCTTCGGCGGCATGATCAATCTGGCGCGCAGCGAGATGAGCCGCGACCCGGTGGTGTGGTGGTCGTTTGCGGCGGCGTTCGGCTTCATGGTCACGCTGGTGCTGGCGGCCAATTTCTTTGCCGATGGCGTGCGCGATGCGTTCGACCCGCGCGCCCGGGTGTTCCGTGCCCGTCGCTCGCGTGCGGCTGCCGCCACCGTGGACTGAAAACACCATGTTGAAGATCGACAAACTCGAAGTGGTGTTCGACGCCGATGCAGGTTTGGTGCGCGCGATCGACGGACTGTCGCTGGCCATCGAGCGCGGCGAGACCTTCGCGCTGGTGGGTGAGTCGGGTTGCGGCAAGAGCATGACGGCGCTGGCCTTGATGCGCTTGCTGCCCGACGCCGGTCGCGTGAGCGCCGGGCGCATTGACGTCGATGGGAACGACACGCTGGCGCTGCCCGAGTCGGCCATGCGCCGCCTGCGCGGCGGCAAGGTGGGCATGATCTTTCAGGAGCCGGCCACCAGCCTCAACCCGGTCATGCGCATCGGGGCGCAGATCGTCGAGGCCATTGAGGCACACACACCACTGCGCGGTGCGCCCGCCCGCGCCAAGGCCATCGAATGGCTGGGTCGGGTGGGCATTCCCGAGCCCGAGCGGCGCATCGACGATTACCCGTTTCGCCTGAGCGGCGGCCAGAAGCAGCGGGTGATGATCGCCATCGCGCTGGCCGCCGAGCCCGACTTTCTGGTGGCCGACGAGCCGACCACCGCGCTCGATGTGGCGATCCAGGCCCAGATCCTCGAGTTGCTCAAAGACCTGCAGCGCGAGCAGGGCATGGGCATGCTGCTCATCACCCACGATCTGGCGGTGGTCTCGGGCATGGCGCAGCGCGTGGCGCTGATGTACGCGGGGCAGATCGTCGAGGTGGCCTCGGCCGCTGAATTCTTTGCCGAGCCCGCACACCCCTACGCGCGGCTGCTGCTGCAGTCGCTGCCCACCTATGAAAAGCGCGGTGTGCCGCTGGCCGCGATCACCGGCACCGTGCCTTCGATGTCGCAGGTCTTCGCAGGCTGCCGCTTCGCGCCGCGCTGCGACCGCGCGTTCGATCGCTGCCGCGTTGAAGCGCCGTCGCTGATGCCGCTGCTCGCTGATGGCGCCGGCGCGCCGCGCGAGGTTCGATGCTGGTTGCACGCGCCGCACGACGGCGTCGTCGTCGATGCAACTGCGCCGTCACGGCCTGCGTCGGTGGCTGCATCGCCGGCCAGCCCGCGCGAGGTGCGAGCCGATCAGGACACGCTGCTGCTCGATGTGCAGTCGTTGAGCGTCAAGTTCCCCATTCGCAGCGGTTTGCTGCAGCGCGTGAAAGCACATTCGGTGGCGGTGTCGGATGTGTCGATCAGCATCCCGCGCGGCAGCACGCTGGCGCTGGTGGGCGAGTCGGGCTGCGGCAAGACCACGCTGGGCAAGGCCATCGTGCAGTTGCTGCGCGGCACGGCGGTCATTGAAGGCAGCGCGATGCTCGATGGCCGCGATCTCTTCAAGCTGCAAGGCGAGCCGCTGCGGCTGGCACGGCGCTCGGTGCAGATGATCTTTCAGGATCCGTATGCGTCGCTCAATCCGCGCATGCGGGTGTACGACGTGCTCGAAGAAGGCCTGCTGACGCTGCGTCCCGAACTCGATGCCCCAGCGCGCCGTGCGCGGCTCGAAGCGCTGATCGAGCGCGTGGGTCTGCGTGCCGATGCGCTGCAGCGTCACCCGCATGAGTTCTCGGGCGGGCAGCGCCAGCGCATCGCGATTGCGCGCGCGCTGGCGGTCGAGCCCCGGCTGATCGTGTGCGACGAGCCGACCTCGGCGCTCGATGTGTCGGTGCAGGCGCAAATCCTCAACCTGCTGCTCGAGCTGCAGGCCGAGCTGGGGCTGTCGTATCTGTTCATCACCCACCACCTCGGCGTGGTGTCCTATATCGCCGACCGCGTGGCCGTGATGCATCGCGGTCGCATCGTCGAGTCGGCAGCGACCGGCGAACTGCTGTCCCATCCCCAAGAGCGCTACACCCGTGATCTGCTGGCAGCGGTGCCGCAACTGATGTAAGAGACCCCCAACCGACCCAGGAGGCACCATGACCAGATCGTTTCACTTCGTCGTGGCGCGCCGCTGGATCTGGGTCTTGATCGGTGCGGCGGCGTGGTGGCCGGCCTGGGCACAGCAAACGCTCGAGCGCGTCGAGATCACCGGCTCGTCGGTGCGTCGCATCGATGCCGAGTCGGCACTGCCGGTGCAGATCATCCGGCGCGAGGCGATCGAGCGCAGCGGCTACACCTCCACCGTTGATCTGGTGAGGAACCTGCCGGCCGTGATGGGTGGCACAAGCGAGTCGTCCGCGGTGGGACTGGAGAGCTTCGGCTTTGCCGGCGCGTCGATCCACAACGTGGGCGAGACGCGCACGCTGGTGCTGCTCAACGGCCGGCGCCTGTCGGCGTTTGGCGGGCAGTCGCTCACCGGGTCCAACAACGCCATCGACCTCAACAGCATCCCGATTGCCGCCATCGAGCGCATCGAGTTGCTCACCGATGGCGCCTCGGCGCTGTACGGCTCGGATGCGATTGCCGGCGTCATCAACTTCATCACCCGCCGCAGCGGCACCCAAGGCGAGGCGAGCGCCGGGGTGTCGTTTCCGCGCGGCGGGGCGCGCGAGAGCCACGTCAGCGTGACCAAGGGGTTTGGCGACGCCGACGACTACAGCGTGGTGATCTCGGCCAGTGCCGACCGCCGCACCTCGCTGGCGGCCACCGAGCGCAAGTTCGCGCGCAGCGGCCAGTTCTATTTCACCGAGGGCGGGCAGAAGTATCGATTCCAGACCGCCTCGTACCGCAGCATTCCGGCCAACGTCTACGACGCCGACTACAACGCCTACAACCCCTATTTGCAGGCCAACGGCGGCTGTCCCGCGAGCCACTTCGTCGACGGCACGGCGTGCACCTACGACTACGCGAGCAATGTCGAGATCTACCCCGAGCGGCAGCGCCAAGGCATCACGCTCTCGTTCGACCGCCAGCTCGATGGCCGCGCGAAGTTGTTTGGCGATGTGGTGTTCTCGCGCAGCAAGTCCGTCTCGACCATTTCACAAACGCCGAGCGAGCTGGTGATCGCGCCGGGTTCGCCGTACTTCGGCCAGGCCGTGGCCGCTGGCGGCTACAGCAACGCCGATCCCGCGCTGGGTGACCTGGGTGTGCTGGCCAGCTACCGCCTCAGCGATCTGGGCCAGCGCACCAACGACGACCGCGCCGAGGCGCTGCACATGGTGCTCGGATTCGAGGGCGTGCTCGCGGCGTGGGACTACAACGTGGCCTACACCCACTCGCAAAGCGTGGTGCGCGGCAACCTGGCCGATGGCTATGGCTACAACAGCCGTGTGCTCAACGCGCTCAACACGGTGGTCAATCCGTTCGCGCTGCCGGGGCAGCAAACGCCGGCGGCGCAAGCGGCCATTGCCGGTGCTGCGTACAGCGGCTACTGGAACGGCGGCAAGTCGACGCTCGATGGCCTGGAGGCGCGCGTCAGCACCGAGCTGATGCCGCTGGCTGCTGGCCCGCTGCAACTGGGCAGCGGCGTGAGCGCGTTCAACGAGCACTACCACTACCAGCCCAGCGACCTGGCGCAAGGCCTGGGCGGCGACAGCCTGTTCGGTGCCGACGCCAATGAAGTGCCGCTGGACGCATCGCGGCAGATCTACGGTGCCTTCATCGAGCTGGTGGCGCCGATTGCCAAGGGCGTCGAGCTCACCGCAGGGCTGCGGCACGACCACTACTCGGACTTTGGCAGCACCACCAACGCCAAGTTGTCGGGCCGCTGGCAGCCCCAGCCCGGCGTGCTGGTGCGCGGCTCGGTGGGCACCGGCTACAAGGCGCCGTCGGTGTTTCAGGTGAAGGCGCAGCGCCAGAACTATGGCGTCACCGGCGGCATCGTCGAATGCGACGCGCCGGATGCGAGCGGTGTCACGCTGGATCAGGTGGCCGGCTCGCTGGGCGCGCAGTGCCTCAGCGGGCAGCTCGACGTGATCGCCTCGGGCAACGCCGAGCTCAAGCCCGAGCGCTCGACGCAGGCCACGCTCGGTGTGCGGCTCGAGCCGACGCCGCAGTTTTCTTTCGGTGCCGATTGGTGGACGGTGGGCATCCGCGACGCCATCGGCCAGATCGACCAGAACGCCATCCTCGGCGACTACACGCGCTACGCCAGCAGTTTCACCACCGCAGTCAGTTCAGCCACCGGGCAGACGCTGCTCGCGCTGTACCAACCCAATGTGAACCAGGGCAAGGAATGGCGCACCGGCATCGACTTCGATGTGACCGGGCGCACCCGCGTGGCCGCCGGCGTGCAACTCACCTCGCAGCTCAACGCCACCTGGATGCTGCGCGACAGTTACCAGACCATCGAGGACGGCTCGTATTCATCGAGTCTCGGTCGAGTGGGCGACAACGGCGCGGTCACCTTCCGCTGGCAGGCACGCTGGGTCAACACGCTGGCCATCGGCGCCTGGCTGCACACCGCGGTGTTGAACTACAAGTCGGGCTATCAGGACTACGACGTGGCGGCCGCCGGGCTGGCCGACATCAACATCGTCAATGCCGACGGTTCGATCGGCGACGCCGTGGACTCGCTGCAGCGCAGCGTGAGCGACTACCTCAGCGTCGACTGGCAAAGCCGCTGGCAGTGGCTGGGCAGCTTCGATCTGAACATCGGCGTGCTCAACGTCTTTGACACCGACCCGCCGCGCTCGATCGCTGTGGGTGGTGCCAATCAGGGCTTCCAGGTGGGCTACGACGATCGCTACTACGACCCGCGCGGGCGCACCGTGTACGTCAATCTCATCTATCGCTTCTGAGCCGCACCGCTTTTTGTTAGCCTCAAAGGCTGGGTGACCCACGGGCTTGGATTGGATGGATTTTTCAACGGGGCAAGATCACACGCGCCGCCGCTGGATGGGCTTGTCGGTGGTGCTGCTGTTTCACCTGCTGCTCGGCTGGGCGCTGGTGACGGGCTTGGCGCGCAAGGTGGTCGACGAGGTGGGCGTGCTGGTCGAGACCCGTCTCATCGAAGAGGTGAAGCCGCCC
>CAMCNE010000127.1 GCA_945875935.1 Bordetella parapertussis
GTGCCCACCCCCTTTGCCGCGCCTGGCTTTCAGCAAGCCCTGGGCTACCAGGTCAGCCTGCTGGCGCGCGACGGCATCGGCCAGGCCGAACTGCACCTGAACCCGGCCGACATGGGCCCGGTGTCGGTGCAGATCACCATGACCGGCGACCAGGCCCGCGTCGATTTCGGCGCCGACCTGGCCCAAACCCGCCAGGCCCTCGAAGCCGGCTGGGCCGAACTGGCCTCATCGCTGAAGGACGCCGGCTTCACGCTGAGCGGCGGCGGTGTGTCCGACCATGCGCGTGAGCGTCAGGCCCCGCAGGGCCAGGCGGCTTCGCAGTCGTTTGGAGGCCGTGCGGCTCGCGACTCGGGTGAGGCCGAGGTGGTGGCGCCTGTGGTGACCAGGCGGGTCAATGGGGCGGTGGACGTGTACGCCTGACGTCCGGGTTGCTCTTGGGGCGAGAGCCCGCCGGGTTTTTTGCTGCCCGCAACGGGTTTCTCTCTGCGAGAGAGCCCGCCGGGTTCCGCCCCGGCTGGCGGGTAACTTTCATTTGCTGGCCCAAATGAAAGTCACCAAAGCAAAGGGCCCAAACACCAGCCATTTGAGTTGTTCGCTTCGGCTACACGCCTACTTCCAAGGCTCTGGCACGAGAACATCCAGCGAACTACTGCCTCGGTTTCCTCGCTAACGTTCAGCCGCTCAAGTTCGCTACGCCTCGACCCTGCGGGTCCACGGCTTCGAAGCATGCCCCGGTCGTCGCACATTGGAGCTACCGTTGCCGCGGCCAAGGCGCAGCCTGTCGCCGCCCACCCTCTCGGGTCCTCAGTGCCATTACCCATGGGGCGTCCTCGGAAGTCCGCCTGTAGCCGAAGCGAGACGGCCAAATGGGCTGGTGTTCGGGCCCTTTGCTTTGGTGACTTTCATTTGGGCCAGCAAATGAAAACGAAGTTTCGGCGGAGCCAAAGTTACTCGGAAGCCGGGCCGAGACCCGGCGGGCTCTCGCCCAGAGCACCCCCCTCGCGGGAAGCGAACAAAGCCCAAGCCACTCGGCAGCCGGGCCGAAACCCGGCGGCCTCTCGCCCAGAGACCCCCTCGCGGGAAGCGAACAAAACCCAAGCGACCGGCGAACGCAACCGCCAATTCCCCTGTCTTTCCGTGCCTTATCAAGGCATCGCCGCCCTCAAGCGTTTTTGATAATGAACCGTGAGCCGACGATTTGCGCCGATGCGTGATCCAAAAGTCGGTCTGCCATCTTTGAAGGATTGTTCATGGCTGCTGCCCCCGCCCCTGCTCCCGACGCCGCCGAAGGCGCTGCGCCGAAGAAAGGCAAGAAGAAGCTGATCATCATCATCGCCGCGGTGTTGCTGGTGGTGCTGGCCGGTGGCGGTGCCGCTGCCTTCATGATGAAGAAGAAGGCCGATGCCGAGGCGGCGGCTGCGGCCGAAGCCGAAGACGGTGATGGCGAGGCGTCTGCCGATGCGGACCCCAAGGACCATGGCGGCAGCCATGCCAAGAAAGACGAGAAAAAAGGCCCGCCGGTGTTCGTGCCGCTCGAGCCTTTCGTGATCAACCTGGCCGATCGCGATGTCGAGCGCTTTGCGCAGATCGGCATCACGCTGCAGCTCGATGACGCCAAGGCGGCCGACGAGATCAAGCTCTACATGCCCGCGGTGCGCAACGGCGTGCTGATGGTGCTGGCGCACAAGACATCAAAGGAGCTGCTCGAGCGCAGCGGCAAGGAAAAGCTGGCTGCCGAGATCATGCGCGAGGCGGTGCGCCCGATGGGCATCAACATCGAAGCGCCTGAAGACGAAGACGTGGCTGCAGATGATGTGGCCGACAAGCCCAAGCCCAAGGCCAAGAAGAAAAAGAAGAAAGAGCCCGAGCACAATCCGGTGGTCAGCGTCAATTTCTCCAGCTTCATCATTCAGTGACCATCGGGCGTTCAACATGAGCCAGCAGATCCTGTCCCAAGACGAAGTCGATGCACTGCTGCAAGGCATCACCGGCGAGAGTCAGAAGCTCGACAAGGACGACGCGCCTCAGAGCGGCATCCGCGACTACGACATCTCCAGTCAGGAGCGCATCGTTCGCGGTCGCATGCCGACGATGGAGGTCATCAGCGAGCGCTTTGCCCGCAACATCCGCATCGGCTTGTTCAACTTCATCCGCAAGAGCCCCGAGGTGTCGATCGGCAGCATCAAGGTGCAAAAGTACAGCGCCTTCTTGCGCGAGATCGTGGTGCCCACCAACTTCAACCTGGTCAACATCAAGCCGCTGCGCGGCAACGGGCTGATCGTGTGCGACCCGACGCTGGTGTTCGCGGTGATCGACTCGCTGTTCGGCGGCGCAGGCAAGTACCACACGCGCATCGAAGGACGCGACTTCTCGCCCACCGAGCTGCGCATCATCATGCGGCTGGTCGAGGTGATCATCGGCGAATACAAGAAGGCCTGGGTCGGCATCTATCCGGTGGACATGGAGTACGTGCGCTCCGAGATGCAGCCGCAGTTCGCCAACATCGCCACGCCCAGCGAAATCGTGGTGGCCACGTCGTTCACGCTGGAAGTCGGCGATTCGACGGGCACCATCCACATCTGCATCCCGTATTCAACGCTCGAGCCGATTCGCGACGTGCTGTATTCGACGATGCAAGGCGACAGCGCCGAGCCCGATCGGCGCTGGGTCAACCTGATGAAAGAGCAGATCCAGTCGGCCAAGGTCGAACTGGTGGCCGAGCTGGCCACCGCGCCGGCCACGGTCGAGCAGCTGCTGTCGTTCAAGGTGGGCGATTTCATCGAGCTCGATCTGCAGCCGCAGATCGAGGCCACGGTGTCTGGCGTGCCGGTGATCGGCTGCCACTACGGAATTTCCAACGGGCGCTACGCGCTGAAAGTCGATCAACTGTTGTCCAGCTCATCCACGGGCTGGCTGGGAGCAAGCAATGTCTGATGAAGCCGCACTGCAAAAGCAGTCAGAAGAAGACGCCATGGCCGCCGAGTGGGCTGCCGCGCTCGCCGAGGCCAAGCCCGGTGACGATCAGTCCATGCATGCCGGCGAGCAGACCGCGGTCGATTCCGTCGCGCCGGCGAAGTTCACCAACTTCTCCAACGAAGGAGCGGCCTCGGCGGGCAACGACATCAACATGATCCTGGACATCCCGGTGCAGCTCACCGTGGAACTGGGTCGCACGCGCATTCCGATCAAGCACATCTTGCAGTTGGCGCAGGGCTCGGTGGTTGAGCTCGAAGCGATGGCCGGTGAGCCGATGGACGTGCTGGTCAATGGCTACCTGATCGCCCAGGGCGAGGTGGTTGTGGTGAACGACAAGTTCGGTATCCGCTTGACCGACATCGTCACGCCGAGCGAGCGCATGCGTCGCCTGAGCCGCGCTGGATGAACTCGGCCATGCCCATGTCGGCGCTGCTGTGGTTTGCAGCGATCGTCGTCATGATCCCGCTGGCGCTGTGGCTGCTCAAGCGCTCGCCGCTGGGCGGTTCCTCGTCTGGCGCCGGCAGCATGCGCAGCGTGTCATCGCTGCCGCTGTCGAACACGCACCGGCTGCTCACCGTCGAGGTGGGGCAGGGCGATCAGCGCCGCTGGCTGGTGCTGGGCGTCACGCCGCACAACATCAATTTGCTGCACACCATGGAGCCACCGCCCGAGCCAGCCACCGCGCCCAGCAACGGCGGCCCGGGTGCCAGTGCACCGGGCGGCTCCTTCGCCCAGGTGCTGGGCCGCCTGCGTGGCCCATCCGCCGGCTCCGGGAGTGAACGTGCCAACTGATCTCGCTCCATCTCTTGCCCGTGGTGGCTCGCCGCGTCGTGTGGTGCGCGCTGCCTGCGGCTTGCTCGGCCTGGCGCTGCTGGCGATGGCTGCGCCCGCGCTGGCACAAAGCACCGGTGCCAGCTTGCCGTTGATCGTCGGGCAGGGCGCCCAGGGTGCACAGGGGGCCAGCTATTCGGTGCCGATCCAGACGCTGCTGTTTTTCACCGCGCTGAGTTTTTTGCCGGCGGTGCTGCTGCTGATGACGGGCTTCACCCGCATCGTCATCGTGCTGAGCTTGCTGCGTCAGGCGATCGGCACGCAGGCCGCGCCACCCAATCAGGTGATCGTGGGCCTGAGTCTGTTTCTCACCTTTTTCGTGATGAGCCCGACCATCGACCGCGTCTACAAGGAGGCCTACGAGCCGTTCAGCACCAACCAGATCGCGTTCGATGAAGCACTCAAGCGCGGCGAGGTGCCGATGCGCGAATTCATGATGAAGCAAACCCGCCAGGCCGATGTGATGCTGTTCGCGCGCCTGGCCAAGCTCGATCCGTCCATCAAGACCGAGGACGTGCCGTTCAAGGTGCTGGTGCCGGCGTTCGTGACCAGCGAGCTCAAGAGCGCGTTCCAGATCGGCTTTCTGATCTTCGTGCCCTTCTTGGTGATCGACATGATCGTGGCCAGCGTGCTGATGAGTCTGGGCATGATGATGCTCAGCCCCGTGCTGGTGGCGCTGCCGTTCAAGCTGATGCTTTTCGTGCTGGCCGACGGCTGGAATCTTTTGCTGGGTTCTCTGGCGGCGAGCTTCGCCTAGGGAGCGGGCATGGACTCACAACAGGTATTCACCTTTGGCCAGCAAGCGCTGCACATGATGCTGATGCTGTCGGCGCCGCTGCTGCTGACGGTGCTGGCGGTGGGCTTGCTGGTGAGCATCTTCCAGGCGGCCACGCAGCTCAACGAGGCCACGCTGTCTTTCGTGCCGAAGATCCTGGCGGCGGTGGCGGTGCTCACCATCACCGGGCCTTGGATGATCAGCACGCTGGTCGAATACCTGCAACGCATGCTGCAGGCCATCCCCACCGTGGTGGGCTGAGGCGGCCTGCGGTCTTCGCGGGGCTTGCGTGCTCACTTTCACCGAAGCGCAGATCTGGGGCTGGATCGGCCCGCTGCTGTGGCCTTTCCTGCGCGTGCTCGCGCTGATGGGCGCGATGCCTGTGTTTGCGCAGCGCAGCGTGCCGGTTCGCGTTCGCGTGGCGCTGTCTTTCCTGATCGCGCTGGCGGCCAGCGCTTCTCTGCCCGAAATGCCGGTGGTGCCGCTGGATTCGCCGCTGGCCGCCATGCTGGTGGTGCAGCAGGTGCTCATCGGGTTGTCGATGGCGTTTGCGGTGCGCATCGTCTTCGCGGCGGTCGAGTTTGCCGGCGAGATCGGCGGCTTGCAGATGGGCTTGAACTTCGCCGGCTTCTTCGATCCCGCCTCGGGCGGCCAGACCACCGCGCTCAGCCGCTTCTTCGGCATGATGGTCAGCTGGCTGTTCATCGTGATCAACGGCCATCTGCTGATCATCGCGGCGGTGGTGCAAAGCTTTCACGCCTTTCCGGTGGGCCCCGAGCCCTTTGCCTTCCTGCGCGCCACGCGTCCCGAGCTGTGGGGCGCCGAGATGTTCAGCCTCGGGCTGTGGATCGCGCTGCCGCTGATCGCCATGCTGCTGTTCACCAACCTCGTGCTCGGCGTCATCGCCCGCGTGGCGCAGCAGATGAGCATCTTTTCGATCGGCTTTCCGATCACGCTGTCGGTGGGGCTGGTCGGCGTGCTGCTGACGCTGTCGCTCATGGAGATGCCCTTCACGACGGCGCTCGAGCGCATGCTGGGAATGTTCCAGTAGCCCTGCGCTGAAAACCGGTAATGGGCGGGATTCACCCCGCTTCTTCGGCTCAAGTTCGGCCGCCGGCTGGGAACAATCGAATCACGCAGATCCTGCGAGTTGATTTCCCTGCCC
>CAMCNE010000128.1 GCA_945875935.1 Bordetella parapertussis
GGGCCTGACGCCTCGCGTGCTGCAAGGCCCGAACACCTGCGCGGCCACGCGCGCGCGCATCCGCGATGCGCTGCAACAGTGGCAACCGATACGCTGCGAATTGTTGAACTACCGCAAGGACGGCAGCGAGTTCTGGTCCGAGCTCAGCATCACCCCGGTGGCTGACGAGGGTGGCTGGTTTCGCTGGTGGGTGGCTGTGCAGCGCGATGTGAGCCAGGCCAAACAGCGCGAACGCGACCTGGTGAACGCGCAACGGCTCAAGGCCGTGGGCGAGATGACCGGCGGCATCGCGCACGACTTCAACAACCTGCTGACATCCATCAGCGGCGCGGCCGAGTTGCTGGCCCGGCGTGTGGCGCACGATGCCGAATCGATCAAGCTCGTGGAGGCCATTCGTGGTGCCGCGCGCAGCGGCAGCGGTCAGGTTCGCCGGCTGCTGAGCTTTTCAAGCACCCCGTTGCTGAACCGGGGGCCGGTCGATCTGCACGAACTGCTGAACGAGCTGGTGCTGATGCTGCGGCACTCGCTGCACGACAACATCACGCTCGAGGTTGATCTCGATGAGCAGGCTCGCTGGGTCGATGCCGACGCGGTGCAGCTCGAGTCAGCGTTGCTCAACTTGGTGATCAATGCACAAGACGCCATCCAAGGCGCGGGTCAGGTGGTGCTGTCCACGCGACACCTTGAGCAAGACGGCCGGCGCATGGTCCATCTGGAGGTCAGCGACAGCGGCTGCGGCATGGACGAACACACGCTGGCCCACGTCTTCGAGCCCTTCTTCACCACCAAGGAAGCCGGCCGCGGCTCGGGGCTGGGGCTGGCCATGGTGCACGCCTTCATCACCCAGATGGGTGGCCACATCGAAGCGCGCAGCCAGCCCGGACAGGGCTCGAGCTTCATCATGTCGCTGGCGGCGGCACAACCCGCCGCACCGCCGCCTGGGCAAATGCCCCTTGAGCTGTCGAATGCCCCCCATGACGCGCCCGTGAGCCGGGTGCTGGTGGTCGAAGATGACGACGTGGTGCGCATGATCGGCAGCACCATGCTGGAATCACTCGGCTTTGAGGTGCTGACCTGCGCCAATGCCGACGACGCACTCGCTGTGCTGGTGGACGACTCGGCATTCGACGTCGTCTTCACCGACATGATGATGCCCGGCAGCATGGGCGGGCTGGGGCTGGCCCAGACGGTCGAGCGCCTGTACCCATCGCTGCGGGTCATCCTCACCTCGGGCTGGTCAGACGCCGAACTGCCAAAGGACACGCGCTGCGACAGGCCTTTCTTGCTCAAGCCCTACACGCTGGACCATCTGGAACAAGCGTTTTCTCGCGTGCTGCAAACCAGCAGCGCGGGCTGACTGACGGGCTACGACGGCGTGGCCATGCGCAGCCGGCGCGCAGCTTCCTCGGCGCGCGCGTCGTCGATCTCGCGCATCACACCCCCCACATCGACCGCGCCAACAGGCTGCACGAAGACCCCGGTCAGCGGCGTGTCGGGCGTGAGCACGCCGCGCTCGTAAAGCGCCCAGATCTCGGGGCCGTGGTCGGTGCCCAGCAGCTCGGGCGCGAAGCGGCCAAAGAAGTCACGCAGGTTCTCGACGTCGCGCAGCAGCATGCGCTTGGCGTGGTTGTTGCCGGCCGCGTCCACGGCCTGCGGCAAATCGATGATGACCGGCCCGTCGGCGGCCAGCAGGATGTTGAACTCGGACAAGTCGCCGTGCACGACGCCGGCGCACAGCATGCGCACCACCTCGCCGAGCAAGCTCGCGTGGTGAGCGAGTGCCTGCTCGGGCGTGAAGGCCACGTCGTTGAGGCGCGGTGCGGCATCGCCGTGCTCGTCGGTCACCAGCTCCATGAGCAGCACGCCGTCGTGGAAGTTGTGCGGCTTGGGCACGCGCACGCCGGCCGCGGCCAGGCGGTACAGCGCATCGACCTCGGCGCTTTGCCAGGCGGCTTCCTGCGACTCGCGCCCGTAGCGCGAGCCCTTGGCCATGGCGCGCGCCTGTCGGGTGTTCTTGACCTTGCGGTTCTCGGTGTAGTCGACCGCCTGCCGGAAGCTGCGGTGGGTGGCTTCCTTGTAGACCTTGGCGCAGCGGGTTTCATCGCCGCAGCGCACCACGAAGACCATGGCTTCCTTGCCGCTCATGAGCTGGCGCACCACGGTGTCGATCAGGCCTTCGTCTATCAGCGGCTGCAGCCGTTCGGGTGGTTTCATCGGGGGATTTTGCGCGTCTTCGACCCGACAACGACCGGCCCGCGCAATGGCTATCCTCGGCGGATGAAAGAACTCTGGATAACCATCGGTCTGCTGTCGCTCAGCAATGTGTTCATGACCTTCGCGTGGTACGCCCACCTCAAGGAGTTGAACAACAAGCCGTGGATCGTCGCGGCGCTTTTCAGCTGGGGCATCGCGCTGTTCGAGTACCTGCTGCAGGTGCCGGGCAACCGCATCGGCCACACCGTGATGTCGGTGGCGCAGCTCAAGATCCTGCAAGAGGCGATCACGCTGACGGTGTTCGTGCCGTTCGCATTTTTCTACCTGAAAGAGCCGCTCAAGCTGGACTACCTGTGGGCGGGGCTGTGCATCCTGGGTGCGGTGTTTTTCATCTTTCGCAGCCGCTGGTTCGGCGGCTGAGCCGACGGCCTGGCCGTCAGGTGCTGCGCTGGTTGACCCGCTTGGACAGTTCTTGCGCGCTTTCCTTGCGCTCGCTGTAGCGGTCGACCAGATACGGCGACACCTCGCGCGTGAGCAAGGTGAACTTCATCAGCTCTTCCATCACGTCAACCACCCGGTCGTAATAGGCCGAGGGTTTCATGCGGCCGGCCTCGTCGAATTCGGCAAAGGCCTTGGCCACCGATGACTGGTTGGGGATGGTGATCATGCGCATCCAGCGCCCGAGGATGCGCATCTGGTTGACCGCGTTGAACGACTGCGAACCGCCCGAAACTTCCATCACCGCCAGCGTCTTGCCTTGGGTCGGCCGCACCGCGCCGACGCTCAGCGGAATCCAGTCGATCTGCGCTTTCATGATGCCGGTCATGGCACCGTGCCGCTCGGGCGAGGTCCACACCATGCCTTCGGCCCAGGCCGCGGCTTCGCGCAGCTCCGCAACCTTGGGGTGGCTGTCGGGCACGCTGTCGGGCAAGGGCAGCCCGGCGGGATCGAAGATGCGGACCTCGCCGCCCAAGGCCTGCAGCAAGCGCGCGGCCTCAAAGGTCAGCAGCCGGCTGTAGGAGCGCTCGCGCAGCGAGCCGTACAGCAGCAAGAAGCGCGGCGCGTGCGTCCAGCCGCCAGCGCCGCGCAGCAAGGCGGCGTCGGTGCGGCTGAACAGCTCGCTGTGCAGGTGGGGCAAGCTGTCGTCAGACGGCGTCATGGGCGTCCTTGCTCGAACCCAGCAGGTGATGGATGGCCACGCCGATCGCCGCCCCGGCACATTGCGCCAGCATGAAGCCCGGCACGCTGGCCGGCTCGATGCCAGCGAAGCTCTCGGAGAACATGCGCCCGAACGCGGCCGCGGGATTGGCAAACGAGGTGGACGCGGTGAACCAGTAGGCCGCGCCGATGTAGCACGCCACCATGGCCGCCACCCGCGCTGCCGGCGCGCGCAGGATCACCAGCAGCAGCCCGGCCGTGGCCACCGCCTCGGCAATCCACTGCCCGGTGCCGCTGCGCACATGGGTCGAAAACTGCAGGATGGGCATGTCGAACATGGCGTGCGCCAGCCACGCGCCGAGCATGGCGCCCAGCAGTTGCGCCACGATGTAAGGCAGCAGCAGCGCGAGCGCCAGTTCACCGCGATAGGCCATCACCGCGCTCACGGCCGGGTTGAAGTGCGCGCCGCTGACCGGCCCGAACACCTCGATCAGGATGTACAGCCCGCCCACCGTGGCCAGCGTGTTGGCGAGCAGCGCGACGCCCATGTTGCCGCCCGACAGCCGCTCGGCCATCACGCCCGAGCCGATCACGACAGCCAGCAGCAGCGCCGTGCCCAGCGCCTCGGCAAAGAGGCGCCGTGTGGTGGCAGCACTCATCAGCTGCGCCCGATCAGGTCGAGCGCGCGTTGCAGCTTGTCACGCGCGGCGGGGTCGGCAGCACCGCTGGCCCATGCGGGCGAGCGCAGCAACTCGAGCAGCTGCAGCATGCGGTAGCCGATGGCCTGACGGGTCAGCTCAAAGGCGCGGCGCTTGCCGTCATCGCCACCGTCGGCGTTCGACGGGTCGGGGTAGCCCCAGTGGGTCTTGATCGGCTGGGTGGCGCCACCGAAAAACACCGGGCAGGCCTCGGCCGCAGCGCTGTCGCACACGGTGATCACCAACGACAGCGGGGGTGCGTCGGCAGCGGTGAATTCATCCCAGCTCTTGCTGCGAAAGCCGGCCGTGGCGATGCCCACGCCACTCAGCGCCTCAAGCGCAAACGGGTTGATGCGCCCGCCCGGCGCGCTGCCCGCGCTGTGCGCGCGCACCGGCCGTCCCAGCCGCTCGGCCCAGTGGTTGAGCATGCCTTCGGCGAGCACGCTGCGTGCCGAGTTGTGGGTGCAAAGGATGAGCACGTTGAGCGTCGGCTCGTTGGTCTGGTGATGACCGATGCGATCCATCTGGTTCTGCAGCGCGAGGGGGGCCAGCGCGTTCATGGGCAGCGCCAGCATCAGCTCGATGCGCCGCTTCAGCGTGATGGCGACGGCCATGAAGGCCATCGCCTTGTCTTCGTCACTGCCTTTATGCGCTGCCGGGTCGGGCGCACCCCAATGCGCGGTCATGGGCTGGCCCGGCCACACCGGGCAGACCTCACCGGCCGCGTTGTCGCAGACCGTGATGACGAAGTCCAGCGTGGGCGACTCGGGCTGGGCGAACTCGTCCCAGCTCTTGCTGCGAAGGCCATCGCTCGGGACGTGCCAGGTTTGCAGGGTCTGCCTGGCGAACGGGTTGACCTCGCCCTTGGGCTGGCTGCCTGCGGACCAGGCCCGGAACCGACCGCCCCCCAGGTGGTTCATCAGGGCCTCGGCCATGATCGATCGGGCGGAGTTGCCGGTGCAAATGAAGAGAACGTTGTAGACCTTGTTGCTCATGTGGGACCTCAGTTACAAAAATTGGCGGGCCTGCTGGAGCAGGTGGGCATTGAAACGGGGGCGCAATCAGCGCCCTGACAACAGTGGGCGGTGAGGTAATCCAGCAGCGCGTTCATGTGATCGAGCTGCGGTCGGTAGATCAGGCTGCGTCCGCTGCGCTCTTGCGTGACCAGCTGCGAGTGCAGCAACTCTTTCAAGTGAAAAGACAGCGTTGACGCCGGCACCCCCAGCGTGGCCGACAAGGCCCCCGGCGTCAGCCCCTGCGGCGCCGCACCCACCAAGGCGCGAAACACCCGCAGCCGCATGGGCTGGGCCAAAGCGGCCAACGCGGTGACGGCGATCATTTCTTCCATACTTCCATGTTAGTCGAAATAATTGGCAGTCTGGAGGCGGTGGGTGCTTGTGCGGAGTGCTTGGGGATGGTGCTTGCGGGGGAGTGCTTGCGCGGTCCGCGCAGCGGCGGGGG
>CAMCNE010000129.1 GCA_945875935.1 Bordetella parapertussis
AAAACGGCTCGTCCCGTCCGGCACGCCAATCGTGTCGTAAACGACCGGCATGCTGGGCACGTGGTCGCCAAACCAGCACAGGCTGGCGGGCCGCTCGCCGCTGCCCAGACTTTGGCGCAGCGCGCCGATCATGCGATCGGCGTTGCGCAGGTGGCGCAGGTAGATCGTGAGGTCGTCGCAACCGGGCGGCGGCGTGTCGGTGTACAGGTCGGCCGCATCTGCAGGCGCCACCTTTTCGAGGTGCAGTGGGCCGTGGTTTTCCATCGTGATCGCAAACACGAACACCGGCACGCTCGATGACTCGACGATGGCGGCGATCTTGGCGGCCACCGCAGCGTCGCCCACGAACGGCCCGCAGCGATCGGCATCGGCAAAAGAGCGGATGTCGATGAACTCGTCAAACCCCAGCAGCGGATAGACGCGGTCGCGCCGGTAGAAGCTGGCCGGGTACGGGTGGATGCACACCGTGCGATAGCCCCGGCGCTTGAGAAAACTCGCCAGCGTGGGCACCTGCCAACCCGCAGCCACCGCGTGGTACGGGTTGAAGCGGTGCGCACCCAGCAGCGCGTCGTCCAGCCCCGAGACAAACGCGAACTCGCTGCGAACGGTGTTCGCGCCCCAGGCCGGCACCCGCAGCGCGCCGTGCATCAGGGACGATGCGGCCACGCTGTCGAACTCGGCCAGCACGTCGTGCCGGATGCCCGGGCACACGGCACGCGGATCGAAGAACGACTCGCTTTGCACCGCCACCAGATGCGGCAGCATCGGCGATGGGTTGGATGGGTGGCTCAATGACTGAGCCACCACTGGCTCATCAAACGGCGAAGCCAGCACCGGCGGCGGCCGGCGTGCCGCCATGGCGCCGTGCCACAAGCTGGCCACCAGCCCCAGCCCGGCCAGATCACGCTGCGGATCGAAGCTCAGGCACACCGCCTGCCGCGAACCCGCGGCCAGGCACAGCGCGGCTGTGGCGATCAGCCCGAGCACCGCACCGAACTGCCCCGACAACGCCCAGCGCTGCGCTGGCGCCGACTCCACCTGCAACCCCAGCGCCACCGCCGCCACCACGCCCGCCGCGATCGCCAGCGCATTGCTCCAACCCAGAAACGGCACGAACAGCCGCGGGTGGCGGATGGCGTCGGTGAAGTACTCGTAGTCCGCAAAGACAAAGGGCTCACGCAGCGCACGCACCTTGGCGTTGTTGACCACCACCACCACCAGCATCAGCGCGCACACCACCGCAGCGGCAAACCACGGGTGACCCAGCAGCAGCACCAGCGCGCCGTGCGACAGCCCGAACACGCCGGCCTGAATGGCCCAACTGCCCCACGGCCTGCACCACAGCGGCTGCGGTGTCAGCCAGCGCTCGAGGCCGGTCGACAGCGCCAGAGCGCACGCGAACGCCAGCCAGACCACCGCAGCGTCAGTCACGGTAGCCAATCCAGCCCACGATGCGGGTGGAAATGGCCGCCGGCAGCACCGTCAGCCACCAGCTGCCCCAGTCGAGCGGAAACGGAAACGTGATGCGCGCGCTGTTGCGCGCCAGCCGGCGGCGAATCGTGCGCGCCGCGCGCTCGGGCGACCACAACAGCGGCTTCGGCCCGGGCATCGCGCTGCACATGGCCGAGTCGACATAGCCCGGCATCACCACGTTCACGCGGATGCCTTCGGGGGCCAGCCAGCCGCGCAACGCCTCGCCGTAGGCCTTGACCGCCGCCTTGCTCGCGCAATAACTCGGCGTGACCGGCAGGCCAAACCACGCGGCCAGCGAGCTGATCAGCGCGATCTGCCCGTGACCACGCGCGCGCATCGCGGGCAGCACCGCATCGACCGTGGCCATGGCGGCCAGCACGTTGACCTCGATCAGCGCTTCGACCTCGTCCCACGGCTCGCCACGGCCGTCGGGGCCGATGTTGGTGTTGACGCCGGCGTTGACGATCACCAGATCGGGCGCCTCGGTCACGCTCACCGCGCGCAGCCACTCGGTCAACGCCACGCGGTCGCGCACATCGAGCGTCTGCGTGAGCACTCGCGCGCCAAGGGACTCGCACTGCGCGGCAAGTTCGGCCAGTCGATCGGCCTTGCGCCCTTGCAGGATCAGCGTGACGCCGGGTTCGGCATACGCCTGGGCCAACGCGCCGCCGATGCCGCCGGTGGCTCCCGTGATCAGCACGCATCGACTCATGACAAGGACTCCAGGGCAGAACATTCGGCCAACAAGGCTCGGCTCGCATTGTCGACAGCCAGCCCGATGCCCTCGCGGCAATACAAGCCGCCGTTGATCTGCGTGGCGTGCATCACCACGCGCCGGAAGCACGCAAAAAGCTTGGCATCGGGCAGCTCGGGCGTGCGCCAGAAGTCGTCGATCGCGCCCTGGAACGTCAGCCCCGGCAGGTGGTAGACCGCCCCGGCCAGCGCCAGCGTGGGCGTGCCGTGCTCCAGCGCCACCAGACCGACCGTGCTGTTGACCGTGACCACGCCGCGCGCGTGGCGCGCCAGCGCCGTCAAGTCGCCGTCTTCGAGGTACACCGTGCGCCCCTGCAACCCGAAGCGCTGCTCACAGGCCCGCACGATGCGCGCGAAGTTCATCAGCCCCATGTCGAGCGGATGGTTCTTGATGACCAGGCACGCATCGCCCGGCGCGTGGCGCGCAAACGATTCCATCACCTGCTCGATCACCTCGCCCATGTGCGCAAAGCCCGAGTGCTCGCGGATCTGCACGTCGGTGTTGAGCTGCAGCGGCAGCATGTAAAAAGGTCGCCCCGACGCCACCAGTGCCTGCGCCCGTGATCGCTCACGCGAGCCGATCAACCGCAGCATGGCAAAGCGCCGCACGTAGCCCGCGTATTCCAGCGGCGCGGCAATTGGCGCGTGCGTGCGGTAGCCCCCAAACAGCACCGGGTTGAGCAACCCGGCCACGTGATACGCCACATCGTGCGCCGCCCTCACCCGAAACGGCGAGGCAAAGCGCACCGGCTGCGCAGGCTCGGCCACACGCCGGCCGGTGTCGACAAACCACGCAGCGTCACGCGGCAGCCGCGAATGCGCATTGACCCCGTCGCGCTCGAGCGTGATCCACCATGGCCGGAAGTAGCCTTCCTCGAACACGTGCGTTCGCACGCCACACACCGCGCCCTGCCCCACCGCCGCGCGGTGCACCGGACGCCGGTCGCCAAACAGAATCTGGTCGGTGATGCCGTGCTGCCGGTAGATCGTCTCGATCCGCTCGCCCAGCCCCTGCTCGCCGCGGCGATGACTCCACGCCGTCCGCGCGCCCCAGTAGGCCCGATCGCCTGCGCAAAAGTTGAGCCTGAACACGCCGTGCCCGAGCGCGCTGAGGCTGTCCGCCAGCCGCCCGAAGAAAGGCGAGGCGGGGCCTTGAAGGAAGAGGAAGTTGCGGTGGGTCAAAGGAGGCGGTCCCGCACTTTGCAGACTGCCATCACCTCAACTCGTCAAGCAACTCAGGGTGACGGTCGAGCACCTTGAGGAGTTTGACCAAGGCCAGCGGCGGCTTGGTCTTGCCGGTTTCATAGCGCGAGAACGCGTTCACCCCGCCGCCGAAGATTTCGGCAGCCTCACGCTGATCGAGCGCCAGCTTCTTGCGCACGCCGGCGACGAAGCCGGGGTCAACGATGGCCGCGTTCACCTGCTTGATGAACGCCTTCACGGCTGCGCCGTACCGATCTGACTCAGAGGCGTCCAGCACCACCTCGGCGCACGCTGGGCAAAAGTCGCCCTCGAGCGCAGGGATTTCAGTGGACTCACCCTTGTAGACGTACGGCACATCGCGTGTGTCACGAAGCAGCTCGGCGCCGCCACAGGCTGGACATTTCATGTTTACAACTCCTTGAACGACACGATCAACAAGTCGTCGATGACGGTCAGCTTCAGATAGACATCCCCGCCGGGCGTTTTGGGTCGGTAGACGTCTTGCCAGATCGTGTGGTCGCCGTGGGTGGTCATGCTCTTGTAGAAGTCACGAGCGGTGAGCTCGAGCACGACCCCGAGCACGTCCGACCGATCCATCCCCAATGCCGCAGCCCCGGCGACGGCACTGCCTGTCATGCGGACGCGCCCTGAGCCAACCAGCACCTTGACCAGGGACAGTTTGCAGTGGGGCGAGCCCTTCTCCATGGCTCAAATAGTAACCTAGTTGGTTATATCCTGGGTGGCGAGCAGCGCCTCCACCCGCTCAAAGTGCGCCTGCCACGTGGGGGCCTGAAACCCCGCCATGCGCTCGATCTGCGCGGCGCGCCGGGGGCTGTCGGGTCGGGCGTAGTCGAGGATCAACTCGCGCCAGCCGGCGCCGTCGATGGGGTCGAGGTAGTCGGGCACTGCGCCAGCAATTTCATGGAAGACAGGCAGATGGCTGGCCACCACGGGTGTGCCCATCGCCAGTGCTTCGACCATGGGGATGCCGAAGCCCTCGGCGAACGACGGAAACAGCAGCGCTTGCGCATGGCCCAGCCAGGTCGACAGCTCGGCGTCGGAGCAGCGCTGGCGCTCGATCACCGCGCCTCGCAGCGCATCGCAACGTTCGAGCAGATCGACCACCTGCTCGCACTCCCAGCCCTTCTGGCCGATCACCACCAGGCGCGGCGCGGCGTGGCCCAGTTCGCTCACCAGCGTGCGCCACACGTGCAGCAGCAGCAGGTGGTTCTTGCGCGGCTCGATCGTGCCCAGCACCACGAAGTACGGGCTGCGCAGCGGGCGCGCCTGGGCCGGCGGCGGCAGCTCGGGCGGGGCCAGCGGCGCCACCACCAACGGCGGCACCGGCAGCCCCAGCGAAGCGGCGTGTGCGATCAGCTCGCGCTGCGTGTCTTGCGAATTGAGCACCAGCGCGCGGCCCACCGACAGCATCGTCTCGAGCCGCAGACGGTGCTTGTCAGCATCACCGGGGCGCACGTATTCGGCGTGGGTGATCGGGATCAAGTCATGCAAGAAGAACAGCGGCCGCAAATCGAAGCGCCGCACCGTGGCCGCGTAATCCGGCTCGTGCAGCCCGCTGTGCCCCGCGTTGATCAGCACCGCCCCACGCGGCAAGCCCCACGACAACACGAAAGCGCGGCCCACCCACCACACCACGCGGCGCGCCAAGCCGTCGGAAGGCTCCAGCAACGCATCAAACAGCCGCCGCGAATCGCCCCGCCCCAGCACCACCCACCGCCCGGCAAAACGCACCAATGCCCGGGCACGATCGCGGTAGTGCGCCACATAAGCCAGCGCCACGCGGTCCACGCCCGTCGGCAGCTTGCCACGCAGCGCGCGCTCCACCAGGCGGGTGACGTCGACGAGGGGTTGGGGCACGGGCGTGGTCAAAGGCTGTGCAGCTTTTCCTGCAACCAGACCTTGATCAGCGACTGGTACGGCACGTCACGCGAGTTGGCTGCGACCTTGATGGAGTCAAGCAAATGCTGAGGCAGCCGAAGCGAGATCGTCTTGGTCGAAGGCTT
>CAMCNE010000130.1 GCA_945875935.1 Bordetella parapertussis
TTGGTTCCAACGACTGCGGCTGGCGCGCGGATCGTTGCCGGTACGGCACCTGACCGCTGGGTTTGTGGCAACACCGCAGTCATCGGTGGCGGCACGGCCGTGACGACGATCACACAGAAGTTTTTGCCGGGTTCTTGCAAGGGCACCTGATGCGCTGTAACCGACTTGAACAAAAAGACCGCCCTTGGCGGTCTTTTTGCTTTGGGACTTGACTGTGTTTCACACCAGAAGCTGAAGCGATGAAGTCTGTGGAAACGTTGACCTGGCCGCGAGTGCGCGCGGCGGTGCTGCACCTCGGCGCGAGCGTGCTGATGGCCAGCCTGGCCGCGCTGCTGGTGTTCATGGTCTGGTACCCGTCGCCGTTTGCGGCCCTCACTCAGGTGGGGCCTGTCTTTTGGATGCTGGTGGGCATCGACATCGTGGTCGGCCCGGCGCTCACGCTGGTGATTGCCAAGCCCACGAAGCCGCGCGCCGAGCTGATCCGTGATCTGAGCGTCATCGCGGCGCTGCAACTGGCCGCGCTGGGCTACGGTTTGCACTCGGTGGCTGCGGCTCGGCCCGTGGCTTTGGTGTTTGAGGTGGACCTGCTGAGACTGGTCACAGCCAATGAGATCGACGAGTCGACGCTGGCCGAGGCGCCCGCCAGCCTGCGTTCGCTGTCATGGTCGGGCCCGCGTCTGATGGCCGTGGCCAAGCCCACCGATCCCGATGAGCAGTTGCGCACCATTGAGCTGGGGCTGTCGGGCATCCCGCTGGCCGCATTGCCCAGGTATTGGCGCGATTACCCGAGCTACGCCGACAAGGCCTGGCGAAAATCCCGTCCGGTGTCGGACTTGCTTTCGAAATACCCGCAGCTCCGGCAGGAGGTGGCCACCATCGCCGCGCAGGCCGGTCAGCCACCCGAGGCGCTGCGCTTCTTGCCGCTGATGTCGCGGCAAAGCAGTTGGGTGAGTGTGCTGGCGCCGGGTGCGCAAGTCGTCGGGCACTTGCCGGTGGACGGCTTCTTCTGAGCGGGGCGCTCACTAAACTTCACCACATGCGATTCACTCCGGCCCAAGGGCTGCTCTGGCTGGCGGCTGGTCTGGCCGTGGTGCCTGCCACCTTGCTGGCAGTCAGCCTGTCGCCATCGGCGACGTTTCTCAATCAGGCAGCAGCGTTGAGCGGCTGGGGCCTGTTCGGTGTGGCGCTGGCCTGCGGGCTGCATCGCCCGGATGGCCCGGGTCTGGCGATGGGGCTGGCGCACAGGAGCGGCGGTCTGGCGAGCTTGCTGGCTGCGCTGGGCGTGCTGGTGGCCGCCAGTCTGGGCTCCTGGGCCTGGAACGGGCTGACGTCATCGCTCGCACTGTCCAACATCGCGTTCATGGCTGCCGCCGGCCTGATGGTGATGCTGGGCGCCAGCGTCAGCCGCGACGGCCATGCCGCATCGGCTTTTCGCGCGCTGTGTGTCGCGTTGCTGCTAGCGGGCCTGTTGAGCACCGCCGTGGGCGCGGTGCAGGTGCTGGCACCCGACTGGGCTGATGGCCATTGGGTGGCCATCACCTCGTTCGAAGGCCGCGCATCGGGCAACTTGCGCCAGCCCAATCACCTGAGCAGCTTGCTGCTGTGGTCGCTGGTGTCGGCGGTGTGGCTGGCGCAATCGGGCGCTGCCGCACCGGACCGCAGCCCGCAAGGCTGGCGCTGGCCGCTGGCATGGCTGGGCGTGGCGCTGCTCATCTTCGGTCTGGTGCTCAGCGCCTCGCGCACCGGCATGGTGGGTGTGCTGGTGCTGGCGGTCTGGGGGGCGCTCGATGGCCGGCTGTCGCGCCGCGCGCGCGCGCTGCTGCTGGCCATGCCGCTGCTGTACGCCGCGGGCTGGCTGGGACTGAGCACCTGGGCCGAGGCCACGGGCCATGTGTTCGGGGGCGCCGAGCGCTTGCGCACCGAGGCCGACATCTCCAGCTCGCGTTTTGGCATCTGGTCCAACACGCTGGCACTGATCGCGCAGCACCCGTGGGCGGGCGTGGGTTGGGGCGAGTTCAACCTGGCCTGGTCGCTTACGCCATTTCCGCATCGACCGGTCGCGTTCTTCGATCACAGCCACAACCTGCCGCTGCAACTGGTGGTCGAGCTGGGCATCCCGCTGGGTCTGGGCGTGCTGGGCTTGCTGATGTGGTCGCTGTGGCGCGGCTGGTGCGCCACGCGAACCGGCGCGGCGTGCGATGACGCGCGCGCCACCGTGCTGCGATCGGCCTGGATGATGGTGCTGCTGGTCGGCTTGCACAGCCTGCTTGAATATCCGCTGTGGTACGCCTACTTCTTGCTGCCCGCGGCGTTTGCATGGGGGCTGTGTCTGGCGGGCGAGCCGCGCGCTGCAGCGCCTGTGCGCCGCTCAGGCGCGGCGGTGCTGCTGTGGGCGTCGTCGCTGCTGGCGGTGGGTGGTGTCGCTGCGGTGATCGACTACCTGCCGCTGGTGTCCATCTTCGAGCCCGAGGCCAAGGCCGCGCCGCTGCCCGAGCGCATCGCCGCCGGCCAGCGACGGTGGTTTTCGGCACACCATGCCGACTACGCCGCTGCCACCACCGGCGCCACACCCGCCGAGGTGTTGCAAGGCGTGCAGCACGCCAAGCATTTCCTGCTCGACACCCGCTTGATGCTGGCCTGGTCGCGCGCGCTGGCCGAAACCGGCGATGTCGAGCGCGCCCGCCACATCGCCGAGCGCCTGCGTGAATTCCACAACCCCGGTGCAGCAACGTTTTTCGAGCCGTGCGACGCTGAAGCTGCCGACGACACCAACGGCGAGCCTGCGGCGGCACCCGAGTCGCTCCCATTCCAATGCACGCCGCCTGGCCGGGTGTTTGGGTTCGAGGATTTCAGGTGATGGGTGCGGTGGTGCACAGCGCCACCACCGCCAACTCCCGCAACCGCTCGTGCGCCGCGTCATCCCACGCGACGGGCAGCTGGTTCTTGGCTTGCAGGTAGTGGTGGGTGAAGACGTCCAGATAGGCCTCGAGCGTTTGCTCGGCCATGCGCTCGCCGGCCAGATTCATGCACAAGGCGGCGACCTCGCTGGTGCAGAAGTGGTCGTTGCGTCGTGAGCGGCGCAGCTGGTATTGCGAGATCTGATCCGGGTTCAGGCTGAGCACCGGCAGGTGGTCAAGCCAGGGGCTTTTGCGGAACATCTTGCGCGCTTCGGACCAGGTGCCGTCGAGCAGGATGAACAGCGGGCGCTTGGCCGTCGCGCCCTGGCCGGCCTCGGCCGGGGCCACGGCGTGCACCACCCGCTCGGGCGCCGCGTAGTCCCTTGGAAACACCACATACGGCTGCCACTGCGGGTCGCTCAGCAGGGCCAGCAGTGCGGGGTCTGTTTCCGTGCGCGCCCAGCCGAAGGCAAAGGTGTCGGCCACCACATCGGCAATCAGCCAGCCGGTGTTGCTGGGCTTGAGTGTCTCGATGTCGGCCATCAGCAAACACACCCCCGCTCGCGTGGGCACCGACGGCCGCAAGGCGCACATGCAGTGGCTGGGCAACAGCCGGCAGCCCACGCAACGCTCGTGCTTGAACCCACCCCGGGCCATGAAGGGCTTGGCGCTGCGCGCCAGACGGGCGGTGCGCAACAGGGAGACGGCGTGGGGCGCGCGGCCCTGCGGCCCCCCGGGCAACAAACTCAGGAGCCCGCCAGTTCTGCCGGCGCCGGCTTGACGTTCAGCGGGGTCGCCTTGACGCGCTGCTCCTGGTGCCACAGGTCGTAGTCGGATTGCATCGCCAGCCACAAGCGTGCATCGCCGCCCCGGGCCTTGCCCAGCCACGCCTCGATGCGCAGCGCCATTTCGGGCGACACGCCGGCCTTCTCGTTCAGCAGACGCGACAGGGTCACGCGGTTCACGCCCAATTGCTGAGCGGCCTCGGTGACGCTCAGCCCCAAGCCCGGCAGGATGTCTTCGCGCAGGATGGCTGCGGGGTGCGGCGGGTTGTGCATGCGTGTCATGGCGTGGCCTCAGTGGTAGTCACGGTAATCAATCAGTTCGGCGTCCTCGCCATGGACACGCGGACTCAGTGCTGCCAACGGCTATTCGTGTTCGGCGAGGACGGAATCCGTGCGTCTGTACCGATCATTGCGTCGTACTCAAAAGTAGGCTCATGAGGTAAGCGCCCTGAGCCGTAGCATGGAAATCAGAAATATTTTCGCTAATGCCAATTCCAGTCCTGGAGTATCCAAAATAATATCCGTTGCCAATGGGTGTCAGCGGCGAGAAGCCAGACCATCCGCCATCTTCATTTTGAGCTGAAATAACCCTAGTGATCCAGATTGGTTTTATTCTCTCATGTGCGCCTGACTCTTCGAGCATCAGAACCCTCTGTAAATATACGTCCACCACCCTGAAGTCATACGTCAGTTGCGTGACCAATTTATCCTGCAGCTCCAAAATGGATACGCTGGTGCTCTCAGGATTTCCGCATCCACTTCTTTTCATAAATAAAAAACCCATCATCTGATGAGTTATGCATGCAGGAGAAAGCATATGAGAGGCGCAGAATTCAGTCTTAAGCAAGCTTTGGACCGCTTCAGATTCTTCAAGAGATTTGCTACAACTTGCCCCATATAAAACAAACTGGTTGTAATCGGGTAGGTGCTGCAGTTCTGAGCTACTTATAGCGGAGGCATTCTCAGGGTTAAATAAATAAATCCAAGCATTTTTTCGGGGTGGAGAGAGGTATTTTTTCTCGTAGTCTATATAAAGCTGAGTTAGATTTCTGTCCTGTTTTTTTATGGCTGCCTGCTTTACCATCCACCATAAAATTGGGTTCTCTTCTTTTATTATTTGATCCCTGTGATTTATTAGCCATTGCGCTGCGGACGAATAGCTTTTTTCAAGCGCAGTTTTCTCTGGGTTGGGGCTTTTAATATTATTAATATAAAGCTGTGACCCAAGGAATGCGGATATGCAGATGATTGTCATCCATACAAATCCCATAAAACGCTTGAAGGATGAAGGCATCATTCCAATATCCTCATATATATTTCCGGGTGGCACGCGCCCAAGATCGGACGGTACGGTTGTTCTTTCTACGCGAGTCGTGCCCCTCGCTAGCTTCGGAGTCGTGGCTGGGCTTGCCAGCGGTCGCCGTGGAACCTAAACGAAGTCAACTCGGTTCCTTCGGTGGGACAGAAGCGGGCCAGACCACGAATTCAAATCAATGAATCGCCTACAGGCGTTGGCTATCACTCTCCCGCCACCCAATCCCCCGACTTCCCCCCGCGCTTTTCGAGCACGCGCACATTGCCCATCACCATGCCGCGGTCGGCGGCTTTGAGCATGTCGTAAATCGTGAGCAGGGCGATCTGCACGGCGGTGAGGGCTTCCATTTCGACGCCGGTGCGGCCGTGGGTTTCGACCTGGACGGTGCAGATGACCCG
>CAMCNE010000131.1 GCA_945875935.1 Bordetella parapertussis
GGCGACCGCCCATGCAGCATTCCCTCTCTGATCCAGAACCGACCCTGACCGCTGCGGCGCTGCGTGCGCCGCTGAAGCTGCCGCCCGGTGAGGGCGCGCTGGCCGTCTTGCAGGTCGACCTGAGCGAGCAGCTGCACTTTGTCGACAGCCAACTGGTGCTGACCGAGCGCCGTTTGCTGGTGACTGGCGACGACGACGCACCGCTGGCGCAATGGGTGCTCGATGAACCCGCCGCCGACCGCCTGAGCCTTCGCCACACCGACCACGGCGGCGTGGGCACGCTCGAGCTGCATGACGACCAACGGCGCCTCGCGCGGTGGCGGTTCACGCTGGGGCAAAACGTGCACGCGCTGCGGCTGCTTGGCCTGTTCGAGCAGCAGCAGCTCAGGCGGCCATGGCGGCCCGGCGCGGCCGAGCTCGAGGCGGTGGCCGATGAATCAGCGCTGTGCCCTTCGTGCAAGGCGCCGCTGCCCCCCGACAGCGACGAGTGCGCCGTGTGCAGCCGCGAGCAGCACGACGTGCCATCGACCTGGGTGCTCCTGAGACTGTGGCGCTTTGCCAAGCCCTACCAAAAGCAGCTGGCTGCCGGCTTCGCGCTCACCCTGGCCTCGACGGCCGCCACGCTGGTACCGCCGTATCTGGCCATTCCGCTGATGGACGACATCCTGATTCCGTTCCAGAACGGGCGCGCCATCGATCCGATGCTGGTGGTGACCTATCTGGGCGGCTTGCTGCTGGCCGCGCTGGCCGCCTGGGGTCTGGGCTGGGCGCGCACCTACTTGCTGGCGCTGGTCAGCGAGCGCATCGGCGCCGATCTGCGCACCGCCACCTTCGAGCATTTGCTGCAGTTGTCGCTGGACTATTTCGGCGGCAAACGTACCGGCGATCTGATGTCGCGCATCGGCAGCGAGACCGACCGCATCTGCGTGTTCCTGTCGATGCACGCGCTCGACTTCGCGACCGACGTGTTGATGATCGTGATGACCGCGGTGATCCTGTTTTCGATCAACCCGTGGCTGGCGGTGGTGACGCTGCTGCCGCTGCCGTTCATCGGCTGGATGATCCATACGGTGCGCGACCGACTGCGCACCGGCTTCGAGAAGATCGACCGCGTGTGGTCAGAAGTGACCAACGTGCTGGCCGACACCATTCCGGGCATCCGCGTGGTGAAGGCCTTTGCGCAGGAAGGCCGCGAAGCCCAGCGCTTCCGTTCGGCCAACCACAGCAACCTCGAGGTCAACGACCGCATCAACAAGACCTGGTCGCTGTTCACGCCCACGGTGTCTTTGCTCACCGAAATCGGCTTGCTGGTGGTGTGGGCGTTTGGCATCTGGCAGGTCTCCAGGCACGAGATCACGGTGGGCGTGCTCACGGCCTTCATCGCCTACATCGGGCGCTTTTACGGCCGGCTCGATTCGATGAGCCGCATCGTGTCGGTCACCCAAAAAGCGGCCGCCGGCGCCAAGCGCATCTTCGACATCCTGGACCACGTCTCGAACGTGCCCGAGCCGGCCAACCCGCAGCCACTGGTTCGCGCACAGGGCCGCATCGAGTTGCAGGGCATCGGCTTTCGCTACGGCAGCCGCTCGGTGATCCGCGGGCTGGACCTCGACATCCGCCCCGGCGAGATGATCGGCCTGGTCGGCCACAGCGGCTCGGGCAAGAGCACGCTGGTCAACCTGATCTGCCGCTTCTACGACGTGACCGACGGCGCCATCAAGGTCGATGGCGTGGACATCCGGCGCTACGCGGTGTCCGACTACCGCCGCCACATCGGGCTGGTGCTGCAAGAGCCCTTCCTGTTCTTCGGCACCATCGCCGAGAACATCGCCTACGGTCGGCCCGAGGCGAGCCGCGAAGACATCGTGGCGGCCGCACGCGCGGCGCATGCGCACGAATTCATCTTGCGACTGCCGCAGGCCTACGACTCGCTGGTGGGCGAGCGCGGCCAGGGGCTGTCGGGCGGCGAGCGCCAGCGCATCAGCATCGCGCGCGCGCTGCTGATCGATCCGCAGATCCTGATCCTGGACGAGGCCACCTCGTCTGTGGACACCGAGACCGAAAAGGAAATCCAGAAGGCGCTCGACAACCTGGTGCAAGGCCGCACCACGATCGCCATCGCGCACCGACTTTCAACGCTGCGCAAGGCCGACCGGCTGGTCGTGATGGACCGCGGTCGGGTGGTCGAAGTCGGCCCGCACGACGAACTCATCGCACGCCAGGGCGCTTACTGGCGCTTGTACGAAGCACAACTGCGGCAAGTCGACAAGGACGACTTGGCAGGCGCGCAGATGCTGGGTGCTGCGGGCATGCCAGCGCACTCCGACCTCAAGGCCAGCGTCTAGCGCGAGACCCGATCCCATGACCTCTGAGCTTGTCACCTTGCCCACCGCAGCGCCTTTTCAGCTCGAGCGCGAACCCCACGGGCGTCTGGTGCTGACCGCCGCCGACGGCACCCGCCACGACGGCGTGGTGCCGGTGCGCGCCTTTCCGATTGCCGCGCCGCTGCAAGGGCTTTCGATGGTGGATGGCGAGGGCCGCGAGGTGGCCTGGGTGCCGTCGCTCGAAGGCTTGCCGGCGCACGTGCGTGGCTTGATCGAGCAGGAACTCGACAGCCGCGAATTCACCCCGGTGATCGATCGCATCGTCGAGGTGTCGACGTTTTCAACGCCCAGCGTGTGGCAGGTGGAAACCAACAGGGGCACGACCCGTCTGGTGCTCAAGACCGAGGAAGACATACGCCGGCTGCCCGGCGGTGCGCTGTGGATTTGCGACAGCCACGGCATCTCGTTCATCGTGCGCGATCGTCGCGCGCTCGACCGGCGCTCGCGGCGCCTGCTCGAACGCTTTCTTTGAGCGGCGGCTCGCTCAGGGGCCGGTTTCGATCCAGCCCTTGATTTCGGCGATGTCCTTGGCGGCACTGCGGTTGCGCTCAAGCAAGGACAGCAGCGACAAGGCATCGACCGCCGGCGAGAACAACCCGCCTTGGTACTGGGCGCAACCGGCCTTGAGCATGAAAGCGCGCTGCGCTTCGGTCTCGATGCCCTCGGCCACCATGTCGAGGTGCAGTGCGCGGCCCAGATTGACGATGGCGTTGACGATGCCCACGTCGACCTCGTCCTTGGGCAGGCCCTTGATGAAGCTGCGGTCGATCTTCAGCCGCGCGATGGGGAAGCGCTTGAGGTAAGCCAGGCTCGAGTAACCCGTGCCGAAATCGTCGATCGCAAGCTTGACGCCCAAGCGCGCCAGCGCCTGCAGCCGCTGCAGCGCTTCGTTGGCGTCTTGCACCAGGATCGATTCAGTGAGCTCGAGCTCAAGCCATTTCGCTTCGAGGCCGGCTTCGGCCAGGATCTGCGCCACGACATCAACAAAGTCGGCCTTCTGGAATTGCAGCGCCGACACGTTGACCGACATCAGCAGCGGGTATCCCTTGTCGCGCCACTGCACCGCCTGCGCCACCGCCTGACGCAGCGCCCAGTCGCCGATGGCCACGATGAAGCCGCTGCGCTCGGCCACCGGGATGAATTCGGTCGGATGCACATCGCCAAGTTCGGGGTCGCGCCAGCGCAGCAAGGCCTCGACGCCCACGATCTCTGCGCTTTCGATGTCGACCTGCGGCTGGTAGTGCAGCCTGAAACGGCCGGCGACCAGCGCTTGGCGCATCGCATGGTCGAGTTGCATGCGCGAACGCGGCTGCGGCGTGGCCACACCGTTGCGCAGGTGGTGCAGCCGATAGCCGCCGCCGCCTGAGGTCTTCAGGTCGTTCATGGCGGCGCTGGCGGCGCTCAGGAGATCTTCGGGCGAGCGGCCATCGCCGGGGTAGAGCGCGATGCCGATGCTGCCGTTGAGCGACAGGTTCATGCCCTCGATCAGGAAGGGCTGCTGCAAGGCGCTCAGCACCCGGCAGGCGGCGCCTTCGGCGCGCTGCATGTCGGCCTGATAGGCCAGGATGACGAAGTCGTCGGCCCCCAGTCGCGCGACGGTGTCCACCTGACGCATGGTGGCGGTCAGCCGTTCGGCGATCTCGGTGAGCAGCCGATCGCCCATGGCTGACCCCAGCCTGTCGTTGATGGGCTTGAAGCGATCGAGGTTCAGCCACATCAGCGCGAAGGGGGTGGATTCGCGCTGCGACAGCGCCAGCGCGTACTCGATGCGGTCGATCAGCAGACGTCGGTTCGGCAGCCCGGTGAGGGTGTCGGTGTGCGACATGGCCTCGATGCGCCGGTTGGCCTCGATGCTCTCGCTCACGTCGCGAAACGCGTAGACACGGCCGATCGGCTGCCCACGGTTGCGCTGCGCCAGCGTGCGCCGCTCGAGCACCTTGCCGCAACGCAGCGTGAGCACATCGCAACCCTCGAGCGCGGCCGATTCGCCCAGCGCGTGCAGCCGCTTGGTGTAGGTCAGAGGATCGGACACCCGGCGCAGCATCCAGGCCGACACGGCCACATCGTCATGCTGCTTCATCAGCGGCTGGGGAACACCCCACAGGCTGATGAACTGCTGGTTGAAGTTGGTGATGCGGCCGAGCAGGTCGGTGACCAGGATGCCGTCGGTGGTGGAGTCGAGCGTGGCGCGCAGCTCAGAAGCTCGCTCTTCGAGCTCGCTGCGCGCGCGCAGCTCTTCGCTGCGATCGCGCATGACCACGAGGTAGGCACCATGTCGAAGGGCAGAACCTGCCATCAGCAAGCTGACCCGACGCTGCACGGGCACCAGTTGACCGTCCGGGCGGCTGATCAGCGTCTCGCCTTCCATCGGCTCGGTCAGCTGCGCGGCGGCCTGCTCCCAGAAGGCAATGTCCTGCGCGGTCGAGGACAGCTCGAGCGCATCGGCCTGACACAGCGCCGCAGCCTCGATGCCGAACAGGGTTTCGGCCGCCGAGTTCACCGCCAGCACGCGCAGGCTGCCGGGCTCGATCACAACGGCCGCGTCAAGCAGACCTTCGATCAGCGGCGTGAGCTGCTGAAATTCGTCGGGCTCGGCCATGGCCGACACCTCGGGCTCGGCGGCACGTCGCGACTGGCGCGTCGTGCGGCTGCCAGCGCCGCCTGCACCTGATTCGGGCGGCGTCACTGCGAAGCCTCCAGCGCCAGGGCCGGCTCGAAGAAGTAGTTGACCCGCGGCCTTGGCGAGAGGTAGCCCAGTGCAGCCTCGGGCAAGGCCTGGGGCTTGAGGCTGCGTCGGATGCCCAGCCCGCTGATGGTTTCCAGATCGACGATCAGGGCTTCATCACGCGGAACCTTGGGGTCATGCACCAGCACGCGCGGGCGCAGCGTGCGCGAGGAATTCACGCCCACCACCAGCGCAAACCTGTCGTCGGTGAGTTGCACCACCGAGCCGGCCGGATACACGCCCATCATCTTGATGAA
>CAMCNE010000132.1 GCA_945875935.1 Bordetella parapertussis
CGCGGCTCGAAGGCGCCGACGCCAAGGCGCTGCGCGAAACGCTCGACAAGCTCAAAGACAAGCTCAAGACCGCCGTGGTGGTGCTGGCCAGCGTCGAAGGCGGCAAGGTGCAACTGGCCGCCGGCGTCACCGCCGACACCCTGGGCCGCGTCAAGGCCGGCGAGCTGGTCAACTTCGTGGCGCAGCAAGTCGGCGGCAAGGGCGGCGGCAAGGCCGACATGGCCATGGCCGGTGGCACCGACCCGAGCGGGCTGTCAGTCGCGCTCGCGTCGGTCGCGGGCTGGGTGGCCGAGCGGGTCTGAGGAGGGGCCTTCAGGGGCCCGGTTCAGCCTGCGATCACCTTGCCCGGATGGTCGCCATCGGGCCGTTTCCACGGATCGATGTGCGTCATCAGGTTGAGCACGCGGTGACGCTGCAGCACCCGCTGCTGCGCGGCCACGGCAATCTCGTGACCGGCTTCGACGGTGATGTCGGCATCGACCTCGATGTGGGCATCGACCAACACCATGTCGCCCATCTTGCGGGTGCGCACGTCGTGCACGCCGATCACGCCGGCCGTTTGCTCGAGCGTCTCGCGTATGGCCTTGACCTCGGCGTCGTCGACCGAACTGTCCATCAAATCGTGCAGCGCTTCCCAGCCGAATTTCCAGCCCATCTTGATCACCATGCAGCCCACGATGAGCGCAGCGATCGGGTCGAGGATGGGGTGGCCCGCCAGGTTGCCGATGATGCCCACGCCCACCACCAGCGACGATGCCGCGTCAGACCGGGCGTGCCAGGCATTGGCCACCAGCAGCGTCGACTTCACGTCCTTGGCCACCGCCAGCATGTAGCGAAACAGCGCTTCTTTGGCGACCAGCGCGCCAGCGGCCACCCACAGGGCCGACGCATGAACCTCGGGGATTGAATCGGGGCTTTGGATCTTCAGGAAAGCCGACCACAGCATGCCCACGCCCACGGCCAGCAGCAAGGCGCCCAGCACCAGCGAGGCGGCGGTCTCGAAGCGCTGGTGGCCGTAGGGGTGTTGCTTGTCGGCGCCTTTCTGGCTGTGGCGCGTGGCCGCCAGCACCACCGCATCGGACACCAGGTCAGCCAGTGAATGCACCCCGTCGGCGATCAGGGCCTGCGACTTGGCGAGCACGCCCACCGTGATCTGCGTGCTGCTCAGCACCACATTCACGCCCACGCTGACCCAGGTGCTGCGCGAGGCCGCCGCAGCGCGCTCGGCGGGGCTGAAAGGCGCGTCTTCGGTGTTGTCGTCGAGGTGGTCGAACTGCATGGGCCTGGGTCTTTGGAAGGAGGAGGCGGCGCGTGCTTGCACGCACAAGACGCGCGAGCCTAAGGCTCGAATATGAACCATCACCGCGCAGCGCCACTGAGCGTGGCCCACTGCAGGCCCTGAGCAGACCATAAGAGGGCGTTATCCCGGCTTGTTAGCCTTCAAGCGGCCCTATGTGCGGCCGATATCAACCCATGAAGGATTTCGAGGCGACCATGAAGATCAAAGCGATTTTTGTTTCAGCACTTCTGGTGGCGACTCACAGCGCCTGGGCCGGCCGTCCGCTGGCCACCGACGACGCCGGTGTGGCTGACTTTGGCACCTGCCAGTTCGAAGCCTGGGGCGAACGCGCCGGCGATGACGAGGCCTACGTGGCCAGCCCCGCGTGCGGCATTTGGCATGGGGTGGAGCTGGGCGGCGAATACGCCTGGCTGCATCCGCGCGACGAGACCCGCGCCGAATCCAGCGTGGCGCTCAAGGTGGTGCCCGAGTCATGGGGCTTCAAAACCGCTGCCGGCGAGCTGAATTTCGGCTTGAAGCTGGCTCAGGGCTTTGTTCACCCGGCCGATCGCGGCTGGTTGGGCTCGGACACCTCGGGGCTGCTGCTGGTCAGCCTGACGGCCAACGATCAATGGACGCTGCACGCCAATCTGGGTGCGGCGCACGACCGCGAAAGCGGCGATGACGCCGGCCTGTTCAACCTGGCCGCCGTGTGGACACCGCACGAGCGCGTGCTGCTGTTTGCCGAGGTGCTGACCAACACCCGCAGCGAGATCTTTGGCGGCACGACCAAGAACGTGGGCGGGCGCTACTGGCTGATCCCCGACGTGCTGGGCGTGGACCTCACCGCGGGTCGCGAATCGGGCTCGGGCAGCACCGTGTGGACCGTCGGTTTCGGCTGGTACGGCATTTCTTTTTGATCACTTGAACGGGAGCAAGCCATGAAATTACGCAGCCAGATCCTTGCCCTGGGGCTTTCCGGGGCCCTGCTTGCAGGCTTTGCCGGCGGCATCGGGCTGTACACCTCGTCGCAGCTGGGTTCGTCGCTGTCGGACACCGTCAATGCCAGCCATGCGCTGCAGACCAGCCAGCAAGCAGACATGATGCATGACGCCTTGCGCGGCGATGCGCAGTTGGCGCTGCTCGGCGCGCTCGAGCAAAACGCCGAGCTGATCGCCTCAGCCCGCGCGGGTCTGAAGGACCACGCCGAGACCTTCGACACGGCTCTCAATGAACTGTCCGACCACTCGCTGTCAGACGACAGCCGCGCTGCGCTGACCATGGTGCGACCGCTGGTGCAAAAGTACACCGAGTCGGTGGCGCAGGTGGTCGGCTTGTCGGCCACCGATGCGCAGGCTGCGCAGGCCGCGATGCCGGCCGTGCAGACGGTGTTCTCGGAACTCGAAGACCAGATGGCCGCGATGTCGGAATCCATCGAAAAGCACAGCCAGCAGCTTGAAGCCACCGCCAACGAACGCGTTCAACAGTCTGCCGTCTTGATCGGCGCGGCGCTGGCCCTGGCCGTGGCGCTGATGACCGCCGCTTCGCTGTCGCTGGCACGCAGCATGGCCGCCCCCATCAACCACGCGGTCAGCGTGGCCGACAGCCTGGCCCAAGGTGACCTCACGGTGTCCATCAGCCCTGCGGGCAACGATGAAGCCAGGCACCTGCTGCAGTCGCTGGCCCACATGCAGGCCAGCTTCGCGAGCATCGTGAAAGAGGTGAAGTCCAACGCCGACGAGGTGGCCAGCGCCAGCGCGCAGATCGCCGGCGGCAATCAGGATCTGTCCAACCGCACCGAGCAGCAAGCCAGTGCCTTGCAGGAAACCGCTGCCACCATGGACCAGCTGGGCTCCACGGTGCGCAACAACGCCGACCATGCGCGTCAGGCCAATCAGCTCGCACTCGGTGCGTCCAGCGTGGCGCGCAAGGGCGGCGAAGTGATGGGCCAGGTGGTGACCACCATGACCGGCATCAACGACAGCTCGAAGAAGATCGCCGAGATCATTGGCGTCATCGACGGCATCGCCTTCCAGACCAACATCCTGGCGCTCAACGCCGCAGTGGAAGCCGCACGTGCCGGTGAGCAAGGCCGCGGCTTTGCGGTGGTGGCCGGCGAGGTGCGCAACCTGGCGCACCGCAGCGCCGAAGCCGCTCGCGAAGTCAAGAGCCTGGTCAACGCCAGCGTCGACAGGGTGGAGCAGGGCACGGCGCTGGTCGGCCAGGCCGGCCACACCATGGACGAGATCGTCTCGGCCATCAAGCGGGTGACCGACATCGTGGCCGAGATCAGTGCGGCCAGCGCCGAGCAAAGCGCCGGCATCGACCAGGTCGGTCTCGCGGTGTCGCAGATGGACCAGTCGACCCAGCGCAACACCGCGCTGATCGAGGAAAGCGCAGCAGCTTCCGAAACCCTCAAGCAGCAGGCTCGCCAGCTGGTCGATGCGGTGGCTGCCTTCAAGACCCTGCGCTCGGATGCGCCCCACGGCAACTCGGCGCTGGCCTTCAGTTCCTGATTCGCACGATGTGCCGGCTCACTGGGTCGGCATGAATCCCGACGGGCCGGCGTCGGCGTGGCCCTGGCCACCCGAGCCGACGCGCGAAGGCACGACGATGTGAAATGCCGCACCGCGTTGCGGCAGGTTCTCGGCATGAATGCTGCCGCCGTGCGCGTCGATGATCTTGCGGCAGATCGCCAGACCCAGACCGGTGCCGCCCGAGCCGTCCTTGGTCTGGCTGGACTGCACGAAGGCATCGAACACCTTGTCGAGTTCGGCTGCGGGGATGCCCGGGCCTTCGTCACGCACCACCAGCCGCAGCTCGCCGTTGTCGGCGCGCTCGCCCACGACCTCGATGCACCCGCCTGGCGGGCTGAACTTGATCGCGTTGGCCAGCACGTTGCGCACCACCTGCTGGTAGCGCGGCGGGTCGACCTTGGCGCGCATTGGTGCGTCGGGCAGGTTCACCTGCAAGGTGAGCTCGTTGGCTCTGAGCAGGGGATCAATCTCGCGGGCGACCTCGTGCACCAGCACGCGCAGGTCGGTGCGTTCGAGGTGGATGACGCCCATCGCGCTGTCGATCTTCGACACGTCGAGCAGGTCGTTGACCAGACTGAGCATGCGCTGGCCGGCGCCGTGGATGTCCTCGAACATGGCCTGCAGCCGCTCGTGTTCGCGCGAGCGCATCAGCCCGAGTTCGGAAAAACCGATGATCGACTGCAGCGGCGTGCGCAGCTCGTGGCTGATGTTGGCGATGAACTCGGTCTTGGCGCGCGAGGTCTCTTCGGCGGCGTCGCGCGCTTCATGCGTGGCGCGCTCGGCGTTGCGAAATTCCGAGATGTCCATGAACACGCACAGGATGCCCGAGGCTCTGCCGTCGGCGCCGTGCAGCAGCACCTTGTCGACCATCACCTCGCGCAGCGAGCCGTCGCGGTGCGTCACGCTCGACTCGTGGCGCAAGCGCGGTGCCGAGCGCATCTTCTTGCGGTCGTCGGCTTGATGCAGCGGGCGGATTTGCACCACGGCCTCATCGAGCGGCAGCGCGTAGGCGTTGTCGCCCAGGTGCTGTCCAGTGAAGTCTTCCCACGCCTTGTTGACGATCACGAACTGGCCGTCGAGCGTGATCACCGACTGCGGCAGCGGGCTGGTCTCCATCACCAGCTGGGTGAATGCCAGCTGCGCTTGCAGCTGCTGCGCGGCGGCCACCCGCTCGGTGATGTCCATGGCGCTGCACGCGAAACCCGAGATCTGCGCCTTGTGGTGCAGCGGGATGACCGACACATCGAAGGTTCGCACCGCGCCCAGCGCGGTGACCAGCGAGGCCTGCGCGCGCCGCGCGACCAGACCCGGGCTGCGGGTGAACAGCGACCACACGCGGTCGCGATCGGCACTCACCGCGAGCTCCCACGGCCGCTGGCCGATCGCGCTGGCCAGGCTGCTGCCCATCACCGGCAGCCAGTGCTGGTTGACGAAGCTGATCGAGCCATTGGCATCGGTGCGAAAGATCAGCTCTTGCA
>CAMCNE010000133.1 GCA_945875935.1 Bordetella parapertussis
GCGCTTTGCGAGCTACTGGCGAGCCGCCGAGATCGGCCTTTGAGGGGCTGCGTGCCTCAAAGCACCTCGCTGGCGAAGTCAGCCAGCCGCGAGCGTTCACCGCGCGCCAGCGTCACATGGCCGCTGTGCGGCCAGCCCTTGAATCGGTCCACCGCATAGGTCAGGCCCGAGCTGCCTTCGGTCAGATAGGGCGTGTCGATCTGCGCCAGGTTGCCCAGGCAGACGATCTTGGTGCCCGGACCGGCGCGGGTGATCAGCGTCTTCATCTGCTTGGGCGTGAGGTTTTGCGCCTCATCGATGAGCACGAACTTGTTGAGGAAGGTGCGCCCGCGCATGAAGTTCAAGCTCTTGATCTTGATCTTGCTGCGCACCAGATCGTTGGTGGCCGCGCGCCCCCATTCGCCGGCGCCGCCGTCGGTCTTGGACAGCACCTCAAGGTTGTCATCGAGCGCGCCCATCCACGGGCCCATCTTTTCTTCCTCGGTGCCGGGCAGAAAGCCGATGTCTTCGCCCACCGGCACGGTCACGCGGGTGACGATGATCTCGGTGTAGCGGCGATCGTCCATCACCTGGCTGAGTCCTGCTGCCAGCGTCATCAGCGTCTTGCCGGTGCCCGCCGTACCGGTCAGCGTGATGAAGTCGCACTCCGGGTCCATCAGCAAGTTGAGCGCGAAGTTCTGCTCGCGGTTGCGTGCGGTCACGCCCCACACCGCGTTCTTGGCATGGGTGTATTCGCGCAGCGTGCGCAGCACCGCCGTCTTGCCGGTGATCTCGGTGACCTTGGCGTGCAGCGGCGCGGCGCCGGGCGCTTCGAGGTAGACGAACTGGTTGATCAGCAGCGCCGGCACCATGGGCCCGCTGATGCGGTAATAGGTGAAGCCGCCTTGGTTCCAGCTTTCCATGGTCTTGCCATGGCTGTCCCAGAAGTCGCTGGGCAACTGCAGCACGCCGGTGTAGAGCAGGTCGCCGTCTTCGAGCGTCTTGTCGTTGAAGTAGTCCTCGGCCGGCAGACCCAGCGCACGCGCCTTGATGCGCATGTTGATGTCTTTCGACACCAGCACCACCGTGCGGCCGGGTTGCTGCTCGCGCAATGCCTGCACCACGCCCAGGATCTGGTTGTCTGCCTTGCCCTGCGGCAAGCCGGCCGGCAAGGTCACGTTCACCAGATTGGTCTGGAAGAACAGCTTGCCAGTGGCTTCGCGGTGACCGGTGCGCGACAGCGCCAGCCCTTCGCTCATGCCGTTGATGTCGCGCGACGTCATGTGGGCGGCCAAGGCGTCGAGGTCGCGGCTGACCTGGCGTGCATTGCGCGCCACCTCGGTCATGCCCTTTTTGTGACCGTCGAGTTCCTCGAGCGTGATCATGGGCAGGTAGATGTCGTGCTCGTCAAACCTGAACAAACTCATCGGGTCATGCATCAGCACGTTGGTATCTAGCACGAACAGCTTGGCCGGGCCGGTGCCGCGAGGCTTGGGCGCGCGAACCTTGGCCTCAGGGCGCTGCGCGGATGCGGGCTTCACCGGCGCTTGTGCTGCCGCCGCACGATGTGTCAGGGAGGTGTCTGCGGTTTGCAACTCGGCAACCAATGCCGGTTCAACAGACTTGTGGGTTGGCGCCGATCGCTTGTTCGGCTTGGGCGCGACTTGGGTCTCAAAGTCGACCACGGACAACTGGGCGGCACGTTTTGCAGGCGGCTTGGGAAGTGGCATGGGGTGGTGCAACGTTGGATGAGCTGAAAAACAAAAAAGCCGCACGGAACCGAGTGCGGCTTGGGATGACTTCGTGCGGGTTTGGGCGACCAAGCATGAAACATTATGCACACGCGATCGCGACAGATGGCTCGCTCCGGCCGACCCCACACACGCTGCGATCGGGCGCAAAAAAGCCGGCGATGCAGCCGGCTTTGTTTTGAGTTTTGCGGCACGTGCCGCGCGGATCAAGCCTCTTTGGTGAGTGCCTCAGCGGCCTTGAGAACTTCTTCGACATGACCCGCAACCTTGAGGCCGCGCCACTCGCCACGAAGCACGCCCGAGCCGTCAATCAGGAAGGTGCTGCGCTCAATGCCCTTGACCTTCTTGCCGTACATGATCTTGTTCTTGACCACGCCAAACATGTGGCACAGCTTTTCTTCGGTGTCGGCGATCAGCTCGAAGGGCAGTTCGAGGTTTTGCTTGAACTTGTCATGCGACGTCATGTTGTCGCGAGACACACCGAACACCACCGCGCCGGCTTTCAGGAACTGCTTGTGGTGATCACGGAACTGCATCGCCTCGGTCGTGCAGCCTGGGGTGTTGTCCTTGGGGTAGAAATACAGGACCACCGTCTTGTTCGCATACGCCTGAGGCGTGAACTTCACCCCTCCGGTGGCGAAAGCTTCAAATTCTGGAAGGGGCTTGTTCAGTGCTGGCGTCATGGATTTTCAAGGGGAATCGCCAGCGCGGGCGGAAGCCGGAATTATACGGGCTGCTCAGGCCGCTCAAGGGGTTGAAATTTGAACGGTGTCAACCCTCGAAAAGCAAGGCGGCCAGCACGGCACGGCCTTCGGCGAGCAGCACGTTGTAGGTGCGGCAGGCCGCCGCCGTGTCCATGGTTTCGATGCCGATGCGCTTGTCGATCAGCGGCCGCAGGCACGCTGCGGGCGGAAAGCGAAAACGCGAGCCGCTGCCAAAGATGATCAGCTCCGGCTCGTGGGCCGCCAGCTCGGCGAAGTGCTCGGCGCTCAGCAGCTCAAAGCCTTGGGCAGACCACGGGGACACCAAACCCTTCCAGGGGACCACGACATTCGCGGTGTGTGTGACGCCATTGACCACCACGCCGGCCGCGCCGTGGCGTGCGATCGCGTTGGTGCCTTCGATGCGTTCTGCGTGCAGTTTCAAGCTCATCGACTCCAGGGGCGTGCGGCGTAAAATTGTAGGCTTCGCGTCGCGATGGCGCGGTGTGTGGAGATCCCTTTGAAAGCTGTCAGCAAGTCGAGCAAGCTCGCCAACGTGTGCTACGACATCCGTGGTCCGGTGCTGGACAAGGCCAGGCAGATGGAAGAAGAGGGGCAAAAGGTCATCAAACTCAACATCGGCAATCTGGCGGTGTTCGGCCTGGAGCCACCCGAAGAGATCGTGCAGGACATGATCCGCAACCTGCCGCACAGCGCCGGCTATACCGACAGCAAGGGTCTGTTCGCTCCGCGCAAGGCGGTGGTGCACTACATGCAGGAAAAGCACGTTCGCGGCGTCACCGTCGATGACGTGTTCCTGGGCAATGGCGCTTCCGAGCTCATCACCATGAGCATGAACGGCTTGCTCAACGACGGCGATGAGGTGCTGGTGCCGGCACCCGACTACCCGCTGTGGACGGCGTCGGTGGTGCTGTCTGGCGGCAAGGCCGTTCACTATCTGTGCGACGAGCAATCTGGCTGGTACCCCGACATTGCTGACATCCGCAGCAAGATCACGCCACGCACACGGGCCATCGTGATCATCAATCCGAACAACCCGACGGGCGCGCTGTATCCCGATAGCGTGCTGCTCGAGATCGTCGAGGTCGCGCGCGAACACCAGCTCATCGTGTTCGCCGACGAGATCTACGACAAGACGCTGTTCGACGGTGCGACCCACACCAGCATCGCCTCGCTGGCTGACGATGTGTTCTTTGTCACCTTCAACGGCCTGAGCAAGAACTACCGCTCATGCGGCTACCGCGCCGGCTGGATGGTGGTGTCGGGTGCCAAGGCCAGCGCCACCGATTACATCGAAGGCCTGAACATGCTGGCGTCGATGCGGCTGTGCTCCAACACGCCAGGGCAACTGGCGATCCAGACGGCGCTCGGTGGTTACCAAAGCATTCGCGATCTGGTGGCTCCGGGCGGCCGCCTGTGCCGGCAGCGCGATCTGGCCTACGAGCTGCTGAGCCAGATTCCCGGTGTCAGTGTGGTCAAGCCCAAGGCCGCGCTCTACATGTTTCCCCGGCTCGATCCCGAGATGTATCCGATTGCCGATGACCAGCAGTTTGCCTACGAACTGCTGGCGGCCGAGAAGGTGCTGATCGTGCAGGGCAGTGGCTTCAACTGGCCGCAGTCGGATCACTTCCGGCTGGTGTTTCTGCCGAATTCAGATGATCTTGCCGAGGCGATCCGTCGCATCGCGCACTTCCTCGAGCAATACCGAAAGCGCCACGCCAAGTGAGCTTTTTGCGGCTGGCGCCCGACGCAGCTGTCTTCCCATTCACCCGAACCGCAACGGCCTTGTGCCCACACCTTTCATGAATCCGATTCGAGTTGGCCTTTTGGGCGCAGGCACCGTGGGCAGTGGCACTTTCAACGTGCTGCGCCGCAACCAGGAAGAAATCCAGCGTCGCGCCGGACGCGGCATCGAAATCACCATGGTCGCCGACCTCGACACCGCGCGCGCCCGTGCGGTGGTGGGCGACGGCGTCAAGGTGGTGGCCGATGCGCGCGAGGTTGTCAGCCACCCCGACATCGACATCGTGGTCGAGCTGATCGGCGGCTACGGCATCGCGCGCACCCTGGTGCTCGAAGCCATTGCGGCCGGCAAGCACGTGGTCACCGCGAACAAGGCGCTGCTGGCCGTGCATGGCACCGAGATCTTTGCGGCAGCCCGTGAAAAAGGCGTGGTCGTGGCCTTCGAGGCCGCGGTGGCCGGTGGCATTCCGATCATCAAGGCGCTGCGCGAAGGCCTCACCGCCAATCGCATCCAGTGGATCGCCGGGATCATCAACGGCACCACCAATTTCATCTTGTCGGAGATGCGCGCCAAGGGCCTCGATTTCGGCGTGGTGCTCAAACAAGCGCAGGCACTCGGTTACGCCGAAGCCGACCCGACCTTTGACATCGAAGGCATCGACGCGGCGCACAAGCTCGCGCTGATGAGCGCCATCGCGTTTGGCGTGCCGGTGCAGTTCGACAGCGCGCACGTCGAAGGCATCACCGCTTTGCAGGCTGCCGACATCGGCTACGCCGAGCACCTGGGCTACCGCATCAAGCTGCTGGGCATCACCAAGCGGCGCGATGACGCTGGCGGTATCGAGCTGCGGGTGCACCCAACGCTGGTGCCATCGAAGCGGCTGATCGCCAACGTCGAAGGCGCCATGAACGCGGTGATGGTGCAAGGCGATGCGGTGGGCAGCACGCTGTACTACGGCAAGGGCGCAGGCTCCGAGCCGACCGCCTCGGCGGTGATCGCCGATCTGGTCGACATCACCCGGCTGCACACCGCTGACCCGCATCACCGCGTGCCGCATCTGGCGTT
>CAMCNE010000134.1 GCA_945875935.1 Bordetella parapertussis
GTACGAATGCGAATGCAAAAAGCCGCGCGCGGTGTCGTCGTCAAGAAAGGCCTGGTAGATGGCGTCGCTGGCCAGCACCAGCGACAGCGGCAGGTAGCCGCCGCTGATGCCCTTGGACAGGCACAGCAAGTCGGGCCAGATCGCCGGCGTGCCTGCGACCGAAGACTCCGACGCCTGCTCGAAGGCAAAGAAGCTGCCGGTGCGGCCGCACCCCACGGCGATCTCGTCGGCGATCAGGTGCACCTGATGACGGTCGCACAGCGCTCGCACCTCGCGCAGGTAGATGGGGTCGTGCATCGCCATGCCAGCAGCACACTGCACCAGGGGCTCAAGGATCACTGCGGCGATCTGAGCGCCGCGCGCCGCGAGCAACTCGCCAAGTTCGGCCGCAGCACGCCGCGCCACATCGGCCGCCGACTCGCCCGGCTCGGCTTGCCGCGCGTCGGGCGCCATCACCACATGCGAGCGCATGAGCAGCGGGTCGTAGGCATCGCGGAACACCGCCACGTCGGTGACCGCCAGCGCGCCGATGGTCTCGCCGTGATAGCCGTGGCGCAGGCAGACGAATTCGCGCTTGTCGCCCAGACCCCGGTTGCGCCAGCTGTGAAAGCTCATCTTCAGCGCGATCTCGACCGCCGAGGCGCCGTCGCTGGCAAAGAAGGTGTGCCCCAGCGCGTGGCCGGTGCGCGCCGACAGCCGCTCGGCCAGCTCGACCGCCGGCGCGTGGGTGCAACCAGCCAGCAGCACGTGCTCGAGCGTGTCGAGCTGCTGCTTGAGCGCCGCGATGATGCGCGCGTCGGCATGGCCGAACAGGTTCACCCACCACGAGCTGATGGCGTCGAAGTAACGGTTGCCCTCGAAGTCTTCCAGCCACGGCCCGTGGGCACGCGCCACCGCGATCGGCGGCACCGCCGCCTGACGCTTCATCTGCGTGCACGGGTGCCACACGCTGGCCTGACTGCGCTGCTGCCAGACGGCATTGGGCGAGGGTGCGGTGGCGTGATCTGGGGAAACGGACATCTGAGGCCTGTGGTGAGGGCAGACCCCGATTATCGAAGGCGCGAGCGCCGCACGGCCGCTCAGTGGGCGTGGGGATGCGAGCGGCCCGGATAGGCCACGCGCTCAAACGGCCATTCGTCGGCAAACCACTGCGCGAGCCGCCGCGCCAGTTCGGCATCGAGGCCGCTGGCGTGCTCGCTGCTGCGCACCCAGTGGTAGACGTCGGCATCGCGGTCGGTGGCAGTCGGCGGCGGCGGCATCACGTAAACGCAGCCGAGCACGCGCTCGCCGCCCGGCGTGACCACGGTGTAGGTGAACGAGGTGCGCAGCTGGAACTCTTTTTGATGCCAGGCCAGATCGATCAGGTCCTGCTCCAGGGTCAGCGACTCGAGCGGCCAGTCGCTGCCGGGGCCGAACAATTCCCACAACTGTGCGCGGCTGCTCATCACCGCGTCGTAGTCCTTGACCACGTCGTGAACCGTCAACGGGCGCAAACGCCAGCCGTCGCCAACCAGGCCTTGGGGAATGGAAATGGGGGCGGGCAACCAGGCGGTTTTCATCGGGCACTCTCTTTCGGTGGCAGGAACCCCAAGCCGAGCAAGACCCGCGCCTCAGTCGGCCGCTTTGAGTGCCTTGGCGACCCGCAGCACCGCGCTCACCACCCGCGCCACCCCGGCTTGCGGCGGCGCGTGCTTGAGTGCGCCCGACGCGTCGAACGCCTGATCCGCATGCACCAGCCCGAACTGCTCGGGCACGACCAGCATGCTCAGATTCATCTGCAGGAACTGCCGGGTGGCCAGCAGGCTGCGCAGGCCACCGAAGGCGCCGGGCGACGCGCTCAGCAAGCCGGCCACCGTGCCGGCGAGGGCGGCAGGGCCGGCGGGGTGGTCGGCCCCGGCCTCGACGAGCGACGCCCAGTCGAGCGCGTTGATCAGCAGCGGCGTCGGGAAGCCGTTGTATTCGGGCGTGGCCAGCAAGAGCGCATCGTGCTCGGCGAACAGCCGCACCAGCCGGATGGCCCCGGGTGGCGTGCCGCGCTCGTGAAGATCGGCGTCGTAGACCGGCAGCTCGAGCGAGCGCAGATCGAGCGCCGTCACCTTGGCGCCCGCCTGCACGGCCAGACCGGCCGCGACTGCGGCCAGCTGCCGGTTGAACGAGCCCTGGCGGGAGCTTCCTGAAATCACCAACACGCGCACATCAGCCATCTTCTGCTCTCTTCGGCCCGCTAAAGCCGGTATTGGTGCGATTCAGCGCGGCGGCAGACCCAGCTTTTCGAGCAGGCCGTTGAGTTCGTCGAGCGAGCCGAAGCGGATCGCGACTTCGCCCTGCTCGCCGCGCGCGGTGCGTTTTTTCAGCCGGATCTCGACCGCGGCGGCCAGCGCGTCGGACAGCTCCTGCTCGATGCGTTGCAGGTCGCGCGAGCGCGTCGTGGCCGCGGCGCTGACGGGTTTTTTCTGGGCGTTTGGGCTGTGGCTGCGTGCCACGAGCTTTTCGGCTTCGCGCACGCTGAGCTTCTTGCCGATGATGGTGTTGGCCGTCAGGATCTGCTCGGCGCCTTCGAGTGGCAGCAGCGCGCGCGCATGACCCATGTCGATGTCGCCGGCCATCAGCATCTGCTGCACTGGCAGGGCGAGGTTGAGCAAGCGCAGCAGATTGCTCGCGGTGCTGCGCGAGCGGCCCACGGCCTGTGCCGCCTGCTCATGCGTGAGGCCGAACTCGTCGGTCAGGCGCTTGAGGCCCTGCGCCTCTTCCAGCGGGTTGAGGTCTTCGCGCTGGATGTTCTCGATCAGCGACATCGCCGCAGCGGCTTCGTCGGGCACATCCTTGACCAGCACCGGCACCTCGTCGAGACCGGCCAGCCGGGCGGCTCGCACACGCCGCTCGCCGGCGATGATTTCGTAGGGGGGTGTGCCGGCGGCCGCATCCACCTTGCGCACCAGAATGGGCTGCATGATGCCTTGCGCCTTGATGCTTTCGGCCAGCTCGTAGAGCGAGCCCTCGTCCATGCGCGTGCGCGGCTGGTACTTGCCGGGACGCAGCTGATCGAGCAGCAGCACGCTGGGCGGCCGGTTGGCGTCAGCCAAGGCCGCCTCGTCAGGATCCTTGACGCGGGGGCCGAGCAGTGCTTCGAGGCCGAGGCCGAGGCCTTTGGGTTTCTTGGTGACCATGGCTGGATTGTCTGGCATCAGGTCGCATCGCCCAAGGGCTGGCTGATCGAGTGCAGCAAGGCGAGGCCGTCGTCCCAGTCGCCAAGGCCGGATTCGGCGTTGAGGTGGCCGCATGCGCCGATCAACAGCCAGTCGCTGCCCCAGTCGCTCGCCATGCCGGCTGCGCGCGAGGCCTCGCAAAACGGATCGTCGCTGCTGGCCACCAGCGTGCTCGCAAAGGGCAGCCGCTGACGCACGATGGGCGCCCAACGCTGCAGCTGCGGCGGTGCGGCGGAGCGCTCGATGTCGGGTGGCGCCACCAGCAGCGCAGCGTGCACGCGCGCGGTGAGGCGTGAATGTGCCGCCCACGCGCTCACCAGCTGGCAGCCCAGGCTGTGCGCCACCAGCACGGCCGGGGTGTCGCGCTCGAGCAGCACCTCGTCGAGCCGCGACATCCAGTCGCCCCGGCGCGGCCACAGCCAGTCGGCCTGCTCGACGCGGCGGTGGCCATGGCGCGCCTCCCAGCGGCTTTGCCAGTGGTCGGGGCCCGAACCCTGCCAACCCGGCAGCAAGAGCACGCGCCGACCGACGCTCGCCGCCGCTGTCTGGCCGACCACAGAGTCATTCATCATCTGGCTCGCTTATCCTCGCAGCCCACCTAAGGGGGAAGCATCATGAAACATCGCGTCTTCGTCGACGGCCAGGAAGGCACCACCGGTCTGCGCATCCACGAGTATCTCGCCGCACGTGACGACATCGAGGTGCTGCGCATCGCCCCCGAGCTGCGCAAGGACGCCGCCGAGCGCGCCCGGCTGCTCAATGCGGCCGACGTGGCCTTTTTGTGCCTGCCCGATGCCGCCTCGCGCGAGGCGGCCGCATTGATCACCAACCCCACCACCTGCCTGATTGACGCGAGCACTGCGCACCGCACCGCGCCGGGCTGGGTGTTCGGATTGCCCGAACTGGCACCGGGCCAGCGCGCGGCCATCCGCGCGAGCAAGCGCATCGCCAACCCGGGCTGCCACGCCAGCGCCTTCATCTTGCTGCTGCGCCCGCTGGTGGATGCGGGCGTGCTGCCATGCGCCACGGCGGTCGCGGCCACCTCGATCACCGGCTACTCGGGTGGCGGCAAAAGCATGATTGCCGACTACGAGGCCGCCGCCGCGGCCGTGCCCGGTGGACTGGCGGCCCAGCCGAATTCGCCACTGGCCGCACCCCGGCCCTACGCGCTGGCGCTGGCGCACAAGCACCTGCCGGAGATGAAAACCCACACCGGTCTGACCGAACCACCGGTGTTCATGCCCATCGTCGGCCCGTTTTACAAGGGATTGACGGTAAGCGTGCCCTTACATCTTTCGCAGCTTGGTGGGTCGGCCGGGGCTGCCGAGCTGCATGCTGCGCTGAGCGAACGCTACGCCGGTGAGCGCTTCATCCGCGTGATGCCACTCGGCGATCCGGCCACGCTCGCCGGCGGATTCTTCGATGTGCAGGCGTGCAACGACACCAACCGTGTCGATTTGTTCGTGTTCGCCAGCGAGACCCAGGTGTTGCTGATGGCCCGTCTGGACAACCTCGGCAAGGGCGCCAGTGGCGCGGCGGTGCAGGCCATGAACGTGCACCTCGGGGTCGAGGAGTCGCTCGGTTTGTGAGGCGGCGAGGCGGGCCTGAGGCCGGGCCTACATCGAGTCGATGCGCGTGACCATTTCCTGGGCAAAGGCGACAAAGGCCTGAGCGCCCTTGGACGACGGGTCGAAGATGACGCCGGGCAAGCCGTAGCTCGGTGCCTCGGCCAGCCGCACGTTGCGCGGAATGACGGTGTCGAACACCTTGTCGCCGAAGTGTGTCTTGAGCTGTTCGCTGACCTGCTGCTGCAAGGTGATGCGGGGGTCGAACATCACGCGCAGCAAACCGATGACCTTCAATTCGGGGTTGAGGTTGGCGTGCACCTGCTTGATGGTGTTGACCAGGTCTGACAACCCCTCCAGCGCAAAGTACTCGCACTGCATGGGCACGATCACGCC
>CAMCNE010000135.1 GCA_945875935.1 Bordetella parapertussis
CTGCGCGTGCTGGCCGCCGAGGACAACGAGGTCAACTGTCTGGTGCTCGGGAGCATGCTCGAGTACGAAGGCGCCGAGGTCGTGTTCGTGTCCAACGGCCAGGAAGCCGTCGACGCCATGCAAAAAAGCGATGCCGCTGGCTATCACGCGGTGCTGATGGACGTGCAGATGCCGGTGATGGATGGACTCGAGGCCACGCGGCGCATCACGGCGCTCCACACCGGCGTGCCGGTGATTGGCCTGACCGCCCACGCCCTCGAGGAAGAGCGGGCGCGCTGCCGCGACGCCGGCATGATCGCCCACGTGGCCAAGCCGGTGGAGATCGACGAACTGGTGGCGGTGCTGCAGCGATGCGCGCAGCACTTCCAGGGCTGACCACTAAAGTCGCGGCATGCAAGGGTTCCGGCACCAACGACGATGGACAGCATGGCTGGCCGCATGGGTCATGCTGATCGCCTCGCTGGCGCCGACGCTGTCGCAGGCCTTTCATGGCAAGCCCGGCGACCTGTGGCTTGAGGTGTGCAGCTCGCTCGGTGCAGGCACCGCGGTGCTGGTAGATCGTCCTGAGCCGCAGTCATCGCCGCAGTCGTCGTTGCTGCACAGCCTAGAGCACTGCCCTTACTGCTCATTGCAAAGCGTGGCGATCGCACCCGCGCCCACGCCAGCCAAGCTGAGCCTGCTGCCATTGACCTTCGAGGTGCCGCTGCTTTTTCTGGCCGCGCCGCACACCTCTCACGCGTGGCGACACGCGCTGTCTCGAGGACCGCCCTCGATCGCTTGAGTTCCGGTCGCCCCCGAGCCATGGCAGTTGCTGCCCACAGGCCGTGAGCGACCGCTAGCACTGACCCCGAAGCCCCCGCAGGGCCGGGCGTCGTTTGCCGATGCAAGCCGCACTGCATTTGTCAGCGCGCGAGCCATCGGTTCTGGCCGGCGAGCCCTCGCTGCCGTCGGCTGCTGGAACTTTCAAGGACTTTCGACATGACCTCGCCTTTGCGCCACCGCGCGCCATCGAACTTTGTTTTCACCGTGTCTTGCATGGCGGCATTGGCCGCCTGCACGGCGAGCGCCGCCGCACAGGAGGCGGCATCAGGCGCCACACCAGACGCCGCATCCACCACCCAGCTCGAGCGCGTCGTCGTGACGGCCACCCGCTCTGACACCCGGCTGCAGGACATGCCCTTGCACACCACCGTGATCACGCAAGAGGACATCCGCCGCGCACCGGGGCAGACGCTGGACCAGGTGCTGCGCAACGTGCCCGGGCTGCTGGTGCCCGGAGCGCCCTTCTATGTGACCGACCCGACGGGGCAGAACATCAAGTTCCGCGGCATGGACAAGAAGGTGCTGGTGCTGCTGGACGGCGTGCCCATGCTCGACCCCTTCTTCGGCACCATCCAGTGGTTCAAGGTGCCGTTGAGTTCGGTCGAGCGCGTGGAAATCGTGCGCGGCGGCGGCTCCAGCCTGTGGGGCAATCTGGCCGTGGGCGGCGTCATCAACATCATCACCAGGCGCGCCACCACCGATTCGGGCGAGGCGACTTTCAGCGTCGCCAGCCGCGGCACTCAGAGCGTTGCGATCAGCAAGAACTTCGTGCTGTCGGACACCCTGAGCCTGAGCCTGTCGGCCGACCGGCTGCAGACCGATGGCTACAACACGGCTGGGAGCAGCACGCGTGCGGCTTACTGGCCGGGGCGCGACGAGTCCCAGGCCACAGCCGACAACTTCAGGCTGGGCGTGTACTTTCAGCCCGCGCCTGATCTCAGCGGCTTTGTGCGCGTGGGCTATCACCAGCAAAACGACCGCATCGGCGGCTACGACTACGGCAAGAACCGGCAGCGCAGCCCCGACATCCAGGCCGGCATCACCAAGCGGCTCGATGAGTCGAGCAGCGTGATGACCTCGGCCTATGCGCAGCACGTGAATTTCGACAAGTACAACGGCGCGGGCTGCTACGCGGCCACCAAGTACGCCTGCGGTGCACCGGTGTCGGGCAGCGGCGCCACCGCCGCGCAGCAAGCGGCCCCCACGCTTCAGTACGCGTCGTCGCACGACACGCTGACCTACCGCGAACGTGGCGGCTCGGTCGTCTACTCGAGGCGCCTGGAGTCGCTGCTCAAGGAGTTGCAGCTCGGCGTCGACTACCGCTACATCTCGGGCGAGGACGATCAGCAGACCTACCGCACCCCCACCCAGGAGCTGCCGCAGGTGCTGCGCATCCAGCGCACCAACGAGGGCGCCGGATCGCAGGAATTCATCGGCGTGTTCTCGCAGTTCAAGCTGCGTCCGCTCGACCCGCTGGAAGTCACGCTCGGCCTGCGTGTGGACCACTACAGCAATTCAGACGGCTCGGCCGTGCAGACCAGCTATTCGAACAAGGCGAACCCGGTGGCGGGCGCGCCCACCGGCGGCCCCGTGCCCGGCACCAACAAGACCGCCTTCGATCCGAGCCTGTCGGCACGCTATGAGCTGAGCGACGAGTTCGACCTGCGCGGCGCGGTCTACAAGGCGTTTCGGGCGCCAGGGTTGAACAACCTGTACCGCAGTTTCGGCAGCAACTCCATCACCATCGCCAACCCGCTGCTCGACCCCGAGACCATGGTGGGCGAGGAAATCGGCCTGGACTGGAAGCGCGGCTCATCGGCCTTCGGCATCACGGTGTTTCAGGCCAAGGTGAAGGACTCGGTGAACACCTACGGCATCAACTCGAAGACCTCGCCCATACCCGCAGCGGTGAGCAGCATCTGCGGCAGCTCGTACACCGGTGTGCCCAACGCATCGTGCCCGGGCACGGTCAATTTCTACACGAACGGGCAGGATCAGAGGACCTGGGGTGTGGAGCTTGACGGCAGCTGGGCGCTCACCAGCGACCTCAGGCTCAATGCCTATGCCACCCGCACGCAGTCGTACTACACCAGCACCACCACCGGCGACCCGACCGGCGAGCAGCTGCCGCTGGTGCCGCGCCTGGTGGGCGGATGCGGCCTGGCGTGGCGCACGACCGAGCGCTGGAGCCAGTACGTCGATGTGCGTTACAACAGCTCCATGACCCTGAGCAGCCTGTCACTCACGCCGGCCTTTGAGCAGGGCAGCTACACCGTGTTCAACCTGAGCACGACCTACCGCATCAACGAGCGTTTCGAAGTGTCCGGTGCGATGGTCAATCTGTTTGACAAGCGCTACACCGACAGCAGCGCCAGCAACCAGCAAAGCATCAGCTACGCGATGCCGCGCACGGCCAGGGTGAGCTTGCGTGTCAGCTTCTGAGCGCATCGCGGCCGGCCTGGCCGCACTGGTGCTGTCAGCAGCTGCGCTGGCGCAGTCGGTGCCGCAGGCGTCCGCCAGCGCACCCATGCACCACCACGGCCACGCAGCGGCAGCGTGCTCGGGTTCGGCCCTGGCGTGCGCCAAGTCGGCCACCGCGGTGTTTGACTCCGCCGGCGCACTGTGGGTCGCGTGGGCTGCCGCCGGGTCGGTATCGGTGGCTCGGTCCACCGACGCGGGTGCCACCTTCGGCCACACGTCGGTGGTCGGCAGCCCCGGTGCATCACTCGACGGGGGCACCGATGCACGGCCGCAGATCGTGGTCGATGGGCGCGGGCGCATCGTGGTCGCCTACTCGGTGTTCAAGGACAAGGCCTGGAACGCGCAGGTGATGGTGGCCACTTCGACCGACGGCGGTGCCAGCTTCTCGACGCCGCGCTCGCTCTCGGCCGATCCCGCCAGCCAGCGCTTTCCGGCGCTGGCGCTGCGCTCTGATGGCCGGCTGCTGGCGGTGTGGCTCGACAAGCGCACGGCGGCGGCTGCTCGCAGCCGAGGCGTGCCGTACGCTGGCGCGGCGCTGGCCTATGCGTGGTCAGACGACGGCGGCGAGTCGTTCATCGACGAGCGCATCGCGCAGGACTCAAGCTGCGAATGCTGTCGACTCGCCGTGGCCTTCGATGCGCAGCGCCGACCGCTGGTGCTGTACCGCAGCATCTTTGCCGGCGGTGAGCGCGATCACGCGCTGCTGAGCCTTGCGAGCGAGGGCGAAGCGAAGGCCGCCACGCGCGTAGCCGAAGACCGCTGGGCCATCGACGGCTGCCCGCACCATGGCCCGAGCCTGGCCGTCTCGCCTGACGGCACGGTGCACGCGGCGTGGTTCACGCAGGGGCGCTCGCGTCAGGGCTTGTTCCTGGCGCGCTCGACCGATGGCGGTGCCACGTTCTCGACCCCGCAAGCCATGGGCAATGCCGCACAACAGCCCGGCCGCCCGGCGCTCTTTGCACAGGGCCGCGAGGTGTGGCTGGTGTGGAAAGAATTTGACGGCCGCTACATCTTCATCAAGCAACGCCGCTCGGCCGATGCCGGCCAGACCTGGTCGCCCGAGCGCGTGCTCGGGGCCACGGCCAACAGCGCCGACCACCCGCTGCTCATCGGCGATGGCCGCCGCGTTTACCTGTCGTGGCTCACGCGCGACGAAGGCTATCGGCTGATGCCGCTGGAGGCCCCATGAAGCCGATTTGCAATGGCCTGCGCACTGCCGTGCTGGTGCTGCTCGTGGCGTTCACTGCGGCAGCTGACGCAGCGCCCGAACGCGTCTTCGAGCGCGACAGCTACGCGCAGATCCGCGCCAGCCATGCCGGGCGTGCGCTGGTGGTGCACCTGTGGGGCATGACCTGCGGTCCTTGCCTGGTCGAGCTGCCGCACTGGGGCGCGCTGCTGCGCAAACGCCCCGAACTGCCACTGGTGCTGATCCAGGTAGATCCGTCGTCGCCTGAGGCCCGCGCCAAACGCCTCGCCGCCGCCGGCCTGGCCCGCGCCGAGAACTGGTCTGCCACCACAGAGTTCGACGAATTCCTGCGCGCCAGCATCGACCCCGCGTGGCCTGGCGACATGCCCCGCACGCTGCTCATCTCGCCCAGCGGTCAGGTGAAAACCATCCCCGGCACGGCCCAGATGAGCGAGGTGGAACGGTGGCTGGAGACGGTGGG
>CAMCNE010000136.1 GCA_945875935.1 Bordetella parapertussis
CCACACCACCCACCCTTGCCACGCCGTGACCAGCACCACCGCACCGAACACGATGCGGTACCAGGCGAAGCCGACGAAGTCGTGGGTCGAGATGAAGCGGATCAGCCAGCGGATGCACAGCAAGGCGCTGGCAAAGGCGAACACCGTGCCCACGGCGAACATCGGCAAGTCGGCAGCGTGCAGGGCGTCGCGCTGCTTCCACAGCGCGTAGGCGCCGGCGCCCATCAGCGTGGGGATGCCCAGGAAGAAGCTGAATTCGGTGGCGCACTGGCGCGAGAAGCCCAGCACCATGGCGCCGATGATGGTCGCGCCCGAGCGACTGGTGCCGGGGATCATCGCCAGGCACTGCAGCAGCCCGACTTTCAGCGCGTCAACCGGCGCCATGTCGTCGACGGTTTCGATGCGCGCGCGGCGCGTGCCGGCCAGATCGAGATCGCCGTACAAGCGGCGGTGACGGCGCTCGACCCACAAGATCACCAGACCGCCGGCGATGAAGGCCAGCGCCACCGGCACCGGGTGAAACAGGTGCGCCTTGATGGCCTTGCCAAACGCCAGACCCAGCACCACCGCAGGGATGAAGGCGATGAACACATTGAGCGCGAAGCGGCGCGCTGCGGGGTCGGTGCCCAACCCCACCACCGTGCGCTGCAGCCGCTCGCGGTACTGCCAGATCACGGCAAACATGGCGCCGGTCTGGATGGCGATCTCGAAGACCTTGGCGGTCTCGCCGGTGAAGCCGATGAGCGATCCGGCCAGGATCAGGTGCCCGGTGCTCGAGATCGGCAAGAACTCGGTGAGCCCTTCGACGATGCCCATGAAGGCGGCTTTCAGCAGCAGCGTGATGTCCAAGGGATTTCCCACAGATAAGTTGGGCAAATGATAGGTGGCGGGTGCGTCAGTGCGAGCGTGAAGCTCAGGCGCTGCGCCAGTCGGGCAGCCAGGTGATGCCGCCCAGGTGGCGGGCCTTGTCGAAGTAGCGCCGGTCGGCGGTGACCAGCGTGGCGCCGGGAAGGCCCAGAGCCAGCGCGTGATACAGCGTGTCGAACAGGTGGTGGTCGAGTTGCCGCGCCAGTGCCATGGCCTGAGCGCAGGCGTCGGTGGGTTGGGCCCAGCGGATGTCGAGCGCGGCGAGCAGCTCGATGTCGGCGCGCGCGTCGTCGGGCTTGAGCCGGGTCAACACTGCGGCGACTTCGGCCAGAAAGTGCGGCGGCTGCCACAGCTCGACCGTGCCTTGGCTGCTGGCGCGCAGCACATCGAGCGCGGGCTCGAGGTGGTCTTCGCGCAGCGCCCAGTCGGCGTTGACGAACCACTTCACCGCCACGCTGGCGTCGACCACGCAGATCAAGAGCGGGGCTCGCGGCGCGCGGCGTTGAACTGCGACTCGGACACCGCCGGGGTGCCAGAGCGACGCGACACGATGCGCTCGACGGCGTCGCGGTGGCGTTGCTGCCGCTGCGCGCGGTCGATGGCTTCGCGCATCAGCTCGGCGATCACGGCGCTCTTGTTTTGCCCCTCGAAGGCGGCGTTGAAGGCCTCTTTGACGTCGTCGGCGATGCTGAAGGTGACGGTGGCCATGGTGTGCGTCCGCTCAGGTAGATGGTCAAAGTATTATTTAACTTTTAAATAATATTGTCACTCGTGCCGCAACGCGTCGATGGGCAGCAGCTGCGAGGCGCGCTGTGCGGGGTAGTAGCCGAAAAACACGCCCACGGCGGCCGAAAAGCACACGGCGAGCGCGAACGAACCGGCGCTGAGCGACACCTGCCAGCCGGCAAAGCTGGCCACGCCCCAGGTGGCCGCCGCGCCCAGCGCCACGCCGATGGCGCCGCCGCACAGGCTGAGCGTGACCGCCTCGATCAGAAACTGCAGCAAGATGTCGCGGCCGCGCGCGCCCACAGCCATGCGCAGGCCGATCTCGCGGGTGCGCTCGGTCACGCTGACCAGCATGATGTTCATGATGCCGATGCCGCCCACCACCAGGCTCACGCCGGCCACCGCCGACAGCAGCAGCGTCATGATGCGGCTCGATTCTTCTTTTGCCTGCAAGACCTCGGTGAGCTTGCGCACGTTGAAGTCGTCTTCCTGACCGGGCGCCAGCCGATGGCGCTGGCGCAGCAGCGCGCGGATGCTGTCTTCGGCATCGCTCAGGCTGTCGCCTTCGTGCACCTTGACGCTGATGGCGTAGACGCGCTTGAGCGGCCCGGCCAGCCAGCCCGACAGCCGGTTGCGAAAGGTCGAGATGGGCACCAGCAGCGTGTCGTCCTGGTCCTCGCCCTGGGCGTTTTGGCCCTTGCGCGCCAGCAGCCCGATCACGGTGTGCGGTATGCCCTTGATGCGGATCACCCGGTCGATCGCGTCTTCTTCGCCAAACAGTTCACGAGCCACCGTCTGTCCCAGCAGCACGACCTTGGCCGAGCCAGCGAGCTCGGACGCATCGAAGGCCCGGCCTGCAGCCAGCGGCCAGTCGCGCGCGACCAGGTACTCGGCGGTGGTGCCCACGCCGCGCGTCGACCAGTTGGCGTTGCCCGACACCAGTTGAAAGGTGCCGGTGACCGAGGGCGCCGCGATGAACACTTCAGGCACTTCGGCGGCGATGGCCGCGGCATCGCCTTCGGTCAGGCGCTGATTGCTGCCGGCGCCCAGCCGCTGTCCCGAGGCGTTCACCGAGCCCGGCACCACCATCAGCAAATTGGTGCCCAAGCCCTTGATCTGCTCGGCCACGCTTTGCTGCGCACCGTTGCCAATCGCGATGGTGGTGATGACCGCCGCCACGCCAATGATGATGCCCAGCATGGTGAGGATGCTGCGCATGAGGTTGGTGGTCAGCGACCGCCAGGCCGAGCGGAAGGCGGTGAAGGTGTTCATGGCGCTGGCTGCGCTTCGGCCGCAGGGCGATACGGCAGCTGCACCACGTCTTCGAGCACGCGGCCGTCGCGAAACACCAGCCGCCGCCTGGCCCACGCGGCGATGTCCGACTCGTGGGTGACCAGCACCACCGTCATGCCCTGCTCGTTGAGCTCGGCGAGCAACAGCATGATGTCTTCAGAGGTCTGGCTGTCGAGCGCGCCGGTGGGCTCGTCGGCCAGGATCAGCCGCGGGTTGTTGACCAGCGCGCGGGCGATCGCCACACGCTGCTGCTGACCGCCCGACAGCTCGGCCGGGGTGTGATCGCAGCGCTCGCCCAGGCCCACGCGCTGCAGGCTGCTCAGCGCACGCTGATGGCGCTCGGGTGGCGGCACGTTGGCGTAGACCATGGGCAGCTCGACGTTCTCGAGAGCCGAGGTGCGCGGCAGCAGGTTGAACTGCTGGAAGACGAAGCCGATGCGCCGGTTGCGGATCGACGCCAGCGCATCGGCGCTCATGGCATCGACGGCCTCACCAGCCAACTGGTAGGAGCCCGCGCTGGGCTTGTCGAGGCAGCCCAGGATGTTCATCAGCGTGCTCTTGCCCGAACCCGACGCACCCATGATGGCCACGAAGTCGCCTTCGGCAATGTCGAGCGACACGCCGCGCAGCGCGTGCACCGTCTGGCCGCCCATGGTGTAGGTCTTGAGCAGGTCGCGCGCGACCAGCAAGGGCTCGCCCAGGCTCAAAACGGTGCTCGCGGTGCGCCGCCCGGGCCGGTGCGTGCGGCAGCCGTCGGGCCGCCGGCCGGCTTGCCGGCGCTGATGACCACCTCGGCGCCTTCCTTGATGAGATCGGCATCGGGCTGGAGGGCGGTGCCCGCACCGATCAGCAGCTCGGTGGCCAGGCCATCGCTCACGCCCAGGCGCACAAAGAACGCACGCGGCTTGCCGTCGGGCCCGAGGATGTGGATGCGACCGCGCGTGGGCGCACGACCGCCGCCGTCGACGCCTGCAGCGCGCTGCGGCTGACTGGGCGGCGATGCCGACGCGGCCCCAGCCGATGCAGCAGACGCAGCAGATGCAGAGGCAGACGCAGCGGAATCACGCGGCGCCGACGCGACCAAATCGACCGGCTCGATGCCTGGCAGGCGCACGCGCAGCGCGGCATTGGGCACCTTGAGCACGTTGTCGCGCACCTCGGTGACGATGCGCACATTGGCCGTCATGCCCGGCAGCACCGCCGCGTTGGGGTTGGCGAAGGCCACCACCACGGTGTAGGTCACCACGTTTTGCGCCGACACGGCGGCCTTGCGGATCTGCCCGACGCGGCCCTCGAAGCTGCGCCCCGCAAACGCGTCGATGGTGAAGGTGACCTTCTGGTCGATGCGAACCCGCGCGATGTCGGCCTCGTCGATGGCGGCTTCGACCTGCATGTCCGACAGGTCGCGCGCAATGATGAAAAGCTCAGGCGCTTGCAAGCTGGCCGCCACCGTCTGGCCCACATCGACGCTGCGCTTGATGACCACGCCATCGACCGGCGAGCGGATTTCGGTGCGCTCGAGATCGAAGCGCGCCTGCGAGAGCGCCGCCTCGCGCTGGCGCACCACGGCTTGTGCCGACACCACCTGCGCGCGAGCCACCTCGAGCTGGGCCAGGCTCACCTTGAGTGCTTCGGCCAGGGTGCCGGCGAGGTTGCGCGAATTCTCGAAATCGGCCTGCGAGACAAACTGCTTGTCGAGCAGTTCCTGCTTGCGCAAGCGGTCGCGCTGCGCGTTGTCGGCGTCGAGCCGGGCGCGCGACACCGCCGCAGTCGCCGCGCCCACATTGGCCTGCGCATTGAGCACTGCCGCGCGGGTCGACTCGAGATCGGCCGTGGCCTGATTGACGCGGTAGGTGAACACCTGGGGGTCGATGCGCGCGATCACCTGGCCTTGGGTGACTTCGCTGTTGAAGTCGACGCGCATTTCCTTGATCTGCCCCGACACCTGGCTGCCGATGACCACCTGGCGCACCGGGTTGACGGTGCCCGAAGACGACACGGCGGCCAGCAGCGGACCGCGCTCGAGCTTGGCCGTCTTGTAGTTGGCGTCAGCTTCGGCGTCGCGCTG
>CAMCNE010000137.1 GCA_945875935.1 Bordetella parapertussis
GCGGTGAGCACCGACCAGCCGTCCATGCGCGGCATCATGATGTCGAGCGTGATCGCTGCGGGGCGCAGCTGGCGCGCCATGTCGATGGCCGCCTCGCCGCCGGCGGCCTCGACCACACGCCAGCCTTCCTTGTTCAAGGCCATGCACAGCAGCTGGCGCGAGGCCGGGTCGTCATCGACCACCATCACCAGCGGTGCGTTTCGGGCGTGCGCCTGGTCGGCCAAGGCCTGGGCAACGCCTGTCACCGCAGGCACGGTCGAGGCCGACGGCTTCTTGCCGGGCAGCACCATGGTGAACACCGAACCCACGCCCGCAGTGCTCTCCACATCAATGGAGCCGCCGAGGATTTCGCAGAAATGGCGCGTGATCGCCAACCCCAGGCCGGTGCCGCCATAACGCTTGGTGGTGGACGCATCAGCCTGGGCGAACGGGGAAAACAGCTTGGCGAGCTGCTCGGGCGTCATGCCGATGCCGGTGTCTTGCACCGCAAAGCTCACAGGCTCATGGGGCAACTCGCGGTTGCGCTCGAGCGTCAGGGTGACCTTGCCGTTGGAGGTGAACTTGGTCGCATTGCTGACCAGGTTGAGCAGGTTTTGCTTGAGCTTGGTGCGGTCGGAGTGCATCGACCCGATGTCGCTCGGGCAGACGATCTCGAGCACGTTGCTGTTTTTCTCGATCAGCGGCTTGACGATGGCGCGGATTTCCTCGACCAGGGCGGGCAGCTCGAAGTCTTCGAGGTAGATGTCCATCTTGCCGGCCTCGATCTTGGACAGATCGAGGATGTCGCTGATGAGGTTGAGCAGGTGGCGCCCGGCCGACTGGATCTTGGCCAGATCGGCCACGTAGTCGTCGAGGCCATCGTCTTGCGACATTTCCTGCAGGATTTCGCTGTAGCCGATGATGGCGTTGAGCGGAGTGCGCAGCTCGTGGCTCATGTTGGCCAGGAAAGACGACTTGGCCAGATTGGCCGCCTCGGCCTGGGCCATGGCGGCTTCGAGATCGTGCTGGCGCCGCTCGAGCAGATCGCGCTGCTTGTCGCGGTCGATCATGCCTTGGCGAAACAGCGCCAGGGTCTTGGCCATGGAGCCGATCTCGTCGCGCGAGGCCGGTGGAATCGGCGTGTCGATGTGGCCGGCGGTCAGGCCGTCGATGGCGGAGACCACCCGGTTGAGCGGCATCAGGATGGAGCGCAGCACCACCCAGGTGGCCAGCATGCCCAGCAAGACAGCCAGCGTCACGATGATGGTGGCCAGCCGCGTGGTTTCCTCGGTGCGTTCCAGAACCTCCTCGCGGGTGCTTTGCGCCTGCATGAGAAGGTCGTCAACCAGCAGAGCCAACTTTTCTTCGAACACCAAGCCGTGCTGGCGTGCCTCGGCGAAATACGTGTTGCCGATGACGCGCTTGTCGTCGGTGTAGGCGTCTACCGCCATCAAGCCAGCGACCTCGAAGCCTGAGACCTCTCGCTGCAGCAGTTGGGCCACCTCGGGCTCGCTTTTCTCGAGCGCCTCGAGCCCGGCGTCGAGCCGACGACGTGCCTCGGTGGCGTTGGCTTCGGACTGATTCAGCAGGCTCACCGCGAGGTCGGACAGCCAGTAGCGGTATTCGCCAAAATTCTTTTGAATGGAGGTGGCCAGCGCGATCTCGTGGGCCCGCTGGGCGTTCAACAAGACGAGCTTTGCATTCGACGACATGGCGCTCGTCAGGTAGAACGTGATGCCCAGGATGCCCGCCATGAGCAGGCCCGACAACAACAGCATCCGAGCTCGAATGCTGAGTTTTTCGAGCAGGCGCAATGCGGGCGCTTCAGCCCGGGCCAGAAAGCCCATCAATTGAACATCGTCACGCTGATCACGCCACCAAGGTCGCCCTCATTGCCGCCTTCCTTGGGGTAGCCGGTGATGTCGACCTGCCCCTTGGGGCCGCCGTGGCAGCTCAGGCATGAGGCCGCGTAATACTCGGGAGAAGCAAAGCGCATCGCGGTGCGGCCCATGGCAGGCGACATCTCGGTGAACATCTGGCCCTTGGGCCAATCAGCTGCCATCAGCTTGTCGCGAATGACCTTGGACTCCCAATCGTCGGGGCGTGACTTGCGATTGCGGATGAGCACCTCGGGCGCGGTGACCTTCATGATCGCCACATCCGACACGCGCCGGGCAAAAGCCTCGGTGAGCAAACGCCCGAAGGTGGAGGGGATGAAGCCCTTGAAGGCCACACCCTTTTGGTTGATGGTGTCCTGGTTGGCATCGATGACTTCAACCACCGCATCTTGCTGCGCCTTGAACAGCCGGCCGTGCTTGGTACCGCCGATGATGGTCTTGGGGTCGATCTGGGTGGTTTCCTTGTAGACAACCAGCGCATCGGCCAGCACCTTCTTGCCGGTGAGCCCCTTGTTGCCCAGGGTGGGGTCGTTGATGAGCGCCTGGTTGCGCGAAACCACCGTGCGCGCTGCGCGCAACATGGCGGTCAGGCTGCGGGCGATCACCTCGTCCTCGTCGCGATCGAAGACCGGAGCGGCCTGGGGAAGGCTTGCCGCCACGCACAAAGCCACAAAAGCCAACCACTTGTTCGCACTTCGCATGGGTTTCCTCTGTTGATTCGAACAGCCGAACGGCCTGTTGGTTGACTCTACACAAATACTGTGCCCGAGGTTCATCGAACACCCGTATTCTCCGAGGCGGCGCCATTCCGAAAACGAGTTGAAAGACCCCACGCATGCGAAGAATCGTCTACCTCAGCACCGCGACCCGTCTGATGTCGGACGCTGACCTGATGGAAGTGCTGCGCGTATCGCGCGTCAACAACGCGCGCGATGAGGTCACCGGTGTGCTGCTGTACCAAGGTGGCAATTTCATCCAGCTGCTCGAAGGCGATTCGGCGGCGATCGATGTGGTCTACGAGCGCATTGAAAAAGACCCGCGCCACCACAGTTGCCTGCGCATGCTCGACGGCGAGGCCGAAGAACGGCTCTTTCCCGACTGGTCGATGGGATTTCGACCCAACGCCAGCCTGAGTGCCGAGTTGAAAAGCGAGATCGCCGACTTCATCGCCAAGGCGCCGCAGGAAGCCGCCAGCCACAGCGGGCGGCGCGCGCTGCGCCTGGTCCACAGCTTCATTCAGTCGATGCGCTGAGGCGCATCGCGCCTCAGCGGCGCCAGGCCTTGCGCAACGAGGGCCGCCTCCACAATGTGGGCTCGCTACACGCCACGCGCCACCGATGTCCGCAGAGCCTTCGCCTTCCAGCCAGACCCTTGCCATCGCTTCGGCCCACACGCCCATGATCGCGCAGTGGATGCGCATCAAGGCCGACCATCCCGACACGTTGCTGTTCTACCGGATGGGCGACTTCTATGAGTTGTTCTTCGACGATGCGCGGCGGGCCAACCGGCTGCTCGACATCACGCTGACCACGCGCGGCAGCAGTGGCGGCGAGCCGGTGGTGATGGCCGGCGTGCCGGTGGTGTCGGCCGAGGGCTATCTGGCGCGGCTGATCAAGCTCGGCGAAGCGGTGGCGATTTGCGAACAGGTGGGCGACGTGGCCACGGCCAAGGGCCCGGTCGAGCGCAAGGTGGTGCGGGTGGTCACGCCCGGCACGCTGACCGACACCGAGCTGATGTCGGACAAGGCCGACGCGCTGCTGCTCGCGCTGGCCAGCCACACCCAGCGCGGCCACACGGTGCACGGGCTGGCGTGGCTGGGCCTGAGCAGCGGCGAGCTGGGCCTGAGTGAATGTTCTGATCAGGAGCTGGCCGGCTGGCTGGCGCGCTTGAACGCGGCCGAGGTGCTGGTCGATCGCAACCACGTGCCGCCTGCCTTGGCAGCCACCCGCTGCGCCATCACGAACCGGCCCGAATGGCAGTTCGATGCGGCACTCGGCGTGCGCAAGCTGTGCGAGCAGCTGCGCGTGGCCAGCCTGGCCGGCTTCAACGCGGGCGAGCTGACCACGGCGCATGCCGCGGCCGCTGCGCTGCTGAGCTACGCCGAACACACCCAGGGCCAGGCGCTCGCGCACGTGCGGCACCTGCAGGTCGAACGCGCCAGCGAGCTGATCGACCTGCCACCGACCACGCACCGCAACCTCGAGCTCACGCAAACGCTGCGCGGCGAGGACGCGCCCACGCTGCTGTCGCTGATCGACACCTGCCGCACCGGCATGGGCAGCCGCGCGCTGCGCGTGTGGACCACGCGCCCGCCGCGTGACCGTGCGGTGGCCAGCGAGCGCCACGACGCGATCGACGCGCTCATCCATCACGGTGCCGAGCCGCTGCGCCACGCGCTGCGCGGCGTGTGCGATGTGGAGCGCATCACAGCGCGCGTGGCCTTGCGACAGGTGCGCCCGCGTGAACTCACCGGCTTGCGCGCCACCTTGCGCGCGCTGCCGGCGCTGCGCGGTGCCCTGCCCGGCGGCGCTGGCGAATTGATCGACCGGCTGAGCACCGCGCTGAATCCCGATGCGGCCATCGAAGCGCTGCTGACCCGCGCCATCGCTGAAGAACCCGCGGTGATGCTGCGCGACGGCGGTGTGATCGCCGACGGCTTCGATGCCGGGCTCGACGAGCTGCGTGCCATGGCCACCCACTGCGACGCCTTCTTGCTGGACCTGGAGTCGCGCGAGCGCGTGCGCACCGGCATCGCCAACCTGCGCGTGCAGTTCAACCGGGTGCACGGTTTCTACATCGAGGTCACGAAAGGCCAGATCGACAAGGTGCCCGCGGATTACCAGCGGCGGCAGACGCTGAAGAACGCCGAGCGCTACATCACGCCCGAGCTGAAGGCCTTCGAGGACAAGGCGCTGTCGGCGCAGGAACGCGCGCTGGCTCGCGAAAAAGCGCTCTTCGAGCAGGTGCTCGATGCGCTGCAGCCTCAGGTGGCGGCGCT
>CAMCNE010000138.1 GCA_945875935.1 Bordetella parapertussis
CCCTTGGCCAGCATGTCCTGGATGCGCTTGTGAGCGGCATCGCGGCCGGTCAGCACCTTGCCTGAGAGCAGCAGGGTGTCGCCGGGCTTCCAGCTGGCGACTTCGGCCTTGGTCAGGGTGTTCAGGTCGATCTTGCGGCTCTTGTTGTAGTCAGGCTGCCAGTGCACATCGGGCCACAAATCGAGGCTGGGCGGGTCGATGTAGGCGGGGCCCGAGCCATCGAGCACGAAGTGGGCGTGGCGGGTGGCCGCGCAGTTCGGAATCATCGCCACCGGCTTGCTGGCCGCGTGGGTCGGGTACATGGCGATCTTCACATCGAGCACCGTGGTCAGGCCGCCCAGGCCCTGCGCGCCGATGCCCAGCGCGTTGATCTTGTCGCACAGCTCGATGCGCAACTCTTCGAGCTTGCTGTTCGGGCCGCGGGCCTTGAGCTCGTACATGTCGATGGGATCCATCAGGATCTCTTTGGCCATCAGCATGGCCTTCTCAGCCGTGCCGCCGATGCCGATGCCCAGCATGCCCGGCGGGCACCAGCCCGCACCCATGGTGGGCACGGTCTTCATCACCCAGTCGAGCACGCTGTCGCTGGGGTTGAGCATCACGAACTTGCTCTTGTTCTCGCTGCCGCCGCCCTTGGCCGCCACTTGCACATCCATCGTGTTGCCCGGCACCACCTTCATGTGCACCACAGCCGGGGTGTTGTCCTGGGTGTTCTTGCGCTCGAACAGCGGGTCGGCCACGATGCTCGCGCGCAGGGTGTTGTCGGCATTCAGATAGCCGCGGCGCACGCCTTCGTTGATGGCATCTTCGATGCTGCCGTCAAAGCCCTCGAAGCGCACATCCATGCCGATCTTCAGAAAGACATTGACGATGCCGGTGTCCTGACAGATCGGCCGGCGGCCCTCGGCGCACATGCGTGAATTGGTCAGGATCTGCGCGATCGCGTCCTTGGCCGCCGGGCTCTGTTCCAGCGCATAAGCCCTCGCAAGGTGGGCGATATAGTCTTCCGGGTGGTAGTAGCTGATGTACTGCAACGCGGCAGCCACGCTCTCGATCAGGTCGTCTTTGCGGATGGTGGTCATGGGGGTTCGCAGGTGTTTGAGAGGGCGCGCTGGCGTGCTCCAACGCTGAAAACGAGTTTAACGAAGGGATGCTGATTGATGTCTGACGCGCACCCGCCATCCTCGCTGGCGTTCATCCGCTTTTTCAGGCATGAATCGGCCGGCGGCATCGTGCTGGCCATGGCTGCGATGGTCGCGCTGTTCATGAGCAACTCGCAGTGGCAGCCGCTTTATCAGGAACTGGTGCAAGCACCCGGCGAAATGCGGCTGGGCGAGTGGCTGGTGCTGGCCAAGCCGCTGGTGGTCTGGATCAACGACCTGTGGATGGCGGTGTTTTTCCTGCTCGTGGGTCTTGAGATCAAGCGCGAATTCATCGAGGGCGATCTGGGCGATCGGCGCCAGGCCATGCTGCCTGCGGTGGCGGCACTGGGCGGCATGGCGGTTCCTGCCGTGATCTACAGCCTGTGCAACCTGGGCGATCCGGTGGCGCTGCGCGGCTGGGCCATTCCGGCGGCCACCGACATCGCATTTGCCATCGGCATCGTGATGCTGCTGGGCTCGAGGGTTCCGGCGTCGCTGAAGATCTTTTTGACGGCGGTGGCCATCATCGACGACCTGGGCGCCATCGTGGTGATCGCGCTGTTCTACACCGCCCACCTGTCGTTGCCCATGCTGATGGGCGCGGGCCTGGGCATTGCGGTGCTGGTGGCGCTCAACCGCGCGGGGGTGATGCGCGCTGACGTCTATCTGGCCGTGGGCATGGTGGTCTGGCTGTGCGTGCTGAAGTCGGGCGTGCATGCCACGCTGGCCGGCGTCATCACGGCCATGGCCATACCCATGCGCGCACCGGACGGCCATTCGCCAGCCCAGGATCTGCAGCACGGATTGCATCCCTGGGTCGCTTTTCTGGTGCTGCCGGTGTTTGCCTTCACCAACGCGGGGGTGGCGCTGGCTGGCGTGAATCCGGCCGTGCTGGTTCAGGGCATTCCGCTGGGCATTGCGCTGGGCCTGGTGGCCGGCAAAGCCATGGGCGTGTTTGGCAGCATGTGGCTGATGGTGCGTCGCGGCTGGTCCAACCGGCCTGCGGGCGCGAGCTGGCAGCAGTGCTTTGGCGTGTGCGTGCTGTGCGGCATCGGCTTCACGATGAGCTTGTTCATCGGTGGGCTGGCCTTCGCTGGCATGGAATCGGTGTTCGACATGGAGGTCAAGCTCGGCGTGCTGACGGGCTCGATCCTCTCAGGCATCCTCGGCACGGTCATCTTGTTGGCGGCCAAGCGCGAGGCTTGATTTGCCGAGCGGCTTCAGTGTGAGTCGCCGCCGGGTGGGTGCATCAGCTTGTCGGTGTACGCAATGGCCAGCGCCGAGGCCAGAAAGCCGAGGTGGATGATGGTTTGCCACATCAGCACCTTCTCGCTGTAGTTCGCCGCATTGATGAAGGTCTTGAGCAGGTGGATCGAGCTGATGCCGATGATGGCGGTGGCCAGCTTGACCTTGAGCACCGAGGCGTTGACATGATTGAGCCACTCGGGCTGGTCGGGGTGGCTTTGCAGCCCCAGCTTGGACACAAAGGTCTCGTAGCCGCCCACGATCACCATGATCAGCAGGTTGCTGATCATCACCACGTCGATCAGCGCCAGCACCACCAGCATGATGATGGTTTCGTTGAGCGCCCGGATGGGCTCATGCCCGATGATGTTGCCGTCAGGCCCAAGGATGGCCGCAGCCTGATAACCCGAGCTCTTGACCAGCGTCATCAGCGCCTCTTGATTGCCAAAGGCCGCCTCGATCAGGTGCACCAGCTCAACCCAGAACAGGTACACGTAAACGCCTTGAGCGAGGATCAGCCCGAGGTACAGCGGCAACTGCAGCCAGCGTGATGCAAAGATCAGCCGAGGCAGCGGCTGGAGTGGTCGAGGTTTGGGTTCAGGCGCTGCGGACATGGCGTTATCACTCGAAAAAGTGGCGTGGCTGGAGGGGGAACCCGAGTGGATTCTAGGCAGTGCCCGTGTCAGGCTCGCGCTTGTACGTTGTGCCACAGTCCGCCGACTTCAAGGGCCGAGTAAGCGGTTCGTAAGAGCTTCGCTCTAAGCTGAACACTCCCGCGCACCCACATCTATTCAGGAGACAACAACATGAGCGCAGCAGGTCACCACGATTTGAAGATTTACAACCCCTCGGCAGCGTCGATGGCAGGTGCTCACGTGCAAGGCATGGCAGCCTACGAGGCGCTGGTGCACGAGGCACAAAACGACTACGAGGGCTACTGGGCCCGTCAGGCGCGCGAGCTGATCTCCTGGAAAACCCCCTTCACCCAGGTGCTCAATGACAGCCAGGCGCCGTTTTTCAAGTGGTTCGAGGACGGCACTCTCAATGTTTCTTACAACTGCCTGGATCGCCATGTCGAGGCCGGGCTGGGCGACAAGGTGGCGATCATTTTTGAAGCCGATGACGGCACCGTCACCCGCGTCACCTACAGCGAGCTGCTGGCGCGAACCTGCCAGATGGCCAATGCGATCAAGTCGCGCGGCGTGGGCAAGGGCGACCGTGTGGTCATCTACATGTCGATGAGCATCGAAGGCGTCGCCGCCATGCAGGCTTGCGCGCGCATCGGCGCCACGCACTCGGTGGTCTTCGGCGGCTTTTCTGCGAACAGCCTGCAAGACCGCATCAAGGACACTGGCGCGGTGATGGTGATCACCGCCGATGAGCAACTTCGTGGCGGCAAGGCACTGCCGCTGAAGTCCATCGTCGATGAGGCGCTGGCCTCAGGCGATGGCGACAGCGTCAAGGACGTCATCGTCTACCGCCGCACCGGCGGCAAGGTCGCCTGGAATCCGCGCGATCTGTGGCTGCATGAGCTGACCGCTGCGCAGCCCACCACCTGCGAGCCTGAATGGGTGGGCGCCGAGCATCCGCTGTTTTTGCTTTACACCTCGGGGTCGACAGGCAAACCCAAGGGCGTGCAGCACTCCACCGGCGGCTACCTGATGCACGCCGCGCTGACCACCAAGCTGACCTTCGACCTGCGGCCGCAAGATGTCTTCTGGTGCACGGCCGACATCGGCTGGGTCACCGGACACACCTACATCGCCTACGGGCCACTGGCGCTTGGCGGCACCGAGATCGTCTTTGAGGGTGTGCCGACCTATCCCGACGCCGGCCGCTTCTGGAAGATGATCCAGGACCACAAGGTCTCGATCTTCTACACCGCGCCCACCGCGATCCGATCGCTGATCAAGGCGGCCGAATCGAATGAAGCCGTGCATCCGCGCCGCTACGACCTGACGAGCTTGCGCATCCTGGGCTCGGTCGGCGAGCCCATCAACCCTGCTGCCTGGGAGTGGTACCACCTGCACGTGGGCGGCGGCCGCTGCCCCATCGTCGACACCTTCTGGCAAACCGAGACCGGTGGCCACATGATCACGCCGCTGCCGGGCGCCACGCC
>CAMCNE010000139.1 GCA_945875935.1 Bordetella parapertussis
GCTGTGGGAAACCACCATGGACCCGACCGTGCGCCGCTTGCTGCGCGTGCAGATCGACGACGCCATCGAAGCCGACCGCGTGTTCACCATGCTGATGGGCGACGAAGTCGAACCCCGCCGCGACTTCATCGAGACGAACGCGTTGCGGGCGGCGAATATCGACGTGTGAAGGTGGCACAGACATGCCGCGCACGCTTGCAGACCTGAGCGACCCAGCCGCGGTGCAGGCGGCGCTCGATGAATACCAGCGACTGGGTCAAACGGCTTTCCTCGAGCTCCACGGCTTTCGTCAGGCCAGCGGCTACGTGGTGCTCGACCCGCGCAGCGGACAGTGGGCCGACTCCAAGGCCATCGCTGGTGTCGCGGTCGGAAAGCAGTTTCCGACGGAGGGAACTCTGAGGGCCGTGCAGTTTTCCGGCGGTGTGGCAACCGTCGTTCGTCGCCTGGGTCTGCTTGGATTCGAAGTGCGTCCCCTGGACTCTCGGACGGGGCATGACTGGGGACGTGACGAGGTCGAAATCATCGTTTCCGATTACCTGCGAATGCTGCTGTCTGAGCTGGCAGGCCAGCCCTACAACAAGGCCGCGCATCGACGCCAGCTGCAGACGCTCTTGCCGAGCCGCAGCGAAAGCTCCATCGAGTTCAAGCACGCCAACATCAGCGCCGTCATGCTTGAACTGGGGTATCCCTACATCCGCGGCTACCAGCCACGCAGCAATTTCCAGCGATCCACCTTGGTCGACGTGGTCCAGTCGCAGGTCTTGAGGCAGCGCGAGCTCGACGATGTGGCTCTGTCTGCCGTCGAGAGGCCAGCAGCACCGGTGGACTACGTCGACTTCGCGCGCGTTGTGAGCAAGGCGCCCCAAAGAGAAATCGTTGTTCGCGAAGCCAGCCCCGCGTATCTGCGCGCCCCTGTGAAGCGGGACTACTTTGCGCGCGAGGCTCAGAACCGCTCGCTCGGCCAGGCGGGTGAGGTGTTTGCGCTCGACTTCGAACGATGGCGGCTCGCGCAGCTGGGTGCGGGTCAATTGGCTGAGAAGGTCAAGCACGCCGCCGCGGACGAAGGCGACGGTCTCGGATACGACATTCGATCTTTCGAACCCGATGGTCGAGAGCGATTCATTGAAGTCAAGACCACGGCGTTCGGTGAGAGGACCCCGTTTTTCGTGTCGGCCAATGAGGCTCGATTTGCTCGAGACCACGCAGACCGCTTCCATCTTTATCGCTTGTTCGAGTTCCGAGCGACGCCACGCCTTTTCGAACTCGCAGGCCCGATCGAACAGCACTGCATGCTGGATCCCGTCAGCTATCGGGCCAGCTTCGGCTGAGCAACCGCCACCCCCTCTCCCCCACGGGGAGAGGGCTGGGTTGATGGGCTCCCGCCCCTGCTGGCCGAGTCCAACCGTGAGCCAGCGGCCTAAACTTGGGCCCACACCATGACCGACTTCTTCGCCCTCAAGAGCAACGACGTAGCCGCGCTGTGCCGCCGCTCGGGCGCGCGCAGGCTCGACGCGTTTGGCTCGGTGGTTCGGGATGACTTCGATCCCGTCGCGAGCGACCTCGATTTCCTGGTCGAGTTCGACGACGTGCCGCCCGCCACCTATGCGCAGGCCTATTTCTCCCTCAAGGAGGGGCTTGAGTCGCTGTTCGGCCGGCCGGTTGACCTGGTGACGAGCAGCGGCTTGGAGAACCCATTCTTCCGCGAGCGCATCGACGCCGAGCGCCGGACGGTCTATGCACGCTGACGCCGAAAAACTGTTGTGGGATGCCAGCCATGCGGCCGACCGCGTGGAGCGCTTCATCGCCGGCAAGAGCTTTGCCGACTACCTGCAGGACGAGTACTTGCGCTCCGCGGTGGAGCGCCAGTTAGAGATCATCGGCGAAGCCCTGAATCGGCTTGCCCGCACGGACCCAGGCACGGCTGCGACCATCGCCGAACTCCCGCGCGTGGTGGCGTTTCGCAACATCCTGATCCATGGCTACGCCACAGTGGACAACAAGCTGGTCTGGGGCGTCATCGAAACCCATCTCGAGCCGTTGCGCGCCAAGCTTGGGAAGCTGCTCGCGCAGCCCTGATCTGCGAGCCGCTCGGCGCCGGAACCCGACCGTTTCGGTCTGCGGTTGAAAATAGAATTGTTCATGCCGAATTTGGGTATGATCCAGCCCAATATGGGTATGATCAAAGATTCCATGGCATCGGGCACGCAGCCAGAGCGTCTCAGTCTGGCCGACGCGTTGTTCGGCGGCACGCAACAGCGGGTGCTGGGGTGGGTGTTCGGCCAGCCGCAGCGCAGCTTCTACGCCAACGAGTTGATTGGACTGATCGGCGCTGGGTCGGGCAGTGTGCAGCGTGAACTGACTCGGCTGGTGCAAAGCGAGCTGGTGACCACCAAGCAGGTGGGCAACCAGAAGCACTATCAAGCCAATCCGGCCTCGCCCGTGTTCGAAGAGCTCTGTGGTCTGGCGCAAAAAACGGTCGGTCTGGCCGAGCCGCTGAAGGCGGCGCTGCAACCGCTGGCGGAGGGAATCGCCGCAGCCTTTGTCTATGGCTCGGTGGCCAAGCGACAAGATGCAGCCAGCAGCGATATCGATCTGATGCTGGTCAGCGACGAGCTGAATTACGCCGAGCTCTACGGCGCGCTGGAAGAGTCCAGCCAGCGCCTGGGCCGCAAGGTCAACCCGACGATCTACACCCGGGCCGAACTGGCGAACCGCATCGAACGCGGAGACTCCTTCATCACTCGCGTGTTTGAACAGCCCAAGATCTGGCTCGTGGGAGACGACAGTGCCCTCGGCCTTTGACAACCTGTGCGGCCCCGGCAAGCCTTAGCGAACAAATGAGCCAATCCGCGTCTTTGCACACCCCCGCCGCCAATCCTTGAGCCGTTGCCAAGAGCCACTTGCTTTCAATAGTTGGGGCGGACTGCCGCCTTGCCTCATCGGGGTTTCCACCTTACATTCGCCATTTGCGAATAGCGAATACGGTCCGTTTCTCCCCCTATGTCACACGCCAAAACCAACCCCCAAATCGTGCTGCGCCCGCAGGACCTGGTGGTCCTGCTGCGTCTGTCGCTGGTCTCCGACGCGGCCCCCAGTTATGCCGCGCTGGCGGCCGAGTTGGGCCTGACGGCTTCTGAAGTGCATGCGGGTGTCGAGCGTGCCATGGCGGCGAACCTGGCAGGCAAGGACGCTGCCGGCCGGCCGCTGGTGCTGCGCGAGGCGCTGCGTCAGTTCGTACAGCATGGCGCGCGCTACTGCTTTCCGGCCACGCGCGGCAGTTCGACACGCGGCCTGCCCACGGGCTATGCCGCGCCTCCGCTCAACGCCAAGATCGTCGCGCCTGTGAACGAGCCGCCGCCGGTGTGGCCACACAAGAGCGGCAGCGTGCGCGGCGAAGCGTTCTACCCGCTCTACCCCACGGTGCCAGAGGCGGCCGAGCGCAACCCGGCGCTCCACGAACTGCTGGCTTTGTTTGACGCTGTGCGCGGCGGCAGCGCGCGCGAACGCGCTCTGGCCATCGAGGCGCTGGACAAGCGTTGGGCCGTCTAACCTGCACGCGATGGCTGCGCCGCTGAACCCAAACGATCCGAATGTCGCCCAGCTGGAGCTGGTGGCCAGGCATTTGGGCGAGGCACTGCGCCAGCAACTGGTGTTCGTCGGCGGCGCGGTGGCAGGCCTGCTGATCACCGACCCCGCCCAACCGGCCATTCGCCCGACCGAAGACGTGGACCTGGTGGCCCACGTGCTGGCTCGCATTGAATACTACGAGTTGGAGCGGGCCCTGCGCGAGCGGGGTTTCGCACAAGACATGCGGCCTGACGCACCCATCTGTCGATGGATGATCGAGCGCGTCACGGTCGACGTGATGCCAACGCTGGACGAGGTGCTGGGTTTCAGCAACCGCTGGTATGCGATGGCGGTTGAAACGGCTCAGGGCGTCACGCTGCCCAGCGGCGCAAAGATCCTGGTGATCACGGCACCTGCCTTCGTGGCCACCAAGCTCGAAGCATTTGCCGGCCGTGGCGGCGGTGACTACCTCTTTAGCCATGATCTGGGCGACATCATCAGCGTGGTCGACGGGCGTGATGGCTTGTGGGCTGAGGCGCAGCAAACAACCAAAGAACTCAAGGACTATCTGGCTGCGCGGTTCAGCCAACTGATGGCCACACGGGCCTTCCGTGACGGGCTGCCCGGCCACCTGCCCAGCGACGCCGCCAGTCAGGCCCGCCTGCCCGACCTCGAAGCCAAGCTGATGCAACTGGCCCAACTGAAGCACCCATGACGAACGTGCGCCCAGTGCCGCGGCTCGGCGAACCCGTAACCAACACATGAACCTCTCCACCCTCCACTCCCCCGCCGCCGACCGCAACAAGGCGCCGATCCTTGAGCAGCTGCAGCGGGTGTTGCCTGCCAGCGGCGTGGCGCTCGAAGTCGCCAGCGGCAGCGGGCAGCATGTGGCGC
>CAMCNE010000140.1 GCA_945875935.1 Bordetella parapertussis
GTTCCCTGCTGCGAAAAGTCATTGCCCACGCTGGTGATGCCCGCATCCGGCGCGGGCGAATCGAAGACCACCAGCGGCGTTCCCTGCTCGCGTATGCGGCTGATCGCCGCCATGTTGCCAATCGCGTCCACCGGATCGACCGCGATGCCCGTCGGGCGGCTGCGAGCCGCACGCTCCAGGATCTCGTTTTGCTCGTGCACATCGACCTTGGCCGGCGGCAGGTACTCGACGGTGACCCCGACGCCAAGCTGCGCGCTGAGCACCGCGGCTTGCATGCGAGCTCCCTTGTGAACCTCGTCGCACCATGGGTGCGCGACTTTGGGGACGATCACGAAACGCAGGGAGTTGGGCATTTTTGTGTCCGGGCTTGACGAGGTGAGTTCGATTATCGGGACGGGGGACGTCGCGGACTGAGGCCGCCATGACGATGCACTCAGGCCAAGGTGCAGGCCGAAAACAGGCGCGGCTCGCGCCAATGGCCGCAAAATTCGGGGAGTTGGGCGCGAATTCGACCTGCCGTCAATTCAGGCTCGGCCGCATCGGCCATGGGCTAGACCTCACCTAAAGATATCGGGTTTGAAGTATGTTTAATAAAGAAAATGCAAAGATACTGGTCGCTGATGACTCTGAGGACAATCGGCTGATACTGGAGCGCAGGCTCAAGCAAGACGGGTATAAAAATATCGTCATGGCCGATGGTGGGCAGTCGGCACTGGAAAGCATGCAGAAAATGGATTTCGATCTGATTTTGCTTGATTACATGATGCCCGATGTCAGTGGCCTTGATGTCCTGAAAAAAATCAAAGGCGACCCCAATCTTAGGCATATTCCCATCATCATGGTGACTGCCTTGGATGAGATCGAGAAGGTGGCCGATTGCATTTTGAGCGGGGCAGACGACTTCATCACCAAACCATTCAACGCCACTTTGCTCAAGGCCAGAGTTTCGGCCAGCCTGGAAAAGAAACGTCTTCGTGATATTGAGGCCGACTATCTTCGGCGTGTCGAGGCTGAAAAAAAGAAATCCCAGAAGTTTCTGAAAACGGTTCTTCCGTCGGCCGTTGCCACTGAGTTGCAATCATCTGGTTTCATCAGATCGCGTCGCTACGACGATGTGGCCATACTGATTTGCGACTTGGTGGGATTCACTTCTTTTTGCGAAAACAACAATCCTGAAGAAGTGATTTCTGCGCTCCAAGAATTGGTTGAGAAGTTTGAAGTGGTCTTCGAGCAATTCGGCCTGGAAAAGATCAAGACTGTGGGCGATGCCATCGTTGCTGTGGCCGGGTTGTCGTATGGAAATTCAGATCCGGTTCAATCCTGCGTCGACTGTGGAAAGTTGATGCGCGAGATTTCCAACGGCTTCAGGCAGCCATTCGGTTTGCACGTGGGCGTTCACATGGGTTCGCTCGTGGCTGGAACGGTCGGCAACAAGACGTTGCAGTTCGACATCTTGGGCAAGTCGGTCAACATTGCCTTTGATATTTGCGACATGTCCGAGAGCAACCAGGTGCTGATTTCCAGCGACGCCTGGATGACAGCCAGAACCTCTTTGAAAGTGCGATCCCTGGGCATGAAGCGCCTCAAAAGCGGTGTCGAGATCGAGCTTCTGGAAGGGCTGTGAGCGCTTCCAGCTCAACGCGGATCAGTTCGCTGCCGTAGGCACGCAACGTTTGTCCCTGGAGGTCATCGCGACAGCCGAAACACCGACCATGGCTTGTGGTGTGTAAACGTATTCTTTACAATTTGAGCGATGATCGAGTCGTTCAAGCACAAGGGCCTGCAAGAGCTTTTTGAGAACGGCTTCAGTGCGAAGGTGCAAAAAGCCCTGGCACAGAGGGCATTGCGCCGTCTTGACGCGATCGACACCGCGAAGACCCCTGAGGCCTTGAACGTGCCGGGTTTTGATTTCCATGGTCTGCAGGGCAAACCAAAGCGCTACAGCGTGCACGTCAACGGCCCTTGGTGCATCACTTTCGAGTGGCACGGTGAAAACGCGGTGCGGCTTGACCTTGAGAACTACCACTAGGAGCCACTGATGCGTAAACGTGCACCAACCCACCCGGGCGCCATCCTGCGCGAAGACGTGCTGCCCAGCCTGAAGGGCATGTCCGTGAGTGCATTTGCGCGCAGCCTGGGTGTCTCCCGCCAGACGCTGCATTCGGTGCTGGCCGAGCGCAGCGGGGTGTCGGCCGAAATGGCGCTGCGGCTGGGAACGCTGCTGGGCAATGGCGCGCAGCTCTGGCTGGACATGCAGACCCAGCACGACCTTTGGCAGGCCGAGGCCAAGCTTCACGACGAACTCGGCCGGATGAAACCGCTGTCGCCGCTGGCGGCCTGAAGCCCACTTCGACACACCGGCATCGACAATCCCCATCGGGCCCCCGCCCCAAGGAGAACCCCGATGGCCCCCGACGATCTGGCGCGCACGCGTCGCGATGAGTTTTTCCCCGGACAGCTGGCCTCTCTGACGCTGACCGATCCGGAGCTGGTCGAGACCTTCGAGCAGTTCGCCTGCCGCGAGGTGCTGGGACATGGCGATCTGGACACGCCCACGCGGCTGATCGTGCAACTGGCGGTGTTGGTCGCCTTGCCGGCGCTGCGCGAATACGGCGCGATGCTGGGTGTGGCGCTGGATACCGGGGTCACGCCCGTTCAGGCGAAAGAGGTTGTGTATCAGGCGGCGCTTTACGTGGGCATGCCGCGCGCGCTCGACTTCATCCACGCCACCAACGACGTGCTCACCGAGCGCGGCGTGGCGCTGCCGCTGCCGGGCCAGTCGACGACCACGCCGGCCGACCGTGCCGACACCGGTCTGGCGCTCGAGCGGCAGATCTTTGGCCGCGAGACGGTCGATGGCTTCTTTGCCACCTCGCCGGCCGATCAGCTGCACTTCCAGCAGCACGTGGCGGCCCATGCCTTTGGTGACAACCTGTCGCGCGGCGGCCTGGATACGCGCACGCGCGAGCTGATCAGCTTGAGCATGCTGGTCACCATGGGCGGCTGCGAGCCGCAGGTCAAGCTGCACGTGGCGGCCAACCTGCGCGTGGGCAACGACCGCGCGCGGCTCGTCGATGTGCTCACGCAGTTGCTGCCTTACGTCGGCTACCCGCGCATGCTCAACGCGCTGCGTGCGCTCAATGAGGCGCTCGCGTCGTGACAGACATCGAGCTGGCCGTCGCCCGCTTGCGGCAAGCCCAGCGTGCAGCTTCAGAGCGCAGCCGCTGTGCCCCAAATCCCGAACTTGGCGACCGAAATGCTCGATCACAAGACGATTTGAAGGGGGCCGGGCGAGGGGCCCTGCGATATGATCCAAGGCTCCGGTTTTGACCAACCGGCAGCATCAAGAATGCTGGAGCGGTGGCAGAGTGGTCGAATGTACCTGACTCGAAATCAGGCGTGCCGAAAGGCACCGAGGGTTCGAATCCCTCCCGCTCCTCCAGTCAGACAGAGCCCTTCCCACACCCATGGCGAAGGGCTTTTTTTTGGCTGATTCCGCGCTATGCGGATTCTGGTCAGGTGGGAAGCAACGACACATGCGCCTGCAATTCATCCCAGGGCGCCGACAACTTTCGGCCCTCCCGGATCAGCAAGCCAGTGGCTTCCAGCACCGCGACGTCCTGGTGCACGTTCTTGTAATCGCGCCCCAGCGCATTGGCCAGTTCCCTGACGTTGCCAGCCCCATGCTGGCGCACATGGCGCAGCAGCTCGAGACGCCGGGGCGACAGGGTGTCCAGCATGGTCTGCAGATTGAGAAACGTCACGTGCGTTTCTTCCACCGGCTCACCTGCAGCGGCCCGATTCCATGCCTGGGCAAAGCGCTTTCCCATGTCGCCCAGACTGCCTACATTGACCTGAACCTTAGGTGTCGTGCTCATTCGTCGCCCTTTCAACATCGGCCAAAAAATCAGCCACCAGTTTTTCCACGCTCACGAACCGGTAGCGGGCTTCCACCTCACCCACTTGTCGGTGAGCGCCTTTGCCGCGCTCGTTGTCGTATCCAACGATGCACAACCCGTTTCGGCCATAAAACAGGCTGTACTTCAGCCCATGCGGTCGTTCAGATGATGCTTTCGGAAGTCGCCATATCGTCATTTCGACAATGGCGCCATCAGCCAGCACCGCCTTGTCATAGAAAATCCGATGGGCCTTCATATGGTCAATCTAACCATAAATAAATGAGGTGTCAATGGCCATAAATTTCTGCTGGAGCGGCACGATCTGAGCCTGTCCCGTTCAACATGTCGACGTCGCAATTTGGCTGCGAAGCTCAGCGTCAAGGGAGCCTCGGCGATGTTTGGGCGACTCGAATCGGCGGGCTGTCTTGCCGAGCAGGGCGACGAGCATGTCTTGGCTGAACGGGCCGTTGCGGCGCCCCGCACAGCGCGGGCCTGAAGGCCAACAAGCCCATCATCTTTAAAACGGTTGATGGCCAGGGTGATGCACCCGACGA
>CAMCNE010000141.1 GCA_945875935.1 Bordetella parapertussis
GCGCGTCGCTACCCGAACAGCACCCGCCTGTTTGGCAAGATCACCAACATTGCCGACTACGGTGCATTCGTCGAGATCGAACCGGGCATCGAAGGCCTGGTTCACGTGTCCGAAATGGACTGGACCAACAAGAACGTGGCTCCTTCGAAACTTGTCGCCCTGGGCGACGAAGTCGAAGTCATGGTCCTAGAGATCGACGAAGACAAGCGCCGCATCAGCTTGGGCATGAAGCAGTGCAAGGCCAATCCGTGGGAAGAGTTCTCTTCCACCGTGCAGCGCGGCGACCGCGTCAAGGGTCCTGTCAAGTCGATCACCGACTTCGGCGTGTTCGTGGGTCTGGCTGCTGGCATCGATGGTCTGGTGCACCTGTCCGACCTGTCGTGGCACGAGCCTGGCGAAGCGGCTGTGCGCAACTACAAGAAGGGCCAGGAAGTCGAAGCGATCGTGCTGGCCGTCGATGTGGAGCGCGAGCGCATCTCCTTGGGCATCAAGCAACTCGACAGCGATCCGTTCACGACCTACACCGCCACCAATGACCGCGGCGCGATCGTCACCGGTCACGTCAAGACCGTCGATGCGCGTGGTGCCGAAGTGCAACTGGCCGACGACGTGACGGCTTATCTGCGCGCTTCTGAAATCAGCCGCGACCGCGTTGAAGATGCGCGCAACATGCTCAAGGAAGGCGACGAAGTCAACGCCCTGATCATCAACGTCGACCGCAAGACGCGTTCGATCCAGTTGTCGATCAAGGCCAAGGACAACGCCGACAACCAAGAAGCCATGCAGCGCCTGTCGCAGTCGAGCGAGCGCGAGAGCGCTGGCACGACGAGCTTGGGCGCCTTGCTGCGCGCCAAGCTGGACAACCAGGGCAACACCTGAGTTCCAGCCCATGCCGACCGCTGTGGATGGACCCAAAGAGGGGATGACCCGCTCGGATCTGGTGGGTCAGCTTGCCGAGAAATTCGACAAGTTGACCCACCGCGACACCGAGTTCGCGGTCAAGACCATCATCGACGCGATGTCCGATGCACTCGCTCGCGGACATCGCATCGAAATACGTGGGTTTGGAAGTTTTTCGATCAACCGCCGCCCGCCACGTGTGGGGCGCAATCCCCGCTCGGGCGAGCAGGTGGTGGTGCCCGAAAAGCTGGTGCCGCACTTCAAGCCGGGCAAGGCCTTGCGAGAAGCGGTGGACTCCAACTTGCCCGCTGATGAATCCGTTCTGGATGTCGCGGGATCTGCTGCACCTTGAGTTGGCCAACCCGGCACTCGAGTCCAATGACTTGATGGGCCGCGCGGAGCCGTCATGCGCTTGATCACCTGGCTGCTGCGCTTTTTCATCTTCTTTGCCTTGTTCGCGTTCGCGCTGAACAACCAGCACGAGGCCAACGTGCGTTGGTTTTTTGGCTACCGATGGAGCGCGCCCATGGTCTTCATCGTGCTGGCCGCTTTCGGGCTCGGCTGCGCTTTTGGCGTCATTGCGATGGTGCCCAGTTGGTGGAAGCAGCGTCGCGTGGCCAAGCGAGTACCGTCGGCGCCGGCCGAGACCAACCCTGCGGGGGTGCTGAAACCAGACCCTGCCTTGCCTGAGCATCCGCCTCGTGATGGACTTTGACTTTCAATGGGTGCTGCTCGGCCTGCCGGTGGCCTTTGCGCTGGGATGGCTGGCTTCCAGGCTTGACATCCGACAGTTGCGCGGTGACCAGCGAGAGACACCCAAGGCCTATTTCAAGGGCCTCAATTTGCTGCTCAACGAACAGCACGACAAAGCCATCGACGCCTTCATCGAGGCCGTTCAGCAAGACCCCAACACCAGCGACCTGCACTTCGCGCTCGGTAACCTGTTCAGGCGCCGTGGCGAATACGAGCGGGCCGTGCGTGTGCACCAGCACCTGCTCAGCCGTGCCGACCTGCCGCCGGCCGAGCGCGATCGGGCCCAGCACGGACTGGCCCAGGACTTCATGCGCGCCGGCCTGTTCGACCGTGCCGAACTGGCCCTGCACGAACTCGAAGGCACCGCCTACGACACCGATGCACGACTGGCCCTGCTGACGCTGCATGAGCGCTCGCGCGACTGGCGTTCGGCGGTCGACGACGCCTTGAAGCTCGAGCGCGGAATCACGGGTTCTTACGCACCGCGCATTGCCCATTACTGGTGCGAACTGGCACTTGAAGCCGATGCCAAACAGCAGCCCAGCGATGCGGAAGACGCGCTCAAACGGGCCCGCGAAGCCGCTCCGCAATCGCCCCGACCGTTGGTGACTGCGGGCAAAAGGCTCGCGCGTCTGGGGCAACATGCGCGAGCGATGGCGACATGGGACGAGTTGCTGACGACCCACCCGCTCAGCTTCAACCTGGTGGCCAGCGAATACGCGCAAAGTGCCATCGCCTGCTCGGCGCAGGAAGCGGCTCGCTTGCGGCTGGTGTCACTGCAACAGAAAAAACCCAGCATCGATTTGCTCAATGCGATCGGCCTGCTCGACACCGATGCCGCCTCGCGCCTTGACAGAGCGCGCACCCAGCTGTCGCTGCTGCCCACGCTGTCGTCGGCCCAGGCTGTCTTGCGCGAGCATGAAGCGTCGGTCACCGCCTTGTTGCCGGCCGACATCGAAGCGCTCAACTCGGTGGTGGGGCGGGCAGCCAAGGCCGGTCAGCGCTATCGCTGCGCTGCCTGCGGTTTTGAAGCGCAGACCCACTACTGGCAGTGTCCTGGCTGCCAGGGCTGGGACACCTATCCGGCCCAACGCCTGGAAGAGCTGTGAGCGAACCGACACCACGCCAGTCATCGATGGAGCTGTACCGGCGAACCCTGCGCTACGCCAAACCACATTGGAGAGTCTTTGCGCTGGGCGTGCTGGCCATGGTGGCCTACGCCGTCACCGAAGCCACCCTGCCCGCTTTGCTCAAGGAGTTGCTCGACGGCAGCTTCGTCAGGCGCGATCCCGATGCAGCCTACAAGATGCCGCTGATGCTGGTGGGACTGTTCGTGGTGCGCGGCTTGTCGGATTTCGCCCACGTCACCTGCCTCAACTCGGTGGCCTGCAAGGTGGTGTTGAAACTGCGAACCGACATGTTCAACAAGCTGCTGCACCTGCCGCACAGCCATTTCGAACGTGAGCCCAGCGCGGTGCTGATGTCCAAGCTCACCTACAACGCGCAACAGGTCAGCCCCATCATCACCACGTCGCTGATCACCCTCGTCAAGGACGGTCTGTCCATCGTGGGGCTGCTGGGTTACATGCTGTACCTCGATTGGAAGCTGTCGCTGGCCTTCTTCACCGTTTTGCCCGTGATCGCCTGGGGCATACGCTCGGTCAGTCGACGCCTGCGGGGCTTGAGCAGCGGGCAGCAAACATCGATGGGCGACATGTCGCATGTGATCGATGAGGTGGTGGGCGGACACCGCGAGATCAAGATCTTTGCTGGCGAGGTCTATGAGTCGCAGCGCTTCTTTCAGGTCGCCAACCGGCTGCGCCTGTTCACCATGAAGGCGGTGTCCACCTCGGCGGCCAACGGACCCATGGTGCAGTTTGTCGCGGTTTTGGCGCTGGCGGTCATCGTCTACTACGCGTCCCTTCAGTCGCAGGGCAACCAGTTGACGGTTGGCGGCTTCGTGTCGTTTTTCGGTGCCATGGCTTTGATGCTGGCTCCGCTGAAAAGACTGTCGAATGTCAACGAGGTCCTGCAGCGCGGTCTGGCGGCCGCGGCCAGCGTGTTCGAAGTCATCGACGCACCCGAGGAAAAAGACGAGGGCACGCGCACCATGGGCCGCTCCAGGGGGCACCTGAAATTCAACGACGTGTGCTTTCGCTACCCCGGCGCTGACAAAGATGCATTGAGCCAGATCCAGCTCGAGATTCAGCCGGGTGAATCGGTGGCACTGGTGGGTTCATCGGGTAGCGGCAAGTCCACATTGATGTCGACCATCCCGCGCTTCCAGGTTCTCACTCTGGGAACGGTACTGCTCGACGGCGTTGACATCTGCGACCTGAGGCTGGCCGATCTGCGCGCCAACATCGCACTGGTCACGCAAAACGTGGTGCTCTTCAACGACACCGTGGCCGCCAACATTGCCTACGGACTCAAAGACACGGCCACCGAGGACGACATCATCGCTGCGGCCGAGGCCGCCCATGCGATGGAATTCATCCGCGAGCTGCCGCTGGGTCTGGCCACGCAAATCGGCGAAAACGGTGCGCGACTTTCGGGCGGCCAGCGCCAGCGCATCTCGATTGCTCGCGCGCTGCTTAAGGATGCGCCCATCTTGCTGCTCGACGAAGCCACATCGGCACTTGACACCGAATCCGAGCGTCTGGTGCAAGTGGCCATCGACAACCTCAAGCGCGGTCGCACCACGCTGACCATCGCGCACCGGCTGTCCACCATCGCCAACGCAGACCGTGTGGTCGTGATGGACCAGGGGCGCGTGGCCGAAATCGGCAC
>CAMCNE010000142.1 GCA_945875935.1 Bordetella parapertussis
GTGGCCCTTGAGACGGCGGTGGCCGAGGTGACCCAGCTCGACGGCTTCGGGCTCAAGGGAATCATGCGTACGGGTACCGTGGCGACCACCGACAACCGCAACTGGGAACTGCTGCACTCGGGCCATACCGAGAGCACGCCTGAGCGGCGCTTCAGCCAGAGCCGAGCTGTCGCGGTCGACATGGAAAGCGCCACCATCGCGGCCAACGGTTTTCGATTCAGGGTTCCGTACGGCACGCTGCTTTGCGTGAGCGACAAGCCGCTTCACGGCGAGATCAAACTCCCCGGCATGGCCGACCACTTTTATCGCGAACGCGTGGGACAGCATTTGCGCATCGGAATCCGTGCGCTGGAAATGCTGCGGGAACGCGACTTCGAGCAGTTGCACAGCCGCAAGCTGCGGGGCTTTGCCGAGGTCGCCTTTCAGTGACCCCGGACATGCCCACACCGGCGCAGGCACCTGCCAGCGAAGCGACAGCCATTGAGCTGCGCGGCGTCGTCAAGCGCTACGGCCAGGGTACGCTCGCGCTGCAGGATGTTTCGCTCGAGATTGGCGAGCACGAGTTCGTGTCGCTGCTGGGCCCGTCGGGCTGCGGCAAAAGCACCGTGCTGAGGATGGTGGCCGGACTCGACACCCCGAACGAAGGCAGCATCCGGGCACCCGCGCTGATGGGCGGCTCGGCTTCTTCGGACACCGCTTTCGTGTTCCAGGATGCGGCGTTGATGCCTTGGGCCAGCGTGTTCGACAACGTCTGGCTGCCATTGCGCCTCGCAGGCCTGTCCAAAACGGCTGCTGCGCCCGGCGTGAGGCGTGCGCTGGCGTCGGTCGGGCTGTCTGACTTTGAGTCGGCGTTTCCGCAGGAGCTGTCCGGGGGCATGCGCATGCGAGCGTCCATCGCGCGCGCGCTTGTCACGCAGCCCAAGGTGCTGCTGATGGACGAGCCATTTGCTGCGCTCGATGAAATCACACGTCAGCGCCTGAACGGCGATTTGCTGGCGTGGTGGCAGTCGGCCGGGCTCGCGGTCTTGTTTGTCACCCACAGCGTGTTCGAAGCGGTGTTTCTCAGTCAGCGGGTGCTGGTCATGAGCGCGAGGCCCGGGCGCATCGCAGCGGAGGTGCTGATCGACGAGCCCTTTCCGCGGACGGCGGAATTTCGTTCATCGCTGCGCTACGCGCAGGCTTGCCGGGAGGTTTCTCTCGCGCTTGAGGCAACCCACGCAATTGCCTTGGGGGAGTCGGTGTGACGGGGCGGGAGTGGTCAGCGAAGGCATCTCGGCCTGCCAACTCGCTGCGTACCGGGCTTGCGGCCTGGGGTTCTGTGTGTGCCCTTGTTGGCTGGCTGCTCGCCTGGGAGGCGCTGGTGCGGCTGGCCGAAATACCGCACTACACGCTGCCGGCACCCAGCTTGGTGCTGATGACACTGTTCGACAATTTCTCTTCGCTGGCGGCGAGTTGGTGGTTCACGCTGAAGATCACGGTATTCGCGCTTTTGCTGGCGATCGCAGGCGGGGTGTTGATTGCGGCTGTATTCACGCTGTCAGCACGCCTTGAGGCTGTGCTGTTGCCGCTGGCGGTGGTGTTGCAGGTGACGCCTGTTGTGGCCATCGCGCCATTGATGCTGATCTACATCGACAGCACCACCACAGCGCTTTTGTTGTGTGCCTGGATCGTGGCGTTCTTTCCCATCCTTTCAAACACCGTGGTGGGACTGCGCGCCGCCGATCCCCTGCTGAGGGATCTTTTTGTGCTTTGTCGAGCCACCCGGCTGCAGCGTCTCAGGCTGCTGCTGCTGCCAAGTGCACTGCCTTATTTCGTGGCCGGCCTGAAGGTGTCGGGTGGCCTCAGCCTGATTGGCGCGGTAACCGCAGAAATGGTTGCGGGTGCTGCGGGACGAGAAAGCGGGCTCGCATCGCGCATCCTCGAGGCGAGCTTTCGCACCGAAACACCCAAAATGTTTGCCGCGCTGCTTCTTTTGGTGCTGACCGGACTGATGATTCACTTCGCATCGAGCGCGCTCTCGCGCCGCCTGCTATCGCGCTGGCACGCCAGCGAGCAGCGTCGCGATCTGTCGACGCCAACGCCCGGCACATGAGCCAGCCCATCCACACTAGGAATTCCCAGATGTTTCAGATGATTCGCTTACCTTTCAACTTGTTTTTGCTGCTGATGGTGGCTGTGGCAGGTCCAGTCCATGCGCTGGACAAAGTGCGATTTGCCACCAACTGGAAGGCACAGGCTGCACATGGCGGTTTTTATCAAGCCATCGCTGACGGTACCTACAAGCGATACGGTCTGGACGTGACGCTGATTCAAGGCGGCCCGCAGATCAACAATCGCGCGCTTTTACCGGCAGGTCGCATCGACTTCCTGATGACGGGAAACTTGTTGAGCAGCTTCGACAACGTCAAGAACGGTGTCCCCACCGTGGTCGTTTCAGGAATATTTCAGAAAGACCCTCAGGCCGTCTTGGCTCATCCCGGCCAAGGCTATGAAAGCTTCGAGGCCTTGAAGAACGCTCCGGTGGCCTTCATTGCCAAGGATGCTCAGTTCAGCTGGTGGCAGTGGCTGAAGACGACCCACGGCTTTCGCGACGAATCGCTCAAGCCCTACAACTACAACCTCGCGCCATTTCTCGCCAACCCGAAGTCGATTCAGCAAGGCTATTCGGTGGCGGAGCCGATCTACGTCGAAAACCAGGCCGGCTTTAAACCCGTCGTTCACCTGCTGGCGGACCATGGTTTCAGCACGTACTCCACGGTGATAGAGGCCCGCACCGAAACTGTGTCGAAGCAGCCTGATCTGGTGCAACGGTTCGTGGATGCCTCCGCCATAGGCTGGGTGAATTACCTGTATGGCGACCGCAAGGCAGCCCATGAACTGATGCGCCGCGACAACCCGGAGATGACGGCTACAGAGATGGAATCCTCGGTGGCGCTCATGAAGCAGCAAGGGATCGTCGATTCTGGCGATGCACTCACGCAAGGCATAGGCGCCATGAACCCGGCTCGCGTTCAGGACTTTTACGCGCAGATGGTCAAAGCCGGTTTGTACAAGTCGGGAGAGGTCGAACTCAGCCGGGTCGCAGACTTCAGGTTCGTCAACAAGAAAGTCGGTCTTGACCTGAAACAGAAACTGACCGCGCGTTGAGCATAGACCGAAGGAAATGCTGCAGGGTTCGGTCCGTTCAACGCGTCATTTCAGGGTTTTTACTTGGGGGTTTTCGATTACACAGTTCTGCGCGGCGTTTCTCTTATTAAAGATAGATTTCGAATCGACGATATAGCCTCATTCCTTAGAACGCTGCCCTCTATGCACGTTGATCAATCAGCATCACCTGTAAGCATCCCGAATCAACCGGCTGAGCGCTGCGGTCTGGCGCTACGCGAGCCGGCAACTGATATGGGCGCTTGGGTATCGTTGCTTCGAGATGCAGAAATCCCTGTCAAAGCGGAAACCGCTGAAGCACTGGAGGTCATGCGCAACTGCGAAGACAGCGTGGACGCCAACCTGATCGGCGAAATGATCGGAGGCGATCCGCTGATGACCTTGAAGGTGCTGGTGTTTGCTGCCAAGAACCGATCGGCGAGAGCCGTCACCCAACCTGAGACGGTGACATCAAGTTTGGTGATGTTGGGTATTTCGCCATTCTTTCGTTCTTTTCAGCCACAGCCAACGCTCGAAGAATTTTTGAAAGGTCGCGGCGAAGCCCTCAAGGGAATCAACAAGGTACTCCGGCGAGCCAGCAGGGCTGCCAATTTTGCGTTGGCATTTGCGGTGCATCGCCTGGATCCCGATGCGGCAGTCATTCATCAGGCCGCTTTGCTGCATGATTTTGCCGAGTTGCTGCTTTGGTGTCATGCCCCGGACCTGGCTTTGAAGATAGAGGCCGCCCAACGTCTCGACAGCACACTCAGATCGAAAACAGCCCAACTGAATTTCTTGAACACAGATCTGACTGAGCTTCAACAAGCGTTGATGGAGGACTGGAAATTGCCAGAGTTTTTGATTCAAATCTCTGGAGATAGCCTGGCTCAACATGCAAGCGGCCAGTGTGTGTCGCTTGGGGTGAGGATTGCGCGGCATACCGCACTGGGCTGGGATAACGCGGCAATCCCTGATGACATCAGCGACGTTTCCAAGCTGCTAAATTTATCCTCAAGTGCCACGACCAGCTTGTTGCGAAGTTTAGACGTCTGATTTTTATTGGGCATTCGACGCCCGGTCTCTACCCCAGTTGGCAATTCCCTCCTCAAAGCAAAACCCCCCGCAGGTTTCCCTGAGGGGGGTTTTTAATAGTAGCCTGACGATGTCCTACTTTCACACGGGAACCCGCACTATCATCGGCGCTGAGGCGTTTCACTGTCCTGTTCGGGATGGGAAGGAGTGGGACCACCTC
>CAMCNE010000143.1 GCA_945875935.1 Bordetella parapertussis
GCGCTGTGCGAGCGCGACATCGGCTCGGCAAAGGCGGTGTCGAAGAACTGGATCTGGCGGTAGTGGTGCGGCCACAGAAAGTGCGACAGCAGCAGCCCGGGCAGGTACTCGCTGGCCATGTGCTGCTCGTTGAAATAGACCTCGCTGGCGGCTTGCGCATAGGTCTTGTTCACGTACTCGCGCGACACCTCGAAGGCCTTTTGGCGGCGCATCGAGTCGAAGGCAAACGACGAGTAGCCCTTGGCCGCCAGCGCCAGGCTCTCGTCGTCGGCCAACAGCGAGCCCAGCATGCGATCGAAGTCGGCCGTCCATGACGCACCGAAGGCCTGCTGAGCGCGTTCGATCAGCGCGCCTGACAGACGGTGGCGTTCGGCGAAGACCCGGCGCAAGGCCTCGACGCGCGATGCCTGGCTGGCTTGGGCGAGTGGCTTGAGCAGCGGCTCATTCATCGTGGGGGCCGTCACTCCTGGGGCCGGGTGGAGGCCCACGACTGATCGGTCATCAACATGTCGTGCCAGAGCTCCTCGAATGCCGATTTGAATTCGGCGCTGCCGACATCGAAAACCTCGTGCAGTCGGGCAAATTGCAGCATTTCTTCAGCGCCCTGGAAGTGGGCTGAAATGGTTCTGCTGATGGATTCAATCGCCTGCTTCGCCTGTTGCTGATTGATTTTGCCCAGATCATAACTAGCCACCGTCAGCGCGATCCAGGCGACATAGGCGCAGCGAAAGCTCACCGAAGCGAAGTTTCCAGTGTTTTGATGGGGATTCATTCGGAAAACACCCAAATGCTCCTTGATGATTGCAATATCGCTGGTCAGCGAGGTTTGCAACAGCAAGCCGACGTCGGCCAACCCATGGTATGGAATACCGCTGAGCATTTGCTCGTGCAGCAGGTTCACCGCCGCGCTGGAGAAAACCGAATTACTGAATTCACCCAGCCAGTTCACGCAGTAGGGCACGGTGGTTTGAAACAGTTGATCGGCATTCAGCAGCTCGATTCGCTGATTCGAGTTGGCGATGAAATCGGGCACTCCGGGAGCTTGCACCGGCGCACCGGACTCGTTGCCGAACCAGCGGTGGCTGACCGACGCGCTGATCGTGGCATTGGTGTGCGCGGTGACATGCATTTGATAAAACGACGGATAGATCAAGTCGTCGTCAAACAGAAAATGCACCAACGGCGATGAGTTATTCCATATTTTCAGCAGATGCATCGCGTTGGCGAGCGAGCCTTTCTTGGGCCCTTCGAGAATACTCAGGCTCAATCCGCTGGCCAGCCCTTTCATCTGCAATTGACGGATCACCGCCGTGACCTCGTTGTTGGGGCTGTCGTCCGAAATGATGACCCTGAATTTCTTGTAATTCTGAGATGCCAGACACGACAGCAGCTCGGGAATATATTGAACCTTGTAGGCTGGAATGAGCGTGGTAATCATGGTGTCGGGTGGATCATGGGCGACAGGCGCTGCCGGCTGTGGTGCAGCCGATAACTCGGCCTCAGCCTGATTTTGTAGCGGTTGCGGCTGATGGGCCGTGAATGCAGCATCGATGTTTCCGCAAAGTGTCGGAATCGCTTCGAGCTGCGGGTATTTGGCGCGCAGCCGAATGGCGCTGGCCTGGAAGTCATCAGGCAGCTTGAAATCGGCCACCGAGTTGTGGAACAGCGGCACATTGAGAATTTGCGCCAGCGGGCGGCCCGCGAGCTGCTGCACCTGCAGGCACAAGTCGGTGGCCCACAGGTGCCAGCCCAGCGTGGGGTCGATGCTCACCACGCTGTCGCGGTGCAAGCCGATGGCGAACTCGTCAAGGGACACGGCCGCGGCCGACGGCCCATGCCAAAACAGCGAGCGGCGGTCGATCACCATGCCGGCGTGGCGCACCTGGCCGGGCGATGTGCCGGTGGCTTCGATGCCGGCAAAGCCCACAGGCACGCCGCTCAGGCCGGCCTGTTCAAGCGCGCCGAACTGCTGCGCCAGCGCGTAGCCGCTGCCGGTGGGAAAGTACACGTCCTGATGCGCCATCACGCGCCACGCGTGGCTCGCGCGGCTCGCACCCATCTCGTAGGCGGCTGCCGCGCTGCTCGCGCCTTCGACGCAGATCACCTCGGCGCCGATTTCCATCAGCCCCGGCGAGCGCGCGATGTTCTGCTCGTACTGCCACGGCCGGTTGACGGCCACGATCACGCTGAACGGCACCCGCGGTCCCGGCGCGAGCAGCGATTCCATGGGCCACTTGCGGCACACGACGAGCATGGCTTCGAGCCCGAGATTGCGCGCTGCGGTGGCCTCTGGCAGCCCCAGCGCGCGCGCGGCCTCGACGATGCGCGCGGCAAACGGCGTCGACGGCAAGGCGCTTTGGTGCGCATCGGCCACGTGCGGCAGCCAGCCGCTGTCCAGAAACACCTTGAACGCCGATGACGGTGTGTAGAAACGGCTGTGCGTCGCATCGAGCAACCCGGCGGCGCCGTCGCTGATGTCGCCGCCCACCAGCCGTTCGATGACCGACAGGTGGCCGATGTTTTGCACCCGGCACACGATGTGCGCGCCGGCCGAAGTCAGGTCGTACAGCGCGCCCAGCACGCGCTCGGGATGGCGCAGCTGCGGCAGCAGGCTGCCGATCACGATGGCATCGAAGCCGCCTTCGAGCACCGACAGCTCGGCAACGTCGGCATCAAGCTCGATGACGCGGTCGAGGTGCGGTGCGGCTTCGCGCAGCGCGGCGGCCGAGGCGTCCACGCCCCACCATTGCACGCCCGGGCGCATCTGCTTGAAACGACGCCCCAAAGCGCCATCGCCGCAACCCAGCTCCAGGATGCGGCGCGCCGATGCCGGTATGGCGCCGAGCAGTTTGAGGTTCAGGCTGTCTTCATCACCCGGCTGTGCGGTACTCATGAAACTCGTGTCGCTCGCGGTTCAGCCAAACAGTTGGACCACCGTGGGCCGGGCTTCGGTCGCAATGTCCACGGGTGTGGCCGATGGCGCGTACATCTCGTGCGGCAGCACGCGGTCTTCGGGCACGCGCAGCTCGCTTTGCAGCGTGCGCGCCGTGGTGCGCTCGCGCGCGGTGGTCTCGACCTTGCGAAAGCTCACCCGCATGAAGGCGGCCTGCTCGCGTGCGCACGGCTGCACCGACAGGTCGAGGTAGGTCGATTCGCCCAGCTCGAAGCGGTGCTCGAACCAGCCGAGGTACCAGAACCACTCGGTGTAATAGATCCACGAGTTCTCGTTCATCGCGCGCACATGGGTCGGGTCCTGCCAGGCGGTGGCCGCACCTTCGATCGGCACTTCGATGCGCAGTTCGCCACCGGTGGCCAAAAGCCGCAGGCAGTTGCCCATCAGGCGGCTCAGGTTGGGCACGTGTTCGAGCACGTTGTTGGCTTCGATGTGATGCACGCTGCCTTCTTCGAGCAGCACCGGCCCCACGGTTTCGCTCACGGCCGCGATCGGAAAGGCGATGGGGCCCGACAGATCGAGCAGCAAGTCGGGGTTGGTGTGCGCCTCGATGTCGAGGTTGAGCCAGCCGGCCTGGTAGCTCTTGCCCGAGCCCAGGTTGATGCGCGTGGGCTGCCAGGGCTCGCCATCCAGAGACGATTGATGCTTGTGGTGGAAACCCAGCGCAAAGGCCAGCAGGTCGGCATAGGCCTCGACTGCATCGGTTTGGCGAAAGCGCTCCAGCGCGCCTTGCATGGCCTCGAAATAGGCCGGCGTGTTGAAGTCTTCGCTGAAGAACTGCTCGAGCTCGGCGTCGCTGCTGATCCACAGCACGCTGTCTTCGAAGGCTTCGTGCGGCCGGGTGTGATCGGTGCGCTCGGAGATCACCGGTGTGCCCAGCGACAGGCAGTGCGACACACGCGCCTGCTCGAAGCGGCTGCTCTCGTAGAAGTGCACGTTGAGCACCGCCTTGGCCTGCGCGATGTAGCGGTCGCGCTCGGCGCCATACAGCGCGCTGTCAAACACCGCCACGGTGTGGCCCAGCGACTCGATGCGCTCGATCCAGGCCTGGCGGCGCGCGTTCATGCTGCCGAAGAACAGCAGGTCGATGGGCCGTTCTTCCAGCGGCATCGGCGCGGCTGGCGTGAGGTAGGGCGAGTAAACAAAGGGCACCAGCGGCACGCTGTCGGCGTCGCTCGTGTAGCCCGCCACGTTGTCGGCGTCGTAGTCGACCACGGCCGAGTTCGTCAGCAGCTTGAGGTAATCGGCCGACACCGCAGCACCACCCTGGCCGATCTGCTCGAGGTTGACGAACACGCAGCTGTAGCGCTTTTTCATCTCGGCATCGAAGCCCAGGTGCGCGCCGAACACGAAGTTGATCGCGCCGTGATGCAGCCGGTTCTTGGCCATGGTGACCGTGGC
>CAMCNE010000144.1 GCA_945875935.1 Bordetella parapertussis
AGAATGATTCGACCCCACACCGAAGCAGGTCACGCACTATGCACGAGAACCCGAAACACCCCGAGGCCTCGTCTGGTGAGGTTCAGTCACCGCCCTCCGCGGTACCCGCTTCGGTCATCGAACGCTCGCGTCTGAGGGCGCCCTCAGGCTTGCACCCTGACGCCAGCCTAGTGCTGCGCATGATGCCGATGCCGGCCGACACCAACCCGATCGGCGGCATCTTCGGCGGCTGGATCATGGCGCAGGTCGACATCGCCGGCGCGGTGCAACCCGTGCGCATCGCCCGCGGCCGCGTGACCACGGTGGCCGTCAACCACTTCACGTTCAAGCAGCCGGTCAGCGTGGGCGACCTGCTGAGCTTTTATTCGCGCATCGAGCGCATCGGCACCACCTCGATCACGGTGCACGTCGAGGTCTACGCCGAACGCAACCCGGCACCCCCCGAAGTGGTCAAGGTCACCGAAGCCAGCCTGACCTATGTGGCCATCGACGCCAACGGGCGGCCGAGGGCGGTGGTGGTGGATTGAGGGTGGCAGACCAAAGCCCGACCGACCCCCAACGCCAAAATTTTAATTACACGAAAAAGCATTAAATACGAGCCAGATAAACGGGGCGTTATTGATACAATTTCGTGTAAATGTCAGAAACCTGCACCATCCAACTGCACGCACACGGCGCCTGGCACGACGTGGCCAGCGTGGGCCTGCATGGCCCCGAGCGCGAGGGATGGAAGACCAAGACCTATTCCGGGTATGCGGTCGAGTGGGCGTTCGAGCACGCCGCAGCGGTTGACGCGCACGCGCTGTGTGCCAATTGGCCTGTGGGGCTTGAGGCGCTGCAGTTGCCCCACTGGCCGGTGTTCCTCATCGACATGCTTCCACAGGGCTTTGGTCGTCAGGAACTCCTGCGTCGCATCGGACAGGCCCCCACGGCCGGTGTGGCCGTCGACTGGCAGTTGCTGCTGGCCGGAGCCGGCAACCCCATCGGAAACCTTCGGGTCAAGGAAGCCGCCGCATGGCTTGAAACAAACGCCGGCGCTCGGCGCGGCTTCACCGATGACGAGGTGGCTCAGCGGGGCGATGAATTCTCTGAGTACCTGGCGTCTTACGGTCTGTTCGTCGCGGGCTCGTCCGGCGTGCAGGGCGAGTGGCCCAAGGTGCTGCTGACGCGCGCCGTGGATGGGCTGCTCTACCTCGATCACACGCTGCCTGACGAGCGGGCGGTCGCGCACTACATCGTCAAGTTTGGCCGCGGCACCGACGCGCGGCTCGCCAGCATCCTGCGGCACGAGGCGCCGTACATGGATCTGGCTCGGTTGCTGGGTCTGCGCGTGCACGCGCCGTTGGTGTTGCGTCAGCGCGCGTTGTTCATCCCGCGCTTTGACCGCCAGGTTCACGGCGGTGCGGTGACGCGCCTGGCACAAGAAAGTATCGCCACGCTGACCGGCATGCCAGGCTTCGACGCCGTGCCCAGCCACGATCAGGTCTGCGTGGAGCTGGTGCGTCAGTGCACGAGCCCTCAGGGCGAGGTGCTCGAATACCTCAAGCGAGACGTGGCCAACCTGGCGCTGGGCAACAAGGACAACCACGCTCGAAACACGGCCGTCCAGCGCGACTTCAACGGCCACATCGCCCTCACCCCTCTGTACGACTTTGCGCCGATGTACCTGCACCCTGACGGCATCGCGCGGCGCATACGCTGGGACAACAACGACGCCGGTCAGCCCGACTGGGCCCGCGTGCTGGACCGCGTGTGCGATCTGGGCGCGCTGATCAAGAAGCCACGCCGCAAGCCCGCCCCGCTCCTGCGTGAGCCTCTGGTCGAAGGGCTGAAGACGATGGTGCCGGCCCTGGAGCGGATCGCTGACGAAGGCGTGGCGATGGGAGTGGATGCCGACGTTCTCGCCCATCTGCGCCCGGGCATCCTGGCTCTGGCGCAGCAACTGGCCGCGCTGCGCTGAAGACCATGGACAAGCGCTTCAACACCCTGTCCATCCCCGAGCAGCTCGAGCTGCGCCGGCAAGCCGTCGAGGATGTGCTGGCCCACCCCGAGTGGTCGCTGCCGCAAGCCGTGCGCCACCTCAAGAAAACGATGCGGCTGACCACGGCAGAGATGGCCAAGCTCTCCGGCGTGGCCTACCGGACGATGCAAGACATCGAACAAGAGCGCAGCCCCGGCAGCGTCAACACGATGAACAGCATCTTCGGCATGCTGGGCCTCAAGCTCGGCGTCGCGCGCATTGCCCGCGATCCCGGTGCAGATTCAGCCGATCCACGGGACGGCGCTGCCTGAACGCGGCCCAACCCGGCGCCGGCCGGCCCTCAGCTGAAGCTCGAAAAATCCGGCTTGCGCTTTTGAAAGAACGCGCTGAAGGCCTCGGTGGCTTCGGGGCTGGACAGGCGCTGGCCGAAGATGATGGCTTCGGCGTTGATGGTCTCCAGCACGCGCTCGACGCTGGCGCGGCGCAGCAGTTGTTTGCTGTCGCGCACCGCGCCGGGCGGCAGCGTGTTGAAACGCTCGGCCATGCGGCGTGCGTGGCGCAGCACCTCGCCGGCGGGCAACACGGCGTTGGCGATGCGCATCTCCACGGCCTCTTCGGCGGTGAACGGATCGCCCAGCAGCAGCTTTTCGGCAGCCTTGGCCTGCCCTATCAACTGCGGCAGGATCAGGCTGGACGCGAACTCGGGCACCAGCCCCAGGCTCGCAAACGGCATCGCCAGCCTCGCCTCGTCGGACACATAGACCAGATCGCAGTGCAGCATCATGGTGGTACCGATGCCGATGGCCGCACCCGTGACGGCGGCCACCACCGGCTTGCGGCAGGCGACCAGCGCGCGCATGAAGTCGAACACCGGCGCGTCGGGCGTCGAGGGCGGACGGTTCATGAAATCGTCGATGTCGTTGCCCGAGGTGAAGATGCCCGGCTGGCCGGTGATCAGCAACGCGCGCACGGCGGCGTCGGCGTCGGCGGCACGCAGCGCAGCGGCCATCGCCGAATACATCTCGGCGGTGAGCGCGTTCTTCTTGTGCGGCCGGGCGATCTCGATCGTGGCCACGCCGTTGAGGGTGGCGGTCTTGATGTCCATCGAGTTCAGCATCGCTCAAAAATTCCGGCCGCGCCCTGGCCCGAGCCCACGCACATCGTGACCATGCCGTACTTCAGCTGCCGTCGGCGCAACGCGTGGATGACAGTGGCCGCACGAATGGCGCCGGTCGCACCCAGCGGGTGGCCGAGAGCGATCGCGCCGCCCAGCGGGTTGACCTTGCTGCGGTCAAGGCCCAGCGTGTTGAGCACCGCCAGCGACTGCGCGGCAAAGGCTTCGTTGAGCTCAATCCAGTCGAGGTCGGCTTGCTGCAGCCCGGCGTAACGCAGCGCGGCGGGGATGGCCTCGATCGGGCCGATGCCCATCACCTCGGGCGGCACGCCGCGGCTGGCGAAGCTCACGAAGCGAGCCAGCGGCTGCAGGTTGTGCGCCTTGATGGCGCGCTCGCTGGCCAGAATCAGGCACGCCGCGCCGTCGCTGGTCTGCGAGCTGTTGCCAGCCGTCACGCTGCCCTTTTCGGCAAACACCGGGCGCAGCTTGGCCAGTGCTTCGAGCGTGGTGTCGGCGCGCGGGCCTTCGTCGGCGCTCGCAGTGCTCGTCTTGCGGTTGACTTCACCAGTGGCGAGATTGGGCGAGCGGTCGGTCACCTCCACCGGCGTGATCTCGGCAGTGAACTCGCCAGCGGCCGCAGCCTGCGTGGCGCGCTGGTGCGACTGCAGCGCAAATTCATCCTGCGCCTCGCGCGTGACCTTCCATTGCTGCGCCACCTTCTCGGCGGTCAGGCCCATGCCGTAGGCGATGCCGATGTCCTCGTCGCGCATGAACACCGCCGGGTTGAACGAGGGCTTGTTGCCGGTCATCGGCACCATGCTCATGCTCTCGCAACCGCCCGCAATCATCACCTCGGCCTCACCCACACGAATGCGATCGGCCGCCATCTGGATGGACGTGAGACCCGACGCGCAAAACCGGTTCACCGTGACGCCGCCCACGCTTTGTGGCAACCCCGCCAGCAGCACCGCCAGCCGCGCCACGTTGTAGCCCTGCTCGGCCTCAGGCATCGCGCAGCCGATGATGGCGTCTTCGATCGCCTTGGGATCCAGCGTGGGCACCTGCCCCAGCGCCCCCCGAATGGCCGCAACCAGCAAGTCATCAGGCCGCGTGTTGCGAAACACGCCCCGCCCCGCCCGCCCCACCGGCGTGCGCGTGGCGGCAACGATGTAGGCGTCTTGAAGTTGTTTCATGGCTGTTCCTTGCTGATGATGGCTCCCTCTCCCGC
>CAMCNE010000145.1 GCA_945875935.1 Bordetella parapertussis
AGCGCCGACAGCCCATCGACCACCGCGAAGGCGATATCGAAGGAGCGCACGCCGCCCACATGGCGATCGGCACGCAGCGCTTCGAGCTGCTGGCGCGAGGCCACGCCCAGACGTCGCCCCAGGTCGGGGCGCTGCAAATAGATCTGCCGTGAGCCGGCCGCGCTGTGCAGCGGCAGCGTCGGCAGGCCCAGCGTCTCGATCTCGGCGCGCAGGGCCTCGACATCGAGCGGGCGGTGCACCGCATCGCGAGCACGCGCATGGGCTTGCTGGAAGTCGAGCTGGGCATCGGTCGGCAAGCTCACGCCGGTACGGCCGAGCCCGATGCGCGCCGGGGTGAATTGACTCAGCGCCTTGAAAGGCTGGCCGACCACCGACCCAGCCGACACCGTGGCCAGCGACGGCTCGAAGGCCGGCGGCAGGCCGCTGGCGTGGTCGACCAAACGCGGCGACTCGCCGCCGGAAAACACGCCCATGCGCTCGAGCCAGCCTTCGAACTCAGGCGCCGGGCGCAGCCCGAGCACGCGCCGCGCATACAGCGCATCGTGAAACGAGGTGGTCTGGTAGTTCAGCATCACGTCGTCCGATCCCGGCACGCCCATGATGAAAGTGCAGCCGGCCACACCCAGCACGGTGAGCAGCACGTCCATGTCGTTCTGGTCGGCCTCGGCATGGTTGGTGTAGCAGATGTCGCAGCCCATGGGCAGCCCGAGCAACTTGCCGCAAAAGTGGTCCTCGAGCCCGGCGCGGGTGATCTGCTTGCCGTCATAGAGGTACTCGGGGCCGATGAAGCCGACCACGGTGTTGACCAGCAGCGGCTTGAAGTGCCGCGCCACCGCGTAGGCGCGCGCCTCGATGGTCTGCTGGTCGCAGCCGTGGTGGGCGTTGGCCGACAGCGCGCTGCCCTGCCCGGTCTCGAAGTACATGACGTTGTCGCCGATCTGCCCGTCGAAATCAGCCCCACGCCGCAGCGACAGCGCTGCCGCGCGCGCTTCGGCCAGCACCGCCAGGTCGATGCCGAAGCTGCTGTTGGTGGCTTGCGTGCCACCGATCGACTGAAACACCAGATCGACCGGCGCGCCGCGTTCGATCGCCGCCAGCGTGTTGGTCACATGGGTGAGCACGCACGACTGCGTGGGGATGCCGTAGCGCTGAATGACCGCATCGAGCATGTGCACCAGCCGGATCACCTGGGGCACGTTGTCGGTCACCGGGTTGATGCCAATGACCGCATCGCCGCTGCCCAGCAGCAAGCCGTCGAGCAGGCTGGCGGCGATGCCCGCGCTGTCGTCGGTGGGGTGGTTGGGCTGCAGCCGAGCCGACAGCCGACCGGGCAGCCCGATGGTGCCGCGAAAGCGGCTGCGCACGCGCACCTTGCGCGCCACCATGACCAGGTCTTGGTTGCGCATGATCTTCGAGGTGGCCGCCACCATCTCGGGCGTGAGCCCCGGAGCCAGCGCGGCCAGCGCATCGCCGTCGGCCGCGTCGCTCAGCAGCCACTCGCGAAAGCTGCCCACGGTGTGGTGTGCCACCTTCAAAAACGCCACCGCATCGTGGGTGTCGATGATCAGCCGGGTGACCTCGTCGGATTCGTAGGGCACCACCACTTCGTTCAGGAACTGCCTCAGCGGCACCTGGGCCAGGGCCATCTGCGCGGCGGCACGTTCCTCGGCACTGGCCGCTGCCACCCCGGCCAGGTGATCACCCGAACGCTCGGGTGTGGCGCGGGCCAGCAGCGTCTTCAGGTCCGCAAAGACGTAACGCGAAGCGCCGATGGCGTGCGCGTAATTCATGCCCCGAACCAGGTCACTGCACGGCCGCCGTCAATTCGCAGCCGCTGGGCTCACCAAGGCAGGCCCGCTGCCGAAACGATGGCGGATTGACTTCTCGATGCCCGCAGCGTCAAGACCCAGCTGGCTCATCAGCACCACCGGATCACCGTGCTCGATGAATTCATCGGGCAGACCCAGGTGCAGCAGCGGCACCGGCGCCAGCACGATCTGGCTGAGCGCCTCGCCCACGGCAGAGCCCGCGCCGCCCATCACGCAGCCATCTTCCACCGTGACCAGCGCGTCGTGCGTGCGCGCCAGCTCGGCCACCAAGTCCATGTCGAGCGGCTTGGCAAACCGCATGTTGGCCACCGTGGCATCGAGGTTTTCGGCCGCTGCCAGTGCCGGATAGAGCAAGGCGCCAAACGCCAGGATCGCGATGCGCTTGCCGTTGCAGCCCGAGCCGGTGATGCGCCGCCTGATTTCGCCCTTGCCCAGCGGGATGGCGGTCATTTCGCGCTGGATCTCGACGCCGACGCCCTTGCCACGCGGATACCGCACGGTGGTCGGGTGGTCCTGCATGTATGCGGTGTAGAGCAGCTGGCGGCATTCGTTCTCGTCGGCCGGCGTCATCACGCTCATGTTCGGAATGCAGCGCGTGAAAGCGATGTCGTAGTTGCCGGCGTGGGTGGCGCCATCGGCACCCACCAGTCCGGCGCGGTCCAGCGCAAACACCACCGGCAGCTTCTGGATGGCCACGTCGTGAATGAGCTGGTCATAGGCGCGCTGCAAGAAGGTGGAATAGATCGCCACCACGGGCTTGAGGCCTTCGCAGGCCAGACCGGCGGCAAAGGTCACCGCGTGCTGCTCGGCAATGCCCACGTCGTGATACCGGGTGGGAAACCGCCGCTCGAACTCGACCATGCCCGAGCCCTCGCGCATGGCCGGCGTGATGCCCACCAGCCGGGGATCGGCCTCGGCCATGTCGCACAGCCAGCTGCCGAACACCTGGGTGAAGGTGGGCTTGCCGGGGGTGGCCGACTTGATGCCTTCGGCCGGGTTGAACTTGCTGGGGCCGTGATAGGCGATGGGGTCGTTTTCGGCGAGCTGGTAGCCACGGCCTTTTTTGGTCACCACGTGCAGGAACTGCGGTCCCTTGAGGTTGCGCAGGTTCTCCAGCGTGGGCACCAGGGCCTCGAGGTCGTGTCCGTCGATCGGGCCCACGTAGTTGAAGCCGAACTCCTCGAAGATGGTGCCGGGCACGACCATGCCCTTGGCATGCGACTCGAAACGACGCGCCAGCTCGAGCAGGGGTGGGGCGTTCTTCAGCACCGACTTGGCGGTGTCGCGTGCGTTGGCATAGAAGCGACCGCTCATCAGGCGCGCCAGGTAACGGTTGAGCGCGCCCACCGGTGGCGAGATCGACATGTCGTTGTCGTTGAGGATGACCAGCAGGTCGGCCCCGCCCACGCCGGCGTTGTTGAGCGCCTCGAACGCCATGCCGGCGCTCATGGCGCCGTCACCGATCACCGCGATCGACTTGCGATGCTCGCCTTGCTGCCGTGCGCCCACAGCCATGCCGAGTGCCGCCGAGATCGAGGTGGACGAGTGGGCCGTGCCGAAGGCGTCGTACTCGCTTTCATCGCGACGCGGAAAGCCGCTGATGCCGCCTTGCTGACGCAGTGAATTCATGCGGTCGCGCCGACCGGTCAGGATCTTGTGGGGGTAGGTCTGGTGGCCCACGTCCCACACGATGCGGTCGTGCGGTGTGTTGAACACATGGTGCAAGGCGATGGTGAGCTCGACCGTGCCCAGGTTGGACGACAGATGCCCGCCGGTTTGCGCCACGCTGTGCAGCAGGTAGTCGCGCAACTCGGCGGCCAGCGTGTGCAACTGGCTGCGCGAGAGCCGGCGCACGTCAGCCGGCGATTCGATTGAAAGAAGCAACTCGTTTTTCATCGTCAACTGTCCCGTTCCACCACCTTGTCGGCCAGCCGGCCGAGCCACTTCGTGTCTGCCAGGCCAGACTGAGCCAGCGCCGCATGAGCCCGATCGCGCAACTCGACGGCATGGCGACTGGCAGCCTCCAGTCCCATCAAGCTGACGTAGGTCGGCTTGTTGGAGTCCATGTCCTTGCCGGCGGTCTTGCCGAGCACACCCGAGTCCTGCGTCACATCCAGCACGTCGTCGATCACCTGGAAGGCCAGGCCGATCGCGTCGCCGTAAGCGGCCAGCGCATCGTTGGCACGCTTGTCGATGTCGCCACAGGCAGCGCCCATGATCACGCTCGCGCGCAGCAGGGCGCCCGTCTTGCGGTGATGCATGTCACGCAGGGTGCGCTCGTCGAGCGGCTGGCCCACGCTGGCCAGATCGATGGCCTGCCCGCCGGCCATGCCGGCGCATCCCGCCGCACGCGAGAGCAAAGCGCACAGCCGGGCCTGCAAGACGGGCGGCATGTCAGCGTCGTCATCAGGCGTGAGCACCTCGAAGGCCAGCGCCTGCATCGCGTCACCCGCGAGCATCGCCTGTGCCTG
>CAMCNE010000146.1 GCA_945875935.1 Bordetella parapertussis
GCCAGCGAGGTCTATTTCAACGAGCAGCACATGGCCAGCGAGTACCTGCCCGGGCTGCTGCTGTCGCACTTTCTGTGGCCGCACCACTACCGCCAGATCCAGTTCTTCGACACCGCCTTTGCCGAGCCGATGTCGCGCTCGCACAGCGCCGAATTCGCCGAAGTCGGCATCGGCACGGCGCTGTATTCGCGGCGCATCCTCGAGCAGGTGAGCGCGTCTCACGGCACGGGCTACGACATCAGCCCGTCGTCTTGCCGTTACGCCGAGCAGCACGTGAGCGCTGTGGGCGCGGCGCAGCGCTACGAGGTGCGATGCCAGGACATCCTGGAGCACCCGATGGCGCCGGTGCCGTGGCTGGTGTGCGTCGAAGTGCTCGAGCATCTCGAAGACCCCGTGGGCTTCTTGCGCGCGCTGCACGCGGCCTTGCAGCCCGGCGGCAAGGCCTTCATCACCGCGGCGGTGAATGCAGCTCATGCCGATCACATCTACCTGTACCGCGATGCGCAGGCCGTGGCACTGCAACTGCAGCAAGCCGGCTTTGCCATCGAGCAGTCTTTTTCGGCCACGGCATTCGCACCGAGCGCGCCCGGCGTGCCGGTGCCCGAGGCGGCCGCCTTCGTCGTGTACCGCACATGAGCGACAGCGCCGCCGGCCTCACCCTGCACGGTGAATTCGTCGACCTGCGAGCGCTGCGCGTCGACGACGCAGCGCTGACTTTCGCCTGGCGGCAAGGCAAGCGCGCCATGCTGCTGAACAAGGGCGCCGACACGGTCGAGCAGCAAGCGCGCTGGATCGCCTCGCGATCGGCCAGCGAGCACAACTTCATCATCGCGCTCAAGAGCGGCCAGCCCGTGGGCATGGTCGCGCTCACAGGCATCGACACCGTCAACTCGCACGCCGAGCCCGGACGCTTTCTGATCGGTGACGAGCCAGCCGCGCGCGGCGTGCCGGTGGCCGCCGAGGCCATGCTGCTGATCTACGAGCTGGCCTTCGATCGGCTCGGGCTGCACCGCGTGTTCGGCACGGTGGCTGCCGACAACACGCTCATGATGAAGTGGCAGCGCTACATGGGCATGAGCGAAGAAGGCCGGCTGCGCGAGCACTATTTCATCAACGGACGCTTTCAGGATGCGGTGATGTTCGGCCTGCTCGAGACCGACTACCGACGCACCGCGCAGCGTCGCCTCAAGGGCATGATCGCTGCAGCCCGATTGCACCCTGCCCCGAACACCCCGAAGGAGTAAGCCCATGGACACCCGAGACAGCGTCATCGAGATCATTCACGGCGCGCTGCGCAGCCTCAACGACGAACTGCCTGCCGACAAGCGCGTGCCGGTGGCCGCGGAGACCCGGCTGTTCGGCCCCGACGCGCTGCTCGACTCGCTGTCGCTGGTGTCGCTGGTCGTCGATGTGGAATCGGGCGTGAGCGACCGGTTCGGCCAGTCGGTCAGCCTCACCGACGACGAGGCCATGAGCCAGGCGGTGTCGCCATTCGCCAGCGTGGCCGCGCTGACCGACTACGTGGTCAAGCTGCTCGCTCGCGCCTGAGCGGCACGGCCATGGCTTTGTACAGCGAACGCGTCGCGCTCGTCACCGGCAGCAGCCGTGGCGTGGGCCGGCTCATCGCCGAGCACTTTCTCAAAGAGGGCGCGACCGTGATCGGCGTGAGCCGCGGCGGCTCGGATCTGACGCACGAGGCCTACCGCCACTGCCAGGCCGACGTGTCCGATGCGGCTGCGGTGCAAGCACTTTTCGCCGGGCTGCGCGCACAAGGCATCAGCGTGGACATCGTGGTCAACAACGCTGCGGTGCTGACCTCGCAGTACGCCATGATCTTGCCGGCCAGCGCGGCACAGGCCATGGTCAACATCAATCTGATGGGCCCGTTTCTCGTCTCGCGCGAGGCGGCCAAGATGATGCGCAAGGGCAAATGGGGGCGCATCATCAACATCGGCTCGATGGCCGCGAGCCTCGAGCCCGAAGGCGACTCGATGTACGCCGCGTGCAAGGCGGCCGTGGCCACCTTGGCCAATGTGATGGCGCGCGAATTCGCACCGATGAACGTCACCTGCAACACCCTGGGCATCACCGCGATGGAAACCGACATGCTGCGCCAGCTGCCGCGCGAGAAGGTCGATGCAGTGATCGCGCGGCTGCCCATGCCGCGCTACGCCGTCGACGACGACGTGCTCAACGTGATCGATTTCTTCGCCTCCGAGCGCAGCGCCTACATCACTGCGCAGACGGTGTTCCTCGGCGGCGTGAACTGAGGTGGGCATGCCAGCCACGCTCGTCGACGAACGTGCTCGCGTGTGGCGCGTGACGGCGGGGGTGTTTCCGTCGAACTGCTACATCGTGGGCCTGGGCGCGGGCGATGGATCACGCTGCGCGGTCATCGACCCCGGTCTGGATGGCGCGGCCATCGAGTCTGCCATCGAGTCGCTGGGCCTCAAACCCGCTGCGGTGCTGTGCACGCACGGCCACTTCGACCATGCGGGCAGCGCGTCGGTGCTGCAGCGCAGGCACGGCTGCCCGGTCTATGTGCCGGAGGCCGACGTGCCCACGCTGCGCTCGTCCAATTTTTTGCTGATGGCCTTCAAGATCGACGCGCGCATCGAACAGCCCGAGGTGACGGCGGTGAGCGCCGAGCATGCGACGGTGGATGTCGAGGGCGAGAACTTCAGCTTTCACCCGGTGCCGGGTCACACACCGGGCAGCTGCGTCGTGCAGCATGTCGACAGCCTGTTCACCGGCGACACGCTGTACGCACGCGGCGTGGGCCTGTCGAAGCTGCCGGGCGAGAAGCCGGCGCAGCTTCGGCAATCCATACAGTCGCTGTGGGAGCGCTTTGCGCCGCACATGCAGGTGCATCCCGGTCACGGCGAATCGGCAGCGCTGGGCTGGATCCGCACCCACAACGCGGCACTGCAGGCGTTTCTGCAGGCCGACGAACAACCCACCCACAGCACATGACTGCAGCCACCGACACAGGCATCGGCATCATCGGTGTCGGCCACCACCTGCCGAGCTTCGTCGAGGACAACGCCGCGCTGTGCGAGCGGCTCGACGTGTCGCCCGAATGGATCATCGAAAAGACGGGCATCCAGCGGCGCTACCTGGCAGGCCCCAACGACACGGCCAGCGGCTATGCCCTGGCTGCGGCCAACCAGGCGCTGGCGATGGCGGGCATCACGGCCGCCGAGCTCGACCTGATCATCGTGTGCACCTTCTCGGGCGACTACATCTTCCCGCCGTTGTCGGCCAAGCTGCATCAGGACCTGGGGGCCAAGGGCGCACAGATCTTCGACCTGCAGGCCAACTGCACCGGCGTGGTCACCGGCCTGACGGTCGCGGCTGACCGCATGAAAGCCGACGCCGAGGTTCGCCATGCACTGGTCGTGGGTGTCGAGATGTGCTCGCGCTATGTCGACCGCCGCGATGTCAACACCGCCATCTACCTGAGCGACGGCGCCGGCGCCATCGTGCTCGGGCGGCGCGGCGCCGACGAAGGCATCCGGGCGTCGGCCTTTTTCACCGACAGCTCGAACTACGAATCGGTGCGCATGCGCGGCGGAGGCTCGAGCCATCCGATCGCAGGTCGTCAGTACGACCCTGCCATCGACACCATGGAGATGAACGGCATCGCCACCTGGAAGCAGGCCATCACGCACCTGCCGACAGTCATGCGCCGCTGCGCGCAAAAGGCGGGCGTGGCGATGAGCGATATCGACTTCCTGGTCTTCCATCAGGCCAACCTCAGGCTCATCGAGTACATCGTTCGCAAGATGGGTCTGGGCCTGGATCGCACGTACACCAACGTGCAGGAGATCGGCAACACCGGCTCCGCGTCGCTGGCCATTGCGCTGAGCGAAGCGGTGCACAAGGGGCTGATCCGACCGGGCAGTCTGGTCATGCTGGCCGCGGTCGGGGCCGGTTTCAACTTCGGTGCCAGCCTGTGGCGCTGGCATCTGGATCTGCATCTGGAGGGCCCAAAGCCATGAGTGCATTCGCCGATTTCGACGCCATCCGCATCGGGGACCGTCGCGAGCTGACGAAGACGATCACCGAGGAGGACATCCGCCAGTTCGTGCGCATGACCGGTGACGACAACCCCTTGCACGTCGATGCGGCCTTCGCCGCGCAAACGCCCTTCAAGGACATCGTGGTGCACGGCATGCTCGGCGCGTCGTTCATCTCCACGGTGATCGGCACCAAGCTGCCGGGGCCCGGTGCGCTGTGGGTCAGCCAGAGCATGGAATTTCTGCTGCCGGTGCGCCTGGGCGACGTGCTCACCGTGT
>CAMCNE010000147.1 GCA_945875935.1 Bordetella parapertussis
GGCGTGCTGTCGCCGCTGCCGTGCCGCACGTTTCCGGCCGCGCGCGTGGTCGATGCGTTTCGCACCATGCAGCAGGCGCGTCACATCGGCAAGGTGGTGGTGTCGATGGCCGTCGTGCCGCTCCCCGAGCCCGCGGCACGGCCAAAACCGGTGGCCCGCTTCGAGGCCGACAGCACCTGGCTCGTGAGCGGCGGTCTGTCTGGCTTCGGGCTCGAGTCGGCGCGCTGGCTGGCTGATCGCGGCGTGGGCCACCTCGTGCTGCTCGGGCGGCGCGGGCTCGACACGCCCGGTGCTGCGCAGGCGGTGGCCGAATTCAAGGCGCGCGGCGTGAGCGTGTGGGCGGTGGCATGTGACATCACCAACCCCGAGTCGCTGGGCACGGTCATCGAGCGCATCCGCCGCAAGATGCCGCCGCTCAAGGGCGTGCTGCACGCGGCCGCTGTGTTCGACGATGCGCTCATTTCGCAGCTCGACGCTGAGCGCATGCACGGCGTGCTGCGCCCCAAGCTGCTCGGCGCCTGGCATTTGCACAGCCTCACGCTCGACATCCCCATCGATCACTTCGTGGTCTATTCGTCGGTCACCACCCTCATCGGCAACCCGGGTCAGGCCAACTACGTGGCTGCCAACGCCGGCCTTGAAGGGCTGACCGAACTGCGCCGCGGCATGGGCCTGCCCGCCACCTGCATCGGCTGGGGGCCGATCGGCGACGCCGGCTACCTGAGCCGCCAGGCGGCCGTCAAGGACAGCCTCGTCCAGCGGCTGGGCGCCGCGCCTTTGTCCAGCGCGTGGGCGCTGGACCTGCTGGATGGGCTGCTGGCCGGATCGGGCGCCCCGTGCGCAGCGGCCAACTTCGATTGGTCGGTGCTCGCTCGGGTGTTGCCGTCGGCGCACAGCGCGCGCTTTGAGCAGCTCAATCGCACCAGTCGCGCCGGCCAGACCGACGCCAGCGAACGCATCGATGTGCTGGCCCTGATCGCCGGCAAATCTGCGGCCGAAGCCGTCGGCCTGGTGCGCGACATGGTCGCCCACGAGGTGGCGCGGGTGCTGTGCATCGCCGTCGACCGCGTCGACACCGCGCGCTCGTTGCACGATCAGGGCATGGATTCGCTGATGGCCGTGGAACTTGCACTCGGGCTCGAGCAGCGCTTTGGCGTCAAGCTGCCGGCCATGATGCTGGGCGACGGCATGGCGGTCGACCGCGTGGCCGCGCGTCTGGTCGACAAGCTGCTGGGCAGCGACGCCGAGCCCGCGACCGCAGCCCATTCGATCGACTCGATGGTGGCCGATGTGGCCCGCCAGCACGGCGAAGACGCCACGCCCGAACTGCTCGAACGTCTGGCCAGCGATGCACAAGCCTTGGCGCAAAGCCGCGCCAGGCGCAGCGCATGAGCAAGTCGCCCCTTGACGCGTCGGCCAAGAGCCAGCTGATCCAGCGCTTTCTGGGCCGCAAGTCCGGCGAGCCGTCCGCCTCGGGCGCCATGCCGGCATCGCGCACGGCCAGCCACCCGCAGGTATCCGACGCGATGTGCCGCTTCGATCGCCACCCCGGCTACGAAAAGCTCTTGGTGCCGCAGGCCGCCGCCAATCGCCTCGGCCTGGTCAACCCGTTTTTCAAGTCGCACGAAGGCGTGGCTGGCGCCACCACTGTGATCGACGGGCGCACCTGCATCAACTTTTCCAGCTACAACTACCTCGGGCTGGCCGGCCACATGGCGGTCAACAAGGCCGCCAAGGACGCGATCGATCGCTACGGCACCTCGGCCTCGGCCAGCCGGCTGGTGGCCGGCGAGCGGCCCATCCAGCGCGAACTGGAAGTGGCCTTGGCCGAGTTTTACGAGGTCGACGACTGCGTGGTCTTCGTCAGCGGCCACGCCACCAACGTCAGCACCATCGGCTACCTGTTCGGGCCGAAAGACCTGGTCATCCACGACAGCCTCATCCACAACAGCACGCTCGAAGGCATCCGCCTGGCCGGCAGCTCGCGGCGCTCGTTTCCGCACAACGACCTGGCCGCGCTCGACGGCATCCTGGCCGAGATTCGCGGCCAGTTCGAGCGCGTGCTCATCGTCGTCGAAGGCCTGTACAGCATGGACGGCGACATCCCCGACCTGCCGGGGCTCATCGCCATCAAGCAGCGCCACAAGGCTTTTTTGATGGTCGACGAGGCGCATTCGCTGGGCGTGCTGGGCGCCACCGGCGGCGGCATCCGCCAGCACTTTGGCGTGGCCGGCACGCAAGTCGACATCTGGATGGGCACGCTCAGCAAGGCGCTGGCCGGCTGCGGCGGCTACATCGCCGGCGAGCGCGCGCTGATCGAAAACCTCAAGTACGCCGCGCCCGGCTTCGTCTACAGCGTGGGCATCTCGCCACCGCTGGCCGCCGCCTCGCTCGAAGCACTGCGTGTCATGCAAAGAGAGCCCGAGCGCGTCGAGCGCCTGCAGCGCCGCTCGCAGCATTTCCTGCAACTCGCCCGCAGCCACGGCATCGACACCGGCCTGAGCCAAGGCCACGCCGTCATCCCGGCCATCGTGGGCAGCTCGCTCAAGGCGGTGAAGCTCTCGCAAAGGCTCTTTGAGCGGGGCATCAACGTTCAACCCATCATCTACCCCGCCGTCGAAGAACGCGCCGCACGGCTGCGGTTTTTCATCAGCTGCATGCACACCGAGGCGCAGTTGCAAACGGTGGTTGAGGCGGTGGCGGGGTGATGAGCTCGCCAGAGCGTGCCCGCGGCACTAGCATCGAGTCCGGTCGGGAGTTGATGCGCGAGGATCAGGATCGGTTGACCCTGCGCGGACTCCTGCTGGCGGGCGTGTCATCAGCGCCCACTGCGCCGGTTTGTGCTGACTACTTTGAGGGGCTACGTGCCCGGGTGCGAAGTGCTGGCGCTGACAACAACCTTCATAAGACCGTAATCCCTAACCCCTGAGCCCTTCCCCTTGGAATCCTCCCCCGTCGCCATCCCCGCCGCAGCGCCCTCACCAGCGCCCGCCGCCCCTCGCCCCCGGCGTTTGCCGGGGTGGTTCAACGCCATCTTCGTGTTCACGGTGCTGGTGCCCACGGCGCTGGCGGTGGTCTATTACGGGCTGATCGCGTCTGATGTCTACATCTCAGAGGCGCGCTTCGTGGTGCGCAATCCGCAGCGCCCTTCGCAGTCGAGCCTGGGCTCGCTGCTGCAGGGCACGGGCTTCACGCGCTCGCAAGACGACACCTACTCGGTGCACGACTACATGCGCTCGCGCGATGCGCTGCGCGAGCTTGACGACAAGCTGCACGTGCGCAGCGCGTATTCCAGCCACAGCGTTGATGTGATCAACCGCTTTCCCGGCCTGGATTGGGACGACAGTTTTGAAGCCCTGCACCGCTACTACCAGAAGCAGGTCAACATCGACTACGACACCGTGTCGTCGATCACCGTGCTGCGCGTGCACGCGTTCACCGCCGATGACGCCAAGGCCATCAACGACATGCTGCTCAACATGGGTGAGCGGCTGGTCAACAACCTGAACGACCGCAGCCGCCAAGACCTCATCCGCGTGGCCGAGCAAGAGGTAGAACAAGCCGAGTCCAAGGCCAAGGCGGCAGCACTGGCGCTGGCGGCCTACCGCGCCGACCGCTCGGTGTTTGACCCCACCAGCCAGTCGGCGCTGCAACTGCAAGGCGTGGCGCGCATTCAAGAAGAGCTGCTGGCCACCGAAGGCCAGCTCGCGCAGATCCGCCAGGTGGCGCCCAACAACCCGCAAATTGGCGCGCTGGCCAGCCGGGCTGCGGGCCTGCGCCAGGCGATTGCGGCTGAAACCGGCAAGGTCATCGGCAGCGGCACCTCGCTCACCGGCAAGGCCCCGGTGTACGACCGCCTCACGCTCGACAAGGGCTTTGCCGACCGGCAGTTGGGCAGCGCGCTGGCCTCGCTCGAAACCGCGCGCAGCGAAGCCCAGCGCAAGCAGCTCTACCTTGAGCGGCTGGTGCAGCCCAACTTGCCCGACATGGCCGTCGAGCCGCGGCGCATCCGCTCTACCTTCACGGTGCTGGCCCTGGGCCTGGTGCTGTGGGGCGTGCTGAGCCTGGTGGTGTCCAGCGTCAAAGAGCACACCGACTGATGCAGCCCGCGGTGCCCACAGCCAGCTTCATGCGATCGCTGGCCATTCAGCGGCGGGTGATCGGCGCGCTCTTGATGCGCGAGGTGATCACGCGGTTTGGACGAGACAACCTGGG
>CAMCNE010000148.1 GCA_945875935.1 Bordetella parapertussis
GCACGCAGCGTTTGCGGCGCCGCAGAAGCCAGCAGATCGCCCGCAGCCGACAGCACCACGCCCACCACCACGCCGGCGAGCAGCAGCCGCGTGGTTTCCTGCGTGCCACGCGACAGCGCCAGCGTCAGCAGCACACCGGCCAGCGCACCGACAAAGGCCGCGCCGACCAGGCCCAGTTGCATCAGCGCACCAACCGCCGCACCGCCGATGGCGAGGCCACCGAGCGATGTGGCTGCCAGCACGATCACCACCGCCAACGACGCGCCCGAGGCTGAGCCCAGCAGGTAAGGATCGGCCAGCGGATTGCGAAACAAGCCCTGCGCAATGGCGCCCGACAGACCCAGCAAGGCGCCCACCAGCCACGCACCCAGCGTGCGCGGTGCGCGGATCTGGCCAACGATCAGGCCCGCGTCAGCATCCGAGCCACTGGGCCACGACCAGCCATCGCTGCCCACCGCCAGACCGGCCAGCAGCAGCGCGGCGCTCGCCATCAGCAGGCCAAGCGCGAGACCACGGCGCGAACTGCGGTCGGCTGCGTGCTGGGGCGCTGTGTTTGCGCTCATGGATGCGCGTGGATGGCTGCGAGGCAATCGGCTAGCGCCAAAGCAGCCTCGCCCAATCGCGGACCCGGGCGCACCAGCAAGTCGTATTGCGCCGGCTGGAAGCCGCACACGCGAGACTCGCGCAAGGCACGCAGGCCGCTCCAGCCCGGTCGGCCAGGCATCTCAGCGAGCGGCACTGCAGCCGCCATCACCACGTCGGGCTGGGCACGCACGACGAACTCGGGGTTCAGCTTGGGGAATGGGCCAAGCGATGCCGGCACCGCATTGGCCATCGCCAGGCGGCCCAACGTCTGGCCGATGAACGAGCCCTCGCCGGCCGCATAGGGCGTGCTGTCGATCTCGAAATAGACCCGCTGGCCACGCACGGCGGCGGGCACGCGCGCTGCAGCCAGGGCCACATCGCGCTCGATGCCGGCCCACAGCGGCGCGGCGGCCGATGGCGTGCCCAGCATCGTGGCCAGAAGCTGCAAGCTGCGCTGCACGTCGGCATGGGTCTGCGGCTCGAGCACCAGCACGCGCAGGCCCAGCGATTCCAGCTTGTCGATGACGCGCGACGAGGGCGCTGTCAGCACCACATCGGGCCGCAGCGCGACGATGCGTTCGATCTGCGTGTCCTCGAGGCCGCCGAGCTTGGGCAAGGCGTTCACGCTGGCCGGCCAGCTCGAGTAGCGGTCGGTGCCCACCAGCTTGGCACAGCCGCCCAGCGCACAAATGCTTTCGGTGAGCGAAGGCAACAGGCTCACGATGCGCTGGGGGGGCGCATCGAAGACCTGCTCGCGCCCGCGGTCATCGCGCAGCGACACGACCGGCGCGGTGGCAGCCCAGACGTCGCACACGCAAAACACGGTGCAGACGGCAACCCACGCAACGCTGAGGCAGCGCAGCCAATAGCGACCCCCAGCACGCGTAAATCTCATGGGGCGGGCCGCCGCACCGCGAGCTCAAGACCCGCCACCATCAGCGTCACGCTGGAGCAGCGTTGGGCCATCGCCTGATGCAGTCGGCCCAGGTGATCGACGAATCGCCGGGCCTCGCTCGACATCGGCGACACGCCCATGCCGATTTCGTTGGACACCATCAGCACCGGGCCCTTGGCTGACTCCAGGGCAACGAGCAGGTCGTCCTGAACGGCATGCCATACACCGTCATCGAGCGATCCACCCTGCAGCGGCATCAACAGATTGGTCAGCCACAGCGTGAGGCAGTCAATGACCACCAGGCGATGGGGTGCACAAAGGCGGCGCAGAGCATGGGCCAGCTCGACGGGCACTTCCTCATCGGACACACGCGGCAGCCGTCGGCTGCGATCCAGGCGGTGACGCTCGATGCGCACGCGCATCTCCTCGTCGCCGGCCAGCGCGGTGGCCAGCACAACCGCCACATGGCCCGGTTGGCTCAGCCACAACTCGGCGCGCTGCTCAGCGCAGCGCGACTTGCCGCTGCGCTGGCCGCCGAGGATCAATTCATGCATGCGCCGATTTTGTCTGTCTAGAACCCGACGCCGCTGTAGCGAACGCCGATCCAGGCCTGGCGCCCCAGCGCACGGTAGTCGCGCACGTACTCGATGTCGCGATCGGTCACGTTGAGCACCTTGGCCTCGAGCCGCCACTGCGACGTCAAACGCCAGCGCGCCTGCAAATCGATGGTGGTGTAGCCGCCCAGCACCTCACCGCCGCTGATGCGATCACCCACCACCATGACGGTACCGCCCAAGGTCCAGTCACGGATCTGGTAATCAGCAGACAGGGTCTCTTGATGCTTGGCACGAAAGGGCAGCCGCTCACCGGTGTCGTCGTCCTTGGCGTTGAGCAGATCCACAACGGCACGCAGGCTGAGCGCGTCGATCTGGTGGGTCGCCGTCAAGCTGGCACCTTCAAGCAGCGCCCGGCCAACGTTGGACGCGCAGCCATATTTGTAGTCGAAATTGGGGTTCGACGGACACAAGCTCTCACTACGCTGAAAGCTGATCAGATCCTTCACGCGGTTGCGGTAGATGGTGAGCGATGCGCTGCTTTGGCCAACGCGCCAATCCAGCCCGAGTTCGATGCTGCGTCCGCGCTCAGGCTGCAGGCTGTCCACGCCATAGTCGACGTAATACAGGTCATTGAAGGCTGGCGCGCGGAAGGTGGTGCCGGCGAGTGCTCGAACGCTCAGCCCCTGGCCGAAGTCGTGGCCCAGACCGATGCGCCCGGTGTTGTTGCCGCCGTAGACCGAGTTGTCATCGCGGCGCACGTCGAGGGACACCAGGTTGGCGCCAAAGCGCCCCGAGTAGCCCAGCCCGAAGGCATCGTTGCTTCGCTTCTTGTTGGACAAGTAGCTCAACTGCTCGGCCTTCTCGTCCAGACGCTCGAGCACCGCGACCACCTCATGACCGGCCGCCAGCGTGAAGGCGTTTTGCCAGGTGTACTGATCACGCCGGGTCAGGCTGCGCTCGGGCGCCGAAGCGCCCTGATTGGCATCGTCTTCGTTGAAGGCGAGCTGGACGCGTGTGGTCCAGACCGGGCTCCACACACCGTCGTAGCCAATCGAGATGACCTGGGTATCGAGCCGGTTGATGTGGTCCAGCGCCGCGTCGTAATCGGGCGCAGCCGTGCCGTCGTATTGGGCTTTCAGATGGGCATCGGTCAGGTTGAGCGACACCCGGTGCCCCGGCACCAGCGTGTACCCAAGACCCAGCTGCGCAGTGCGCCGGTCGTAGCCGTCGCTGTCGGGGTTGTAGACACCATACTCATCGCCCGGACGCACGGCAGACACGCCGTCGCTGCCCTCGAAGCTGACTGAGGCGGCGTAGTCGAAGCGACCAGCGCTGCCACTGACGGCGGCATCGCCTTCGAAAGAGTCATACCCGCCCACCGCCAGCCGGGCCGACGCGCTCGCAGGCCCTTGCCCGCGCAGCGTCGTGATGCGAACCACGCCGCCCACCGCATCAGCGCCGTAAAGACTCGAGCCCGGCCCGCGCAGCACCTCAATGCGATCGATCTGCGACAGGCTGATCGAATCGAACGCCACCAGACCGAGCGTTGCCGAACCCACACGCACACCGTCGATCAGCACCACCGTGCCCGGCGACCCCACGCCGCGGATCAGCACGCCGGCCGACTGGCCCGGCCCGCCGTAGCGCACGACCTGAAGGCCCGCCTCGCGGCGCAGCAAGTCCTCAAGCGAATCGGCGGCCGTGTCGCGGATGCGCTGGGCATCGATCACGATCACATCGGCGGTGACCTGATCTCGCGGCTGCGGCTCGCGCGAGGCGATGACCACCACCTGTGGCAGGTTGACGGCTGGCGATGGAGTCGCCGGCAAGTCCTGCGCGTGTGAAACCGAGGTGAGGAGAAGGGCCGCAACGGCCACGGCGAGTGCGGGCGATCGCCAGACGGCGACAGCCCCGGGCGCACGAAGCGCCGAGAGAGAAAACAGCATGATGAGAAGTCCGACAAGAGCCACGCGACCTGCTTCCCCGCAGGCGCATGCGGTGTGGGCGCCGCACAAGGCGGTGCCCTCTTGTTGGCCGGTATCCGGGCTGAAGGAGCGACACCTGCGACCTTCCCAGAAACCGAGGTTTCCAGTGGTGTGCGAGCAAGCATTGAAGACCGGCGCGAGCGCCTGAACTTCGTCCAACGTACCGTTGCG
>CAMCNE010000149.1 GCA_945875935.1 Bordetella parapertussis
TGCTGGGGCGCGATCGGCTTTGGCGCACTCAAGCTCGCGGTTCACCGCGCCTGCATCGCGCAGTTGTTCGAGGCCTCTGACCGGGTGCTCGATGCCGAAGAGATCTATGCCACCGCCAAGGCCATGGCGCTGGCCTGAACTGGAGACACTGACATGATCATTGAACAGCCCGTCACGCAATTCCTCGACGAACTCGCCAGCAGCGCAGCCACCCCTGGCGGCGGCAGCGGTGCGGCCATCATGGGCGCGCTGGGCGCGGCTTTGGTCAGCATGGTGTGCAACCTGACCATCGGCAAGAAGAACTACGCCGAGGTCGAAGGCGAGATGCGCGACGTGCTGGCCGATGCCGAAGCCCTGCGCCAGCGACTGGCCGACATGGTGGCCGAGGACATCGCCGCCTTCAATGGATTGATGGCCGCTTACGGCCTGCCCAAGCTGAGCGACGAGGACAAGGCTGAGCGCGGCGCGGCCATCCAGCACGCGCTGCGGGCAGCCACCGAAGCGCCGCTGGCTTGCGCCCGCGCCTGTGCCGAGGTGATCAAGTTGTCGATGCGCGCGGCCGAGGTCGGCAACCGCAACGTCATCAGCGACGCCGGCGTGGGAGCGCTGGCAGCACAGGCTGCTTTGCGCGGTGCAGCCCTGAACGTCGACATCAACGTCCCGAGTCTTCAGGACCAGGCGTTCGCTCAGGCCTGCCGAGACGAGATGGACGCCTTGCTGGCCAGCGCCGTGCCGTTGTCAGAGCAGGCGATCGCGCTGGTCAAGTCGAAGCTGTGAACGGCTGAGGTCAGCTCGCGTCGGTCATGCCGCCCATGGCATGGCTGAAGCCGCCGTCGACGTAGGTGATCTCGGAGGTGACGCCCGAGGCCAGATCCGACAGCAAGAACGCCGCCACGTTGCCCACGTCTTCGATGGTGACGTTGCGGCGCAGCGGTGCACTGGCCGCGACCACATCGAGGATCTTGCCGAAGCCCTTGATGCCCGAGGCCGCCAGCGTCTTGATCGGCCCTGCCGAAATGCCGTTGACGCGCACGCCACGTGGCCCCAAGCTGGCGGCGAGGTAGCGCACGCTGGCTTCGAGCGAGGCCTTGGCCAGACCCATCGTGTTGTAGTTGGGCACCGCCCGCTCGGCACCGAGGTAGGTCAGCGTGAGCAGCGCAGCGCCTTGGCGCAGTCGGGGTGCGGCCGCCTTGGCCATCGCCGGAAAGCTGTAGCTCGAGATGTCATGCGCGATGCGAAAGCCCTCGCGAGACAGCCCTTCAAGGAAATCGCCGGCGATCGATTCGCGCGTGGCAAAGCCGATCGAATGAACGAAGCCGTCGAATTCGGGCCAGATCTCGCCGAGTTGATTGAACATCGCGTCGATCTGCGCGTCATCAGCCGCATCGCAGTCAAACAGCAGTGTCGAGTTGAAGTCGGCGGCGAATTCGGCCACGCGGTCCTTGAAGCGCTCACCCACGTAGCTGAAGGCCAGTTCCGCGCCCTCGCGGTGGCAGGCACGGGCGATGCCATAGGCGATCGAACGGTTGGACAAAACCCCGGTGATCAGCAGGCGCTTGCCAGTCAAAAAGCCCATGTTGTTTCCTCTCGAAATGTCGGAGGATTTTGCACGCGCCCCGCGCAGCCGAGACGGGAGGGGCGCCCCCATTGGAACGACATGGCCCGGCTGCCACAATCTGAGCTCCTTTTTTCAGGAGCCTCTTGATGAGATCTACGAAATTTCTTGCGCTGGCGATGGTCGCCTTTTCCTTTGTCATGTCTGGCGCTCGCGCAGCCGACTCGATCGAGACGATCCTGTCTGTGCCGCCTGAGGAGTTCATGGCGTCCAAGGACAAGGACCGAGCCAACTTCCGCTTCTACATGAAGCCAGGCGCGGACTTGAAGGCCTACAACAGCCTGATCATCGAACCGGTGGGCTACATCGAGCGTGACTCCACAGGCGCCTGGAGCCTGTTGGTGTCTGATGAGAAGAGCAAGATCGACGCCAGTTTTCGCAAGTCGATGACCGATGCCTTGGTCGCGAACAAGATCGCTGTGGTTACCGAGCCAGGGCCGGGTGTGGCTCGCTTGCGGGTGGCGGTCACCGGGTTGCAGCAGGTCAAGCCGGACTTCAAGGTCAGGGATCTGGTCCCGGTCAAGTTGGTCTTCAACCTGGTGCGTTCTGCGGCGGGCGCCGAGCCCTACTTGCTCGATGTGTCCACTGTGAGCCAGTTGTCTGATTCGCAAACCGGTGCGTTGCTGGCTGGCGGCATCAACAAGCTTCAAGACTCCGAGACCAAGAAGGTAGCCGAACCGATCACGGCCGACTATCTGCAAAAAATGGTCGACAAGGAAACGAAACTGGGCGCCGTGTCTTTGGCCAAGGCCATGTCACCCAAGCCATGATGTGACTCACGGTGAGGCCCGCTGGCGGGCCTCACTTGACAGTTTTCTGTCTTGTCGATAGCGGTCTCACACGCTACAATCCGCGTTTTGTGACATGCCAGAAAAAGCTCAATGGGCGGATTCTTCCAGCCCATTTTTTTTTCTTGAACGCTTTTGAAGCGGCAGCGTAAAGACGGGGAACAGATCGTTGATGAATTGGCAACTTGCCGTCGAAAAGACCGTGACCGGGCTGGGGTATGACCTGGTCGACACCGAGCGCACCCCGAAGGGCTTGCTGCGGGTCTACATCGACAAGTTGCCGGGCGCTGCCCCGATTGCCGGTGCCAGCGAGTTCATCACGGTAGACGATTGCGAGCGTGTCACGCGGCAATTGCAGCATGTGCTTGAGGTCGAGGGCTGCGCCTACGAGCGGCTGGAGGTTTCCTCTCCCGGGCTTGACCGCCCGTTGAGAAAGCCTGCTGATTTCCTGCGCTTCAAGGGCGAGCGGGTGGATTTGGCATTGAAGGTCGCGTTCAAGGGACGCAAGCATTACCAAGGTGTCATCGAGCCTTTGGGCGAAGGATGGCGTCTGGTCATGAGTGACAGCGCGGGCGATCAGGCCCTTGACTTCATGTTTGATGAGGTTCGTGAGGCCAGGCTGGTGCCTGTGGTTGATTTCAAGGGGCGCCGGTTCGCCGCGCCACCGGTGGGGCCAGTCGACGCAGTCGAGTCGGCCCATGTTGAGGAAGTTGGAGATCGCAAACCATGAATCGCGAACTGTTGATGCTGGTGGATGCCATATCGCGCGAGAAAAGCGTCGATCTGGAGGTGGTGTTTGCTGCGGTTGAGGCCGCGCTCGCATCGGCTTCCAAGAAGCTCCATGGTGGCGAAGTCGATATGCGCGTCACTGTGGACCGCGAAACCGGCGCCTACGAAACTTTCCGTCGTTGGCATGTGGTGGCCGATGAGGCGGGTTTGCAGTTGCCCGATTCAGAAATCCTGCACTTCGAGGCGCTCGAGCAGATTCCTGACATCGAAGTCGATGACTACATCGAAGAACCCGTCGAATCGGTGTCGATCGGTCGAATTGGCGCTCAGGCGGCCAAGCAAGTCATTCTCCAAAAGATCCGCGACGCCGAGCGCGAGCAGTTGCTCAGCGACTTTCTCTCGCGTGGCGAGAAGATCTTCGTTGGCACGGTCAAGCGGCTTGACAAGGGTGACATCGTTGTCGAGTCCGGTCGCGTCGAAGGCCGTTTGCGCCGCAACGAAATGATCCCGAAGGAAAACCTGCGCATCGGCGACCGCGTCAGGGCCTACATCGCCGAGGTCGACCCGACCTTGCGCGGTCCGCAGATCCTGCTGTCGCGCAGCGCACCGGGCTTCATGATCGAGTTGTTCGCGCAGGAAGTCCCCGAAATTGAGCAAGGTCTGCTCGAGATCAAATCCTGTGCCCGGGACCCCGGTTCGCGCGCCAAGATCGCGGTGCAGTCGCACGACAAGCGCGTCGATCCGATTGGCACCTGTGTCGGTGTTCGCGGCTCGCGCGTCAACGGCGTGACCAATGAGTTGGCCGGAGAACGTGTGGACATCGTGCTGTGGTCGGAAGACCCCGCACAGTTCGTGATCGGCGCTCTGGCCCCAGCCAACGTGCAGTCCATCGTGGTCGATGAAGAGCGGCATGCGATGGACGTGGTGGTCGACGAGGAAAACCTTGCGATCGCCATCGGCCGTGGCGGTCAAAACGTGAGGCTCGCCTCCGAGATGACGGGCTGGCGCATCAACATCATGACCGCCGAAGAGTCGTCTGCCAAGCAGACCGTCGAGAGCGA
>CAMCNE010000150.1 GCA_945875935.1 Bordetella parapertussis
AGCTGCACCGCGTGGCCTTCGCCGAGCTCGTCGCTGGGGCGCAGCAGCATCCACACCATCATGCGCTGCACGTACTCGAGCTCGATGGCCAGCGGCTTGCGAATGCGCATGGCGCCTTGCACCCACGGCGTGCCCAGATGCAAATAGCGCACGCCGTCGGCTTCGGAGATGGTGGCGCTTGCGAGTTCAGGCCGGGCTGGGGGCTTCTTCATGGATGGCGGGATGTTGCCACCACCACGCAGCGTTTTTGACCTGCGTGGCATCATCTGCGCCCTTCGCGTGAGCCCGCAGCTTTGCCCCCGCGACAGACTCCGGCCAGCCATCTGGCCTTCCGCTTTCACTTTCACCGGAGACAGACGATGCGCTACTACAGCTACCTCGAAGAAAAGATCGCCGACAGCCTGACCATGCAAGAACGCGACGTGCCGCGCCCCGGCCCGGGCCAGGTGCTGGTGCGCCTGAAGGCCTGCTCGCTCAACTACCGCGACCTGCTCATCATCACCGGGCGCTACCCCGGCATCGACTCCAAGGGCCTGGTGCCCGTGTCCGACGGCGCCGGCGAGGTGGTTGAAGTCGGCGCTGGCGTCGATCGCTTCAAGTCGGGTGACCGCGTCACCGGCTGCTTCTTCGAAACGTGGCTGAGCGGCCCCATGCTGCCCGCGCACTACAACGCCGCGCTCGGCGGCTCGACGCCTGGCGTGCTGAGCGAATACCGCGTGTTCGAGGCCGCCGCGCTGGTGGCCACGCCGGCTCACCTGTCCGATGAAGAAGCCGCCACGCTGCCGTGCGCTGCGCTCACCGCCTGGAACGGCCTGTTCGAAGGCCGCCAGCTCGTGCCCGGCGACACCGTGCTGGTGCTGGGCACCGGCGGCGTGTCGATGTTCGCGCTGCAATTTGCCAAGGCCTCGGGCGCGCAGGTGATCGCCACCTCGTCGAGCGACGCCAAGCTCGAAAAAGCCAAGGCGCTGGGCGCCGACCACCTCATCAACTACCGCAACCACCCGGACTGGGACCAGAAGGTGATCGAGCTCACCGGCGGACGCGGTGTGGACCACGTGGTCGAAGTGGGCGGCCCCGGCACGCTGCAGCGCTCGATCGCCGCAGCCCGCCATGCCGGTGCGGTGCACCTGATCGGCGTGCTCACCGGCGGCGAGATCAACCCGCTGTCCATCTTGTTCCGCACCACGCTGCTGCGCGGCGTTTTCGTGGGCTCGCGCGACATGTTCGAGGCCATGAACAAGCTGATCACCGCACGCCAGATCAAGCCGGTGGTCGACCGCGTGTTCGACTTCACCGAAGCCCGCGCCGCGCTGGCCCACCTCGAAGGCGCTTCGCACTTCGGCAAGGTGGTGATCCGCATCGGCTGATCTACATCCCCTGCGAAAAAAAGGGCGCCTGCGGGCGCCCTTTCTCGTTGCAGTCCCGACGTCCGGCTCAATTGCCGGAATCGTCGCGCCGCAGCGGGATGTACATCTGCGCGCCGGCCTGCTTGAACTCGGTGGATTTTTCGTCCATCCCGACGTTGAGCGCGTCTTCGGCGGCCACGCCGCGCTGGGCGGCGTAGTCGCGCACTTCCTGGGTGATCTTCATCGAGCAGAACTTAGGGCCGCACATCGAGCAAAAGTGCGCCTCCTTGCTCGAGTCCTTGGGCAGCGTCTCGTCGTGGAAGTCGCGCGCGGTGTCGGGGTCGAGTGACAGGTTGAACTGGTCCGACCAGCGGAACTCGAAGCGCGCCTTCGACAGCGCCTCGTCGCGCGCACGGGCGCCCGGATGCCCCTTGGCCACATCGGCCGCGTGGGCGGCAATCTTGTAGGCCACGATGCCTTGCTTGACGTCGTCGCGGTCGGGCAAACCCAAGTGCTCTTTGGGTGTGACGTAGCACAGCATCGCGGTGCCCATCCAGCCGATCATGGCCGCGCCGATGGCGCTCGAGATGTGGTCGTAGCCCGGCGCGATGTCGATGGTCAGCGGGCCCAGTGTGTAGAACGGCGCCTCGTGGCAGTGCTTGAGCTGCTCGTCCATGTTGGCCTGGATCATGTGCATGGGCACGTGGCCGGGACCTTCGATCATGGTCTGCACGTCGTGCTTCCAGGCGAGCTGCGTGAGCTCGCCGAGCGTGCGCAGCTCGGCAAACTGCGCCTCGTCGTTGGCGTCGGCACCCGAGCCCGGACGCAGCCCGTCGCCCAGCGAGAAGCTCACGTCGTACGCCTTCATGATGTCGCAGATGTCTTCGAAGTGCGTGTAGAGAAAGCTCTCCTTGTGGTGCGAGATGCACCACTTGGCCATGATCGACCCGCCGCGCGAGACGATGCCGGTGCGCCGGTTGGCCGTGAGGTGGATGAACGGCAGGCGCAGCCCGGCGTGGATGGTGAAGTAGTCGACGCCCTGCTCGGCCTGCTCGATCAGCGTGTCGCGGTAGATGGCCCAGGTCAGGTCCTCGGCCACGCCGCCGACCTTCTCGAGCGCCTGGTAGATCGGCACCGTGCCGATGGGCACTGGCGAGTTGCGCACGATCCAGTCGCGCGTGGTGTGGATGTTGCGACCGGTGGAAAGATCCATCACGTTGTCGGCGCCCCAGCGGATCGCCCACACCAGCTTTTCAACCTCTTCCTCGATGCTCGAGGTGACCGCCGAGTTGCCGATGTTGGCGTTGATCTTGACCAGGAAGTTGCGCCCGATGGCCATCGGTTCGACTTCGGGGTGGTTGATGTTGGCCGGGATGATGGCGCGCCCGCGCGCCACTTCGTCGCGCACGAACTCGGGCGTGACCAGCGCGGGCAGGCTCGCACCCATCGGGTTGCCGCGCAATCGCTGTTCGCGCTCGGGGCTGGCCAGATATTCGCGCATCCACTCGCGCCGGCCGTTCTCGCGCAGCGCCACGTATTCCATCTCAGGCGTCACGATGCCGCGCCGCGCGTAGTGCATCTGCGTCACGTTGGCGCCGGCCACGGCGCGGCGGGGGCGGCGTTGCAGGCCGATGGCATCCAGGCGCAACTGCTCGATGCGTGCGGCGTCACGGTCTTCGCTTTTCGCGCCGTCGTCGAGCGCGACGCGGCTGCGTCCGTCATAGGCTTGCGTGTCGCCACGCCCTTCGATCCACGCGCTGCGCACCGAGGGCAAACCGCGGCGCACGTCGATGGCCGCGCCCGGGTCGGTGTACGGGCCCGAGGTGTCGTACAGGCTCACGCACTCGCCGTTGCTCAGCGACACCTCGCGCATCGGCACGCGAAGGTCGTCGCGCGAGCCTTGCAGATAGGCCTTGCGCGAAGCAGGAAACGGCTCGCGGGTGAGTGCGAGCAGCTGGGCCAGGGAGTCGGGAGCGTTCATCGGGAGTCCTTCGTGACTGAAAGTGCTCCGAAGGCTCCCCCGAACGCATCGGGGGAAGGCTCTCCTTACGCCGGTGCTAACCGGTTCAAGTTCGCGGGTTTGGATGGGCCATCTCAGCACGCAACATGCGTGCACCCCGGAGCGGGGTTGATTTTGGCCCAGTGCCGGCAGGGCGCCAAGCCAATAACCCCATCAAACGCCGAGTTCGCCCAGCCGAGGCAGCGCGACGAACGCATTGGCGGTGGTGGCCGCGGCAATCGCCTCGAGCGGCAGGCTGCGCAGATCGGCCAGCGTGCGCGCGATGCGTGGCAGCTGCGCCGGCTCGTTGGGCGCTTGCGAGCCGGGCCGCGCGGCGCGCTCGGCAGCGGTGACGTAGAGCCACTGCGGCGGGATGTCGGGCGCGTCGGTCTCGAGCACGATGGCCTCGAGCGGCAGCACGGTGGCCAGCCGGCGCAGCTGCAAGGCGCGATCGAAGGTCATCGCCCCGCCAAAGCCCAGCTTGAAGCCCAGAGCCACGAAGGCGAGTGCTTGCTGCTCGCTGCCATTGAAGGCATGCGCGATGCCGCCGCGCACCGGCGTGCGCCGCAATTGCGCCAGCAAGCTGTCGGCCGAGCGCCGCACATGCAGGATCACCGGCAGATCAAAGCGCCGCGCCAGCGCCAGCTGCGCCGCCACAAAACGCGTCTGCCGCTCGGGGTCTAGCCCCGCCACGAAGTGATCCAGCCCGATCTCGCCCACCGCCACCAGCCGCGGGTCGTCGGC
>CAMCNE010000151.1 GCA_945875935.1 Bordetella parapertussis
TCGGCTACTGGCACAACCATCCGGCGCTGAGCTATCTGTTCTCGGGGCTGTTCGTCGGCCCGACCAGCCAAGCGCCCCGCGTGGACGAGGCGCGCAACGACTCGGTCTACGAGCTCGAGATCGCCTTTGCCGAACTGCAGCGCGTCACCCGCGAATGGGGCGACGGCCGCGAGCGGGCCTGCCCGCCATGGCTGATCGATCGTCTGCTGCGCAACTTGCTCATCGACGTGACGGGCAACACCCACCGCGCCGAGTTCTGCATCGACAAGCTGTATTCGCCTGACGGCGCCACCGGCCGGCTGGGTCTGCTCGAGATGCGCGCCTTCGAGATGCCGCCGCATGCCCGCATGAGCCTCACGCAGCAGCTGCTCATGCGTGCGCTGGTGTCGCGCTTCTGGAAAGAACCCTACCGCCCGGCGCGCCTCAAGCGCTGGGGCACCGAACTGCACGACCGCTTCATGCTGCCGCACTTCATCTGGCAGGACTTGTGTGACGTGGTCGAGGAGCTCAACGCCTTTGGCTACGCCATCAAGCCGGAGTGGTTTGCGCCGCATCTGAACTTCCGCTTCCCCCGGCTGGGCGACTTCGTGGCGCAGGGCGCCGAGGTCGAGCTGCGCATGGCGCTCGAGCCCTGGCACGTGATGGGCGAAGAAAACGCCGCGGGTGGCACCGCACGGTTCGTCGACTCATCGCTCGAGCGCATCCAGGTCAAGGCCACTGGGCTGGTCGGCGATCGTCACGTGATCACCTGCAACGGCCGCGTCGTGCCCCTGCAGCCCACGGGCAGGGTCGGTGAGTTCGTCGGCGCGGTGCGCTATCGCGCCTGGAACCCGCCGTCGGCCTTGCACCCGACGATCGACGTGCATGTGCCGCTGACCTTCGATTTGCTCGACACCTGGATGAGCCGCTCGGTGGGCGGTTGCCAGTACCACGTGGCGCATCCGGGCGGGCGCAACTACGACACCTTCCCGGTCAATGCCTATGAGGCCGAGGCGCGGCGACTGAACCGCTTCTTCCGGCTGGGTCACACCCCCGGTACGATGCAAGTTCCGCGTGAGGAGCGAAACCCCAACTATCCGTTCACGCTGGATCTGCGAAGGGCAGCTGCACACACGTGAGCTGCCGATGGCCGTGCAAGGGGATGCTGCGAGATGTTGAGCCGGCTCCTGTCGGGGTATGAATCGGTGGAGGGGCGTTACGACGAGTTGCTGTCGGCGCCGGCCACCCCGCGTGCGCACTGGGAAGAGTTCCTCGCCTCGCTCGCGTCGCGTGAAGGCATGGAGGTCAGTGAAACCCTGACCCTCATGGAACGCGAGATTCGCGAAAACGGCGTGACCTACAACGTCTACGCCGACCCCAAGGGCGCCGACCGTCCGTGGGATGTCGATCCGCTGCCGCTGCTGATCTCGGCGGCCGAGTGGGAGCAGTTGTCGGCTGGCATCGCACAGCGCGCCGATCTGCTCAACCGGGTGCTGGGCGACATTTATGGCCCGCAGGAGTTGCTGCGCAGCGGCCTGATTCCGCCTTCCATCATCTACGGGCACAGCGGCTACTTGCATCAGGTCAAGGGCATCCGCCCGCCCGGTGGCGTACACCTGTTCAGCTACGCGGCCGATCTGGCGCGCTCGCCCGATGGCCACTGGTGGGTCGTCAACGACCGCACCCAGGCCCCCTCGGGGGCAGGTTACGCGCTGGAAAACCGGCTGGTGGTCTCGCGCGTGTTTCCGCAGATGTTCCGTGACCTGCATGTGCAGCATCTGGCGACTTTCTTTGAAGCCTTGCGCGAGTCGCTTTTGCGCTGGGCGCCTCGCGGGGCCGATCGCAGCCAGTCGCTGATCGTGCTGCTCACGCCAGGGCCCTACAACGAAACCTATTTCGAGCACGCCTTGCTGGCGCGCTATCTGGGTTTTCCGTTGGTCGAAGGCAGCGACCTGACAGTGCGTGATGGCTGCGTCTGGATGAAGACCATCGACGGTCTCAAGCGCGTTCATGCCGTGCTGCGCCGCCAGGACGACGACTACTGCGACCCGCTCGAGCTGCGCTCCAACTCGGCGCTCGGGGTGCCTGGCCTCACCGACTGCGCTCGCCGCGGCACCGTGCTGCTGGCCAATGCGCTGGGCTCGGGGGTGCTGGAGTCGGGTGCCTTGCTTGGCTACCTGCCCGGGCTTTGCGAACACCTGCTGGGCGAGCCACTCAAGCTGCCGTCGGTGGCCACCTGGTGGCTGGGCGAGCCGGCCGCGCTGGACGATGCCTGGGGCCGCATCGACAAGCTCATCATCAAGCCGATCGAACGGTCGAGCCGCGAACCCTCGGTGTTCGGCGCCGACATCGAGGCCAGACAACTGGCTCGACTGCGTGAGCGTGTGGCCGCGCGTTCGCATCGCTATGTGGCTCAGGAATGGGTGCATCTTTCGCAGGCGCCGGTGCTCGAGCGAGTGGCCGATCCCGGTCGCCCTGCCGAGCAGCTGGCTTCGCGCAGCGTGGGCCTGCGCGTGTTTGCGGTGGCCACGACCAACGGCTATCACGTGATGCCCGGCGGCCTCACGCGGGTGGCCGCAGACGAGGGCTCGAAGGCCATCACCATGCAGCGTGGCGGCCGATCCAAGGACACCTGGGTGCTCTCACAGGCGCCAGTCAACGCCTCGTTCTCGTTGCTCAGCCGCACCGTCAAGCCCGAGGACCTGGTGGCCTCGCGCGCCAGCGTGCCTTCGCGTGCTGCCGAAAACCTGTTCTGGTTCGGGCGTTACGGCGAACGCTGCGAGAGCACGGCGCGTTTGCTGCGCGTGGCCATCGGGGTCGTGCTCGATGAGTCCAAGGCGCCCCAGCACGGCGTGTCACCCGCGCTGGTGGTGGCGCAGCGCTTCGGGCTGATCGCCAACACCGAGCAGCCCGGTGCCGACTTGCTGCGTGCGGCGACCCACCCCGACGAAGGACTCGCCGACCGGCTGCGGCAGCTGTCGCGCGTGGCGTTCAATCTGCGCGACCGCATGTCGCAGGATCACTGGCGCTCGCTCAATCAGTTGATCGCCGACCCGGTGTTTCGTCGGGGTCTTTCATCGCCAAGCTTCGGCCTGCCGGTGGCCATGGGCTGGCTGGATCGGGCGGTCGCGTCGATGGCCACGATGTCGGGTTTCGTGCTCGATGGCATGACGCGCGGATTGGCCTGGCGCTTCCTGTCGATCGGCCGACGCATTGAACGCATGGCCACCTTGTGCACCGTCTTGCAGGTGGCCGTGGACGAAGGCCGCACCCACGGCCTGGACTGGCTGCTCGAGTACGCCGATTCGACCGTCACCTACCGCTCGCGGTACCTCGTGGCGCCCGAATGGATGCCGGTGCTCGACCTGCTGCTGCGCGATGAGGTCAACCCACGCTCGGTGGCCTTCCAGTTGAAGGGCCTGGGCGAGTACGTCGCCAAGCTCGAGTCCACCCATGGCCGCTTTGCCAGCGATGTGCTGGCACCGGCCCACGCCGCGCTGCGCAGTCTGTCGCCAGCCGACCTGCATCCCGAGAGCGAGTCATTGGCCAGGGTGCTCGCCCAGTTGCAGCGCGCGGCCAATGGGGTGTCTGATGAACTCACGCTGAAGTTCTTTTCGCATGCCGCCTCGCGCAGCGTGCTGTCGCTGGTGGCCTGAGGCCTTTTGCGCATGAGCACCACCGACACCGCCTGCTACAGCGTCGAGCACGAGACGCGCTATGCGTATCAGGTGCCCGTCTCGCAGTCGTGGCAACTGGGTCGACTGACTCCGCGTGTGCTGCCCTGGCAGCGTGTGGTCTCGCACAGCCTTCACATCGACCCGCAGCCCAGCGAGCGTCACGAGGCCACCGACAGCTTTGGCAATGTGGTGTCGCACTTCGGGTTGCATGGCGCCCACCACCAGTTGCGCGTGCGCATGCACTGCCAGATCGAGGTGGCCGAGCGGCCGGCGCTCGACAGTGATCACGCCATGACCGTGGGCGAGGTGCGCGAGGCGGTGCGCCGGCAGTTGCCCGGTGCCGACGATCTGGAAGCCGCGCGGATGTCCGAAGCCACACCGCTGGTGCCTTGGTCGGAAGCCGCGCGCGGCTACGCCGAGC
>CAMCNE010000152.1 GCA_945875935.1 Bordetella parapertussis
GCCAGCGAGGTCTATTTCAACGAGCAGCACATGGCCAGCGAGTACCTGCCCGGGCTGCTGCTGTCGCACTTTCTGTGGCCGCACCACTACCGCCAGATCCAGTTCTTCGACACCGCCTTTGCCGAGCCGATGTCGCGCTCGCACAGCGCTGAATTCGCCGAGGTCGGCATCGGCACGGCGCGGCGTAAAAGGCTAGCGCCGGGCGGCAAGGCATTCATCACAACAGCGCTGGATGCAGTCCGAGCCGATCACCGCTTTCTGCACCGCTTTGCCGGTGCGGCCCGGCGGCACTTGGGCGCATCGGGGTTCCTCCTTCCGCATTCACACGTCGGCTCGGTACACCCGTCGCCGAGTAACGACCGTCCGACTCCACCTGCCGCGCCCTTTGTGGGCTGCTAACCGCCAATGCCAAACATTCCAAAAGCGCCAACCATGCTCGGGCAGTTCGTCAACCTGCGACCGCTGACGCATACCGACGCCGAAATCACGCTTTCGTGGCGCCACGGCGCTCGGGCGATTCTTCTCAACCAAGGTGCCCAGACGATCGAGCAGCAGTTGCACTGGATCGCAAATCGGCCGGGCAACGAGCACAACTTCATCATTGAGACCAAGGATCATCGGCCAATAGGGATGCTCTCACTCATAGGAATCGACGCGGTAAGCCAGGTCGGTGAATCCGCTCGATTCCTGATCGGCGACGAGGAAGCAGCAAAGGGCTTGCCCGCCGCGGCTGAGGCTATGAAACTGCTCTACGAACTGGCGTTCGACATGCTGAAGCTGCGGCGTGTGTGGGGTATGGTTGCGGCCGACAATCGCCGCATGGTCAAGTGGCAGCTTTACCTCGGCATGAGTCATGAGGGCAGGCTACGGGCGCATTTCTTCATCAATGGCCGAATTCAGGATGCCATCGTCCTCGGGCTGCTGGACAGCGAATACCGCAGCAGAGCACGTCCTAGGCTAGAAACCCTTGTTGGGGCGGCCAAGCTGCCCGTATCCCATTAGACCCACTCGGAGTAATACATGGACAGCAAAGCTGCCGTCATGGAGATCATCTACACCGCATTGCGCAACCTCAATGATGAGCTTGACGAGAATAAGCGCGTCGCTGTCGCGCCCGACACCAAGCTGTTCGGCCCTGAGGCCCTACTCGACTCGCTGTCGCTGGTCTCGGTCATCGTCGACGTCGAGTCGGGCGTCGAGGACGAACTCGGGCTATTGGTGAGCCTCACTGACGACAAGGCGATGAACGAGGCGGTATCGCCTTTTGCTGACGTGTCGACGCTGGCGAATTACATCGTGGCGCAACTCGCGTTCGCGTGAAATGGCGGACCCCCTGAACATGAGTAAATACGCGTCTAAAAATGTACTGATCACGGGCAGCAGCCGTGGCGTCGGCGAGATGCTTACCGAGCACTTTCTCGCCGAGGGGGCGACCGTGATCGGGGTATCGCGCGGTGCCGCCTCCCGCCAGCACGAGCGCTACCGGCATCATGAGGCCAACATAGCCGAACCTGCCGAGGTCCAGAGATTGTTCGCCACGCTTCGCGCCACGGTAAAGACCTTGGACATCGTCATTAACAACGCTGCCGTGCTGACGTCCCAGTACGCGATGATCATGCCGGCGGGCGCCGCGAAGGCGATGGTCGATCTGAACCTTCTCGCGCCCTTCTTAGTGTCGCGCGAGGCGGCCAAACTGATGCGGCGGGCGAAGTCCGGCCGCATCATCAATATCAGTTCGATGGCCGTCAGCCTCGAGCCAGAAGGCGACTCCGTCTACGCAGCCTGCAAGGCAGGCCTGACGACGCTGTCGAACATCATGGCCAAGGAGTTTGCGAGCTTCAACGTCACCTGCAACACTCTGGGCGTTTCCGCCATCGCCACTGACATGCTTCGCCAGTTGCCGCCCGACACGATCAACAGCGTAGTGGGCCGCTTGCCACTGCCACGTTATGCAACGCCCGACGACATCCTGAACGTAATCGACTTCTTCGCGTCGGAGCGCAGTTCTTACATCACCGCTCAGACGGTGTACCTAGGTGGAGTCCATTAACGTGAAGCCGCAGGACGCCGACGCGCAATCCACAGAACGCGTGTGGCCCGTTACGAACGGGATCTTCCCGTCGAACTGCTATGTCTGCGCGACCGACGTGCCGGGTGAGTGCTTCATCGTGGACCCGGGCCTTGACGCCGCGCTGATCGAATCGGCACTCACGGAGCGCGGATTGACTGCCCGCGCCGTACTTTGCACCCATGGACACTTCGATCATGCCGGCAGCGCGGCCCATTTTCAAAAAATGCATGGCTGCCCGGTTTATCTGCACCGGCGCGATGTCAAGACGCTGCGGTCTTCGAACTTTCTGATGATGGCTTTCAAGATTCCCGCCCGCATGGTCACCCCCGAGGTTATCGAGGTCGGCAATGAGCAACCAGAAGTGCGGCTGGGCAGCACGGTGGTTCGTTTCCATCCGGTGCCCGGCCACACGCCGGGCAGCTGCGTGCTGGAGTTCGGCCGCTCGCTGTTCACCGGCGACACGCTGTACAGCCGCGGTGTCGGTCTGTCCAAGCTTCCGGGAGAAGACTTGGAGCTGCTGCGCCGGTCGATCCTGTCCATATGGGATCGCTTCCCCGACGACACCATCGTGCGGCCTGGGCACGGAGAGTCAGCAGAGCTGGGCTGGATCAAGGCCAACAACGCAGCTCTGCTCCGGTTCCTGGGCGACAAGACCAGTCCGATGGCTCAAGCATGAGCATCGGAAAGACAGGCGGTGTGGCTATCGTTGGCGTAGGCCACCACCTGCCCGAACATGTCGAAACTAACGAGGCGCTGTGCCAGGGCCTCGCCGTCTCGCCTGAATGGATTCTTGAAAAAACCGGCATCGCACGCCGCTACATTGCCGGCCCCGATGACTCGGCCAGCGACTACGCTACCCGCGCGGCCCGCAAGGCAATGGCCATGGCCGGTATTGATGCTTCGCAAGTCGACCTGATCATTGCCTGCACCTTCTCGGGCGACTACATCTTTCCGCCGCTTTCAGCCAAATTACACCAAGAAATAGGCGCCAAGGGAGCCCAGATTTTCGACCTACAGGCCAATTGCGCCGGGCTCGTGGCGGGCCTGACCGCTGCTTCGGACCGCATGATGGTGGACGGGGAGGTTCGCCATGCGCTGGTGGTGGGTGTCGAATTTAACTCGCGGTATGTCGATCGCACTGACGTGAACACGTCGATATACCTCAGCGACGGCGCTGGGGCCGTAGTGCTGGGCCGTTGCGACTCTGGCCACGGCATCCAGGCCTCGGCCTTTTTCACCGACAGTTCCAACTATGAAGCGGTCCGGATGAGGGGCGGTGGTTCCAGCTTTACGCATCGGGCGACTGATCAAGACGCGGCCGCCAGATCGATGGAGATGAACGGCATCGCCACCTGGAAGCAGGCCATCACGCACATGCCGACGGTAATCCGTCGCAGCTGCGAGAAATCAGGAGTGGCCACGAAGGACGTCGACTTGTTCGTCTTCCATCAGGCGAATCTGCGATTGATCGAATACATCGTGCGCAGGATGGGCGTTGGGCTGGACCGCACCTACACCAACGTGCAGGACATCGGCAACACCGGCTCCGCGTCCGTCGCCATCGCGCTCAGCGAAGCGGTGCAAAAGGGATTGATCAAGCCCGATGCCACGGTCGTCCTTGCCGCGGTAGGCGCAGGCTTCAATTTCGCCGCGAGCCTCTGGCGCTGGTTACCCCGAACCTTGGAGACAGCGACATGACGGCCTTCCTCGACTTCACCACACTGAAGGTGGGCGACTGCCGGCAGCTGAGCAAGACAATCATCGAGGAGGACATTCGCAAGTTCGTCGAATTGACCGGTGACGACAACCCGCTGCACGTTGATGCGGCCTTCGCCGCGCAGACGCACTTCAAGGACATCGTGGTGCACGGCATGCTCGGCGCGTCGTTCATCTCCACGGTGATCGGCACCAAGCTGCCGGGGCCCGGTGCGCTGTGGGTCAGCCAGAGCATGGAATTTCTGCTGCCGGTGCGCCTGGGCGACGTGCTCACCGTGT
>CAMCNE010000153.1 GCA_945875935.1 Bordetella parapertussis
ATGCCCAGCTCAGCCGCGGCAAATTCGGCGAACTGGCGCACGCTGTGCTGCACGCCGGTGGCGATCACGAAGTCTTCGGCTTGCTCTTGCTGAAGCATCAGCCACTGCATCTCGACATAGTCCTTGGCATGACCCCAGTCGCGCAGCGCATCCATGTTGCCGAGGTACAGGCAGTCCTGCAGCCCCAGCGCGATGCGTGCCAGCGCACGGGTGATCTTGCGGGTGACGAAGGTTTCGCCGCGCAGCGGGCTTTCATGGTTGAACAGCACCCCGTTGCAGGCGTACATGCCATAGGCCTCGCGGTAGTTCACCGTGATCCAGTAGGCGTAAAGCTTGGCCACCGCATAAGGGCTGCGTGGATAGAACGGCGTGGTTTCCTTTTGGGGGATTTCCTGCACCAGACCGTAGAGCTCGCTGGTGCTGGCTTGGTAGAAGCGGGTCTTCTTTTCGAGACCGAGCAGCCGCATGGCTTCCAGGATGCGAAGGGTGCCGATGCCGTCGGCGTTGGCGGTGTACTCGGGCATCTCGAACGACACGCCCACATGGCTCATGGCCGCGAGGTTGTAGATCTCGTCGGGCTGCACCTGTTGAATGATGCGCGTGAGGTTGGTGCTGTCGGTGAGGTCACCGTAATGCAGGATGAAGCGCTGGTGATCAACGTGCGGGTCTTCGTACAAGTGATCCACGCGCTCGGTGTTGAACAGCGACGAACGGCGCTTGAGGCCATGCACCTCATAGCCCTTGGACAGCAGCAGCTCGCTCAGATAGGCGCCATCCTGGCCGGTCACACCGGTGATCAGGGCTTTTTTGACGGGTGCAGCAGATTCGTTGTGTGACATGAGGGTGGGCTTTGATGGCTTGGCAAGACGCGGTGGTCGGCGACCTTAGCGCGTGTCGGTGACAGCCCCGTGGCGCCGCAGCGGCGCGCCCGGTGGTCAACGTGTCACACGCCGCTGCTACGGTGGAAGATTGTGTTTCAACCGATTCGAACCATGAACATGCTCCGTCCAATCGCCGCCAGCTTGCTTGCATTGACCGTCGCCCTGACCGGGTGTGGCGGCGGCGGGGGTGGTGAAAGTTCCTCGACCAGCACCACGACTTATCCACCCTCAGGCTCGTACCAATGGGTGCTCAAGGGTTCAGGCAGCGTGGACAACCCGAATTTCGCCTTGTCGCTGGTTCACCCGAGCCAGGCCGACACCGAATACCCGATTGAATCGGGCAGCAGCACCGAGGTGACCGACTCGCTGCTGGTGTCTAGCGGCAGCGTCAATGCCGCCAGCCAGCAGGTGTCGTCGGTGACGCCCGCATTCCTGATGTACATCCGCGGTGGCGACGTGGTGCTGCTGCCCATGCAGGCCAACGGCAAGTCACCTGCATCGCAACGCATCTTTGCGGGCAGTTCATCGGCCTGCAAGTTCGTGCGCGAGCTGGCAGGCAACGACTACGCAACGCCTCAAAACTCGCGCTTCATCGTGACGACGGCGGGTGCCGATGGCGCCTGTGACGAAGATGGCGGTGGCGACGACGGCCGCGCTGAAGTCCGCAAGGACGCCTCGCTCGGTCTGGTGCTCACCCCCATTTCCACCGGCTCCGCGCCTTTGGGTCTGGTGCGTGACCCCGCCACGCTGGCACCAGCCGGCTGGCTGTATGCGCGCACGCTGGGGCTGTGGAATGGCTCGACCATCACCATCAGGTCGGGTACCGACGCCCCGCTTCAATCAGCCGTGGGCAGCACCTACCGCCAGACCCTGGCCTGGGACGGCACGCAGCTGAGCGTGATCGATTTTTCGAATCTGACGGCACCCGCCGAAACCCTGCTCAATCCGACAGTCACGGCATCCGCCGTGGGTTGGCAGCTGATCGGCTTTGATGCCACGGCGTTTTACGTGTACGCCGCGTCAACCGCTTCCTTCACCGATCCGTGGCAGGTGCTCAAGGTCACGCTTTCGGCCCCCACCGCCACCGAAATGGCCGCAGGAACGGGCGTCGTCGCGCTGTCGAGCATGGGCAACAGCTGGCTGTACCTCACGGTGGCTGATCAGCTTTGCTCCGGGAGCAGCACCTGCACCTATCTGGTCTCGTTGAACAAGACCGATGTGGGCCTGAGCATCACCAATGCCGACTACATAGGAGCCCCCAACACCCTGATCCGGATGGAAGCAGGAGCCAATGGCATCGACCTGCTGTCTTTCGAGCCCGTGGTCGAGAGCGGCCCTTCAGTAACCACTCTGGCCTTCTTCAACGACGCTGACCAATCGCCCCTGCCCTCGCCGCTGGGCGAGATACCGAGCGCCAAGTCAATGGGCCTGGCCGCGGCCAGCACGCTCAACTTCAACTCCAGCGAAAGCCGCACGCGCTTCGTGTACGCCACGGGCTACACCGTGGCGCAGCAGTTCAATTCAGCCATCTTGAATGCGCTGGAAACCGCTGGCTCGAGCTATTCGCCCATCGCGCTGGGCGCGCTGCCCGGCGCCGCAGACTACGGCAGCGACCCCAGCCTGGCCAGCGTCATCGCCGGGCCGTCTGCCTATGGCAGCGCCTATGTCGCGCGGGTGTCGGGCGGCAGCTTGCAGGCCAGCGGCTCGAAGGTGTATTCATTCGACGCCGGCACCGCCAACAGCCTCACGCTGAAGACGAAAGTCGTCAATTGAGGCCGCGGCGGCCTGCGTAGCAAGCCTGTCGACGATCCCGCACCGGCATGCTTTTCAATTCACCTGAGTTCATCTTCGGCTTCGTGCCGCTGACGCTGCTGGGATTTTTTCTGCTGGCGCGGTTCAGCCATGTCTGGGCGCTGGGTTGGCTGACGCTGGCGTCGCTGGTGTTTTATGGCTGGTGGAACCCGCTGTGGCTGCCGCTGATGCTGGCTTCGATCGGCTTCAATTACATGGCGGGCCGGTCGATTGCGGCTCGGGTGCGGGCTGAAGATGCGTCTTCAGGCGCGCCAGCCAGCGAGCCCTCGTCAACAGGGTCGGGCTGGTCGAGCCGATCGCTGCTGATCGCGGCTATCGGCGCCAACATCGCGCTGCTGGTGTACTTCAAGTACGCCGCGTTTGCGCTCAACAGCGTGGCGGCCCTGATGGGTTCAGACGCTCACATGCCAGCCGGCGAACTGCCTTTGGGCATCTCGTTTTTCACCTTCACGCAAATTGCGTTTCTGGTCGATGTGCAGCAACGCCGTGCGGCGGAGTTCGACCCGCTTCGGTACGGATTGTTCGTGACCTACTTTCCGCACCTGATAGCCGGACCGATCCTGCATCACAAGGAAATGATGCCGCAGTTCGCCCGGGCTGACATCTTCAAGTTCAGTGCCGATCGGCTGGCCGACGGCAGCGTGATGTTCATCCTGGGGCTGTTCAAGAAGGTGGTGCTGGCCGACATGTTTGGCGGCTACGCGGGGCCGGCCTTTGCAGCGGCCGCCACCCACGAGCTGACGTTTTTTGAAGCCTGGGGCGCGGCGCTGTCGTACACGCTGCAGATCTACTTTGACTTTTCGGGCTACTGCGACATGGCCATCGGGCTGGCGCTGATGATCGGCGTGCAGTTGCCGATGAACTTTCATTCGCCCTACAAGGCGCGCAACATCGCCGACTTCTGGCGCCGCTGGCACATGACGCTGTCGCGCTTTTTGCGTGACTATCTGTACATCCCGCTGGGCGGCAATCGCCTCGGACTGCCGCGACAGCAGTTCAACCTGATGGTCACGATGCTGCTGGGCGGGTTGTGGCACGGCGCGGGCTGGACCTTTGTGATCTGGGGCGGCTTGCACGGGCTGTATCTGATGGTCTATCACGCCTGGCGCCGGGGTCTGGGCGCGCTGGGCTGGGGCGAACCACCGGCTGCCATGCGCTGGCTGAGCGCCCCACTCGCCTGGCTGCTCACCTTCGTGGCTGTGGTGGTGGCCTGGGTGTTCTTTCGCGCGCCCGACATGGACGCCGCGTTGTCGATGCTGCGCGGCATGGCCGGCTTCAACGGCGCGCT
>CAMCNE010000154.1 GCA_945875935.1 Bordetella parapertussis
GCGCGCATGAAGGAAGTCAGACATCGAGCCACCCTGACACGCGTTTGCGGGTGCCGACCGTCCCATAGCGCACCAGCGCTTGGCGCAGCTGAGTGGCATCCAGCTTCAAGGCCTGCGGCCGGGCGCGCTGCAGCACGTCGTCGCTGTCCTCCGCCAGTTCGGACAAGTTATTCAGGGCATCGACGAACAAGAACTCTGGCGACAGCTTGCGCGGAAAGCGCGGCTTGACGCGGAAGTCGTACTGCCGGCTGCCGAGCTGGAACACGCCGTGGCGCTTGCGGTTGTAAACAAGCGTGCGGTTGTAGAGCTGCGTGGTCCCGAGCCCGGCAGCGTTGTAGGCCGAAGGCGAGAACAGCAAGAACTCATCGTCCTTGAGGAACGCCGCCACCAGCGCCTCATCGGTCGGTGGCAGCAAACCATAGGCGCACCGGCGAGGCACGTAGTACAGGCCATGCGCCAGCTTGGTCAGCCGACCGGCGGACACCATCTCCTGGAGATGCCGATCAACGGCAGTCGTCAGGGGCTTGAGGTCTTCGCGTCGATAGACACGCCCCGGACGCAAGGCCTTTGCCAACCGGGACACGGCACTGTTCTGTACAAGTTGAGCGGTTGAAGCCATAGAAAAAACGCATGGTTTTTTATTGAGATTCCATGCATTTTAGACCAGCTCCAATCGATTCACCAAATCATTCCCACAGCACGTTGGGAAGGGCCAATAAGACCCTGAACGCAACGCGAACCCGGCGGCCCCGGCGACCAGCAGCAGCGCCCTTGTGCTGACTGTCATGGCCGCCCTGCTCGGGGTTGCCAGACGGATGTTGATGGGTGGGGGGGCTCACCAGATGAGCCTGGTCGGGGCGCTGCGACGCACTTGCCATGGCTATCGATCCTTGATAGCTTGAAGTGTGGACAACCGCAAAAGGCCAGACCATGCCGTCAAGCTATGACGTCGGAGAACACTTCGAGGCGTTCATCAAGAGCCAAATTCGGCAAGGGCGCTATGCCAGCGCGAGCGAGGTCATTCGCGAGGGCCTGCGCGTACTTGAAGACCGTGAGAAGTTCCGAGCGATGAAGCTGGATGCACTGCGCGCTGACATTCAAAAGGGCGCAGACAGCGGGGATGGCATCCCGGCTGAAGAAGTCTTCGCCCGCCTTCGCTCCAAATACGAAGGAACGGAGCAAGAGCAAGGCTCATCATGACGATTGAACTAACCCGGCTGCTGCGGCGCCGGTGATTGGGCGAGCCTTGGGATGTTTACACCCGCTCGTCACCGATTGGAGCTGGCACATCGGGCACCAGCTTGAGGTAGCTTTCAAAGTCTGCACGGTCACCCTTGGCAGCCTCAGATTTCAGGTAGTCCAAAGTCATCACCGAGGCCATCTTTTCAGCGGCGGCGCTGGCGATGAACTGGTTGACTGAAATTTCATCGCGCGCGGCCAGTTCCTTGATCTTTTGATGAACCGAGTTGGGCAATCGAACGGTCAATGCAGTCATGGTGAGGTCCTTAAAAGATTCAAAAAATCTGCCGGTTTGACGGCTTGCAGTTTCAATTCCTCGACCCTGCGGAAGTCCTTGATGTTGTGGGTCACGATGAACTGGCTGCCTGAGGCCACCGCACACTCCACCACCATGTCGTCATTCGGGTCACTCAAAAACGGCCTCCACAAGAAGTGGACATCCTGCAAATGGGCAATGGAGGCAAGGTAGCGCAGATAACCCAAGGACATCTCAGCAGTGGCACCCGGTGGCAAGTGTTCTGGCCGGGTCAACACCGCCTGCCACTCTGTGTACAAGGCAATGGTGAGGGCCGGCTCGAATCGCCGTGACGGCAACATGCTCATCAACTCAAAGCTTGCCCCATTGCGTGACCTCGCCGCAGCAACCAGCACTGACGTGTCAAGAACTACCCTCAAAACTCAGCCCCCTATTCATGGTTGCGCCCGCATAACCATATTTTATTCAGCTTTTTCGGACTTGCAACTTAAAACTGTCTCGCTCCTGCTGCAGCCAAGACGCAAAGCGCTTATCCACGGGCGCGCGATCGGCGCATCTCACGCAAGACTCGCGCGGCGGTGGGTAAGCCGTCTGGCTCGTTGTTCGGTCATGCGGCGCCAGCGGGTGTTGCCGGTGCGCGCTGCGCCGTTACCGGCCAGGCCGTCGCGCACGAAATCGACATAGGTGTGCTCGGCATCCATGGGCCAGTGGCGCTGAAAGTCCTCCAGAAACTTGGGCCAGTCCGGCTCCAGTTGGTGCACTTCGAAATAGCGCAGCGGAAACGAAAACCCGTGGTCGATGTATCGGGTGAACGCAGTGGCCGTCGGCGTGCTGGCTCGACGCTCAGGCCAGTACTTTGAGCCCGTGCTTTTCAACGACTGCCAGCAACTTGAGCGCCATGCCACTCGGCCGTTTGGTTCCGGCCTCCCATTTCTGCACCGTGGATTCGCTGGTGTTCAGAAAGCGCGCAAACACCGGCTGGCTGACGTGTGCGCCCTCCCGAATTCGCTTGATCGCTTCGGGTGCGATCTCCACCGGCGAGGCAAGGCACGACTCATCGAAATCACGCATGGTCGCCTTGTCGATGGTGCCGGCACGGTGCAGCCCCTGCGCAGCGCTGTAGATGGCCTCGAAGGCGTCACTCTTGAACTTGGCTTTACTCGTCATGGAAAAAGCTCCTGTAAGTCACCTTGACTCAATGCGGATGCCAACTCGGTATCCGTCATGCGACCGTAGAACTGCGCGAGCTTCCTGAAAGCAGCAAGCTCGTCGGGATCGATATTGGCCCGATCCTTCTTGGCAAAGAGATACGCGAAGACCCAGTGCTGGCCACCCTTTGCCAAGACGATGGAGCGGTGCATGTTCTCGTTGAGCCGTTTCTTGAATACGCCACCGCCCAAATCATCGGCCTGACCCTGCATGACCTCAAGAATCGCAGCCACCAACGCCGGATCACCAATGCGCGCCTTCTTGGCAGCTTTACCGGACCAAGCGGTCTTGAATGCTCTCGTGGAAGGCTTTCTTGGCATGACAAAGCATAGCACCCGGTCCTACTTAAAGCATCTGCCGTCATAGGCTGGCCGAACTGCCCCCGCGCGGCTCAGCGCAACGCCTCCAGACAAGCCTCTGGCGCCTTGTCCAGCACCCTCAGCAACGCCCTGGCCGCACCGGTTGGGCTGCGCTTGCCCTGCTCCCAGTTCCGTATGGTGTCGAGCGACACGTCGATGCGACGCGAAAACTCCAACTGAGTCAGCCCCAGACGCTTTCGGACACGTTGCGCAAACGCAGCCGCGTCATGGGCTGAGGCTGCATCGTCGAGCCGTTGTTGCGCTTCGAGGTCGGCCTCTGAGGTGCCCTCGAGTTTGCGCAGGTTCACCCGCCCTGCCGGCAACGGCTGGACGGCCGAATCAAGCTTGAAACGCACCGTTTTCATAGTCATTCACCTCGCGAAATCAAAGCCCCGGTGCTCAAAGCACTGGCTGCTTTTGGCTTCGTCCCACTCGAACTCCATGAGATCAATTGTAGTTCAATGGACTACAAAAGACGGTGGCCGGCGCTCCGCTCAAATGCCAGCCATCGCATCCAGCAACCGGCGAAACCTCGAAGACCTCTGCCCTGAATGGCCGGGACTGCCGAGCCTGTCGTCAAAGATCGCATCGGCAGCGCTGATCACCTGGGGATCAATCGCGGCCAGTGCGGCTTGAAGCGCCGAGTTGATGGCGACTGGATCGTCGGTGCCGGTGTGGGCGTTGACCCAGTGGGCCAGCAGCACCCAGGCCTGAGCCTGATCGATACCGCAGGCGATCACCTCATCCAAAGCCTCACGCTCGTCGGGGCGCAAGACCAGTGCCGCGCAACGTGCGTTCAGGCCTTGCACATCACCGCCGCCGCCCAAGTGATCGGCCACCGTCTGCGCGATGACCCGCAGCGATTTCGTGGCGGTCTTGGCGCTGCTCACGATGGTCTGCCCGTCG
>CAMCNE010000155.1 GCA_945875935.1 Bordetella parapertussis
GGCTTCACCGAGCGCGTGCCGCGCGCCTGCCCCGACTGCGGCAACCTCGACATCGCGCCAATGGGGCGTGGCACAGAACGGCTCGAAGAGCAGCTTGCCGACCTGCTCAAGCGAGCAGACGGCACGCCGGCGCGCATCGCGCGCATCGACGCCGACAGCACCCGTGCCAAGGGCTCGCTCGAAGCCCAGCTGGGCGCGGTGCATGCCGGCGACGTCGATGTGCTGGTCGGCACGCAGATGATCACCAAAGGCCATGACTTTCGTCGCATCACGCTGGTGGCTGCGGTCAACCCCGACACGTCGCTGTTCAGCAGCGACTTTCGCGCCCCCGAGCGATTGTTCGCGCTGCTGATGCAAGCGGGCGGGCGCGCCGGTCGCGATGCGGCGCAGGCCGCACGCAGCGAGATGTGGGTGCAGACCTGGCACCCGCAGCACCCGCTGTACGCCGCGCTGCGTCGGCATGACTTCGAGGCTTTTGCCACCGCGCAACTCGATGAGCGGCGCATGGCGTCGTTGCCGCCGTTTTCGCATCTCGCGCTGCTGCGCGCCGAAGCGCGCACCGCCGAGGCCGCGCGCGGCTTCTTGCAATTGGCGGTGGACAGCGCGCAGCCCGAGGCCGCGGCCGCCGGCATCACGCTGTACCACCCGGTGCCCACCCCGATCGCCCGGGTGGCCGATGTGGAGCGCATGCAGTTGCTGGTCGAGTCCTCATCGAGGCAGGCGATGCAGCACTTTCTGGCGCAGTGGCTGCCCCGGCTGCATGGCACGCGGCAGACCCTCAGCGGCGAGGCTCGCATCCTGCGCTGGGCGGTCGATGTCGACCCGCTGGCGATTTGAGCGTGCTGGCTGGCGTGGGCCTCAATCGGCCCAGCAGCCGGGCACCAGCGCAGCCATGGCTTGCTTCTTGGCGGTGGCCGCACCCAGCAGCGCAAAACCCAGCAGCTGGTCGTCGGCATTGACGTAGCGCGCTTCGCAAGCGTCGTCGCCGGCTTCGACCACCCACCGGCCCGCCGCCCCGGGTTGCGGTGGACACACCACCGTCGGGCACGCAGGCGTCTTCACCATCACGGGCATGGCCGCATAGACAAGACGGGTGGGCTGATCGCACAAGGTGGCAGCCAGCGCACGCGACTGCTGCATCAGCGGCAGCACATAAGGCAGGTTCAGCCCCAGCACCTCGGCACAGTCGCCCATGGCATGAACGTGGGCCGCCGAGGTGGCCAGCAGCCGGTCGGTCGTGATGCCGCGACCCGTTGCCAGCCCGGCGGCTTTGGCCAGATTCAGGCGTGGCTGCAAGCCCACGGCCGACAGCACCTGATCGGCCTGCAGCGCCGAGCCATCGGACAGCGCGATCGTCTTGCCGTCACCGCAGCGCTCGATGCTGCGCGCCGAGCAGCCCAACCGAAACACCACGCCAGCGGCTTCCAGGCGCGATCGCAGCCACTCGCCGGCCTCGCGCGGCAGCAGTCTGGAAAGCGGCCACTCGGCCATGTCGATCACCGACGGCTGAATGCCGCGGTGCAGCAAGTCGTTGGCGAACTCGCAGCCGATCAGCCCGCCGCCCAGGATGGCCACGCTGCGTGCGCCGTCCAGCGCTTGCGCGAAGCGCGCGTAGTCGTCCAGATCGTTGACCGACATCACCGCATCGGCGCCATCGCCCGCCAGCGGCAGGCGTATCGGGTCGGCGCCCAGCGCCAGCACCACATCGCGATAGGCCAGCACCTCGCCGCCCACCAGCGTGATCTGTTGCCCCGCGGTGTCGATGTGTTCCACCGACACGTAGGCGCGCACGGTGGCGTTGAGCTCGACGGCCATCTTGTCGGCCGCCTTCATCAACAAGCTGGCGGCCGTCTTCTGTGTGGCCAGCGCGTTCGACAGCATGGGCTTGGAATAAAAGCCGCCGTGGTCGCGAGTGATCACGACCAGCGGGGTCAGCTTGTCGAGCTTGCGGAATTCACGCGCCAGCGCGTAGCCGGCCAGCCCGCTGCCGACCACCACCACGGGCGCGTCATTCATCAGATCGCCACCATCTCGAAGTCGGATTTCGGCACGCCGCAGTCCGGGCATTCCCAGTTGGCGGGCACATCGGCCCACAGGGTGCCGGCGGCAAGGCCGTGCTCAGGCAGGCCGAGGGCCTCGTCATAGATGAAGCCGCACACCAGGCATTGGTACTGTTTCATGGGATCAGGGTCTCAAGTGATTCGGGAAGGGGAGGTGGGCGGTTGATTTTGGCTGGCGCTGCACTCAGACCAGGTCGTAGCGGTCGAGGTTCATCACCTTGTTCCAGGCGGCCACGAAGTCATGCACGAAAGACGCCTGCGAGTCGTTGCACGCATACACCTCGGCCAGTGCGCGCAGTTGCGAGTTCGAGCCGAGGACCAGATCCACGGTGGTGGCCGTCCACTTGAGTTGGCCGGTGGCCCGGTCGCGCCCTTCCAGCACGCCGGGCGCGTTGGCGCACGGCTGCCACGCCGTGCTCATGTCGAGCAGGTTGACGAAGAAATCGTTGCTCAGCGTTTCGGGCCGTTGGGTGAACACGCCGTGGGCCGCGCCTGCGACATTGGCGTTGAGTGCGCGCATGCCGCCGACCAGCACCGTCATCTCGGCCGCCGTGAGGGTCAGCAGTTGCGCCTTGTCCACCAGCAGCTCGGCGGCTGAAGCTTCGAGCCCCTGGCGCACGTGATTGCGCCAGCCGTCGGCCTGTGGCTCGAGCACGGCGAACGAGTCGACGTCGGTGTCTTGCTGCGACGCGTCGGTGCGGCCCGGCGAGAACGGCACCCTGACGATGTGCCCGCCCTTTTTGGCGGCTGCCTCGACGCCCGCGCAGCCGCCCAGCACGATCAGGTCGGCCAGCGAGATCTTCTTGCCATCAGACTGCGCCGCGTTGAATTCATGCTGCACGGCTTCCAGCGCGTGCAGGACTTTGGCCAGATCGGCCGGCTGGTTGACCGCCCAGTCCTTTTGCGGCGCGAGTCGGATGCGCGCACCGTTGGCGCCGCCGCGCTTGTCGCTGCCGCGAAATGTCGCTGCCGAAGCCCAGGCGGTGGTGACCAGTTGCGAGATCGACTGGCCGCATTCGAGCAGCCTGGCCTTCAGGGCCACGATGTCGTGTTCGTTGACCAGTTCGTGGTCGACCGCCGGCACCGGGTCCTGCCAGATCAGCACCTCCTTGGGCACCATGCGGCCGAGGTAGCGCGCACGCGGGCCCATGTCGCGGTGGGTCAGCTTGAACCAGGCCCGCGCAAAGGCGTCGGCGAACGCCTGCGGGTTGGCGTGATAGCGCCGCGAGATCTTTTCGTAGGCGGGATCGAAGCGCAGTGACAGGTCGGCCGTGGTCATCATCGGCGGGTGCTTCTTCGACGCGTCGTGCGCGTCGGGGATCAGATGCTCGGGCTTGCAGTTTTTCGGCGTCCACTGGTGGGCGCCAGCCGGGCTCTTGGTCAGCTCCCAGTCGTAGCAAAACAGCATGTCGAAGTAGCCCATGTCCCAGGTGGTCGGGTTCGGCTTCCAAGCGCCTTCGATGCCGCTGGTGGTGGTGTGCACGCCCTTGCCGCTGCCGAAGGCGTTCTTCCAGCCCAGGCCCTGCTCTTCGATGGCTGCGCCTTCGGGCTCGCGGCCGACCAGCGACGGATCGCCGGCGCCATGCGCCTTGCCGAAAGTGTGGCCACCGGCGACCAGCGCCACGGTTTCCTCGTCGTCCATGGCCATGCGGGCGAAGGTCTCGCGCACATCGCGGCCTGAGGCCACCGGGTCGGGGTTGCCGTTGGGGCCTTCGGGGTTCACGTAGATCAGGCCCATCTGCACCGCGCCCAGCGGGTTGGCCAGCTCGCGATCACCGCTGTAGCGCTCGTCACCCAGCCAGGTCTTTTCCATGCCCCAGTTGATGTCGTCCTCAGGCTCCCAGATGTCGGCTCGACCACCGGCAAATCCGAAGGTCTTG
>CAMCNE010000156.1 GCA_945875935.1 Bordetella parapertussis
CACCCGCAGCGCCGTGCCGTTGGCCGAACGCACGGTCTGGCCGCGTGCGCGAAACCAGCGGTACTCGCGGCTCTTGGTGGCCAGCCGATAGACCACGTCGTAGGGCGTGCGGCCGCTGCGGTCGGCCAGGTGACGGCCAAAGGCGGCCAGGGTGGGCTCGCGGTCTTCGGGGTGCAGCCGGCTGGCCCAGCTCGACAGCACGTTTGGAAATTCTTTTTCGGTTTGAAAGCCAAGCAGGTGGCGAAACTGGTCTGACCACCAGAACGGGTTGCGAGGGTTGGCCGGGTCTGCGTGGTTGACCACCATGTCCCAGGTGCCATCGGATGTGGCCATGCGGATGAGCTCGAACCGCGTCTTCATGGACTCCAGCTCGGCGCTCAGCTCATCGATTTGCAGTTGCATTTCGCGGGCCCGCCCCGACTCGCCGAAGATGTTTTTCAGGATGGCACTCATGGGATTCCTATGGCCGGGCACTTGGATTGATGCGATTTGTACCTGAGTACGCCGAACCCGTGCATCCGAGAGCCGCGCTGGCGTTCACCGGATTCTGGCACCGTGACGCTGAAATGTGAACGCGGGGGCGCGCCGGGCTGGCGGCCCGCGCCCTTGCCCTATGCTGGCCAGCCGCTTCGAGCGTTGCCTTTGCCGTGCCGTTCCCGAACCCACCACCGTCAGATTCGATGCCAGCCCACACCAGCGCCCCGGCAGTTGCCGTTGTGGGAGGGGGACCCGCAGGCCTTATGGCCGCCGAAGTGCTGGCCAGCGCCGGCGTGCAGGTCGATGTCTACGACGCCATGCCCTCCGTGGGGCGCAAGTTCCTGCTGGCAGGCAAGGGCGGCTTGAACCTCACGCACTCGGAAGCGCCCGACGCCTTTGCCGGCCGCTACGGCGCTCGCCGCGAGGCCATCGCTTCGATGCTGAGCGACTTCGGCGCGACTGAAGTGCGCGCCTGGGCCCACGGTTTGGGCGTCGACACCTTCGTGGGCAGCTCGGCCCGAGTCTTCCCGCTCGACCTGAAGGCCGCGCCGCTGCTGCGCGCCTGGCTGCACCGGCTGCGTGGGCTGGGGGTGCGCTTCCATCAGCGCCACCGCTGCGTCGGCTGGGCCACCGATGACACGAGCAGCGGCCGCCACGCGCTGGCCTTTGACAGCCCCCGTGGCGCCATCACGTTGCACGCTGATGTGGTGTTGCTGGCGCTGGGGGGTGCGAGCTGGTCGCGCCTGGGGTCCGACGGCGCTTGGGTACCCTGGCTTCGCGCGCGCGGCGCTGACGTCGCACCGCTGCGCCCGTCCAACTGCGGCTTCGATGTGACGCATGCCGATGCATCGGGCCAGATGCAAGCCGGCTGGAGCGAGCACTTGCGCAGTCGTCACGCCGGCGCGCCGGTGAAGAACGTGGCGCTGCGCTGCGCGGGGCCGGGTGGCCGCGAGTTCGAGCAGGCCGGCGAGTTCGTCATCACCGAAGGCGGTGTCGAAGGCAGTCTGATCTATGCCGCCTCAGCCACGTTGCGCGACGCGTTGGCGCAGTGCGGCCACGCGCAGGCCTTCATCGATTTGCTGCCGACTCGCAGTGCCGAATGGGTGCTGCGCGAGTTGACACACCCGCGCGGTTCGCGCTCGCTGGCCACGCACTTGAAGTCGCGTTTGGGCATCGACGGCGTGAAGGCTGCGCTGCTGCACGAGCTGACGCCGCGTGAGCTGATGGCCGATGCGCAGCAATTGGCCGCCGTCATCAAGTCGCTGCCGCTGCATGTGAGCGCGCCCAGGCCGATCGACGAGGCCATCAGCACGGCGGGCGGCGTGCGCTTTGAAGCACTCGACGACGGCCTGATGGTCAAGGCGCTGCCGGGTGTTTTTTGCGCCGGCGAAATGCTCGACTGGGAAGCGCCCACCGGCGGCTACCTGCTCACCGCGTGCTTTGCCAGTGGCGTGCGCGCCGCACGGGGTGTGCTGGGCCGGATCGCCCAGACCCCTGTGGCACACTGATTTTTCCCCTCGGCAGGTTCGTCTTCGACGACCTGCGCCCCACTTGCTGCTGTGTCTTTTCGCCCCATCCGGGGCCGCCTGCCTTGAATCCCATCCTGCTTCAAATTGCCGCCGAGCTGAAGGTTCGGCCGGCCCAGATCCATGCCGCCGTCGAACTGCTGGACGGCGGCGCCACCGTGCCCTTCATCGCGCGCTACCGCAAGGAAGTCACCGACAACCTCGACGACATCCAGCTGCGCGAGCTGGAGTCGCGTTTGTCTTACCTGCGCGAGCTGGCCGAGCGCCGCACCGCCGTGCTCAAGACCATCGAAGAGCAAGGCAAGCTCACGCCCGAGCTGCGCGCTGCGATCGAGGCCGCGCCCACCAAGCAAGAGCTCGAAGACCTCTACCTGCCGTTCAAGCAAAAGCGCCGCACCAAGGCCATGATCGCCCGCGAAGCCGGCATCGAGCCTCTGGCCGAGCGGCTGTTCGCCGACCCGACGCTTGATCCGCTGGCCGAGGCCACGGCCTTTGTCGCCGGCTTTGAAGGTGGTGCTGCCGCGCTCGCTGAGGCCGGTTTTGCCGATGCGCTGGCCGTGCTCGACGGCGTGCGCGACATCCTGGCCGAGCGCTGGGCCGAAGACGCGGTGCTGGTGGGCCGGTTGCGTGAATGGTTGTGGGAAGACGGCCGGCTGCAAAGCCGCTTGCTCGAGGGCAAAGACGCCAACCACCCCGACGTGGCCAAGTTTCGCGATTACTTCGACTATGCCGAGCCGATCCACAAGGTGCCCTCGCACCGCGCGCTGGCGGTGTTTCGCGGCCGTGCGCTCGAGTTGCTCGACGCGAAGCTGGTGCACGGCGATGAAGCCCCGCCAGCAGCCACCATGGCCTCGGGCAAGCCGGCGCCTGCGGTGTCGATGGCCGAGGGCCGCATCGCGGTGCATCTGGGCTGGAGTCACGCCAAGCGTCCGGGCGACGATCTGATTCGCAAGTGCATCGCCTGGTGCTGGAAGGTCAAGCTGAGCCTGAGCCTTGAGCGCGATTTGTTTGCCCGCCTGCGCGAAGAAGCCGAACGTGTGGCGATCAAGGTGTTTGCCGAGAACCTGCGCGATTTGCTGCTGGCCGCGCCGGCCGGCCCGCGCGTGGTGATGGGGCTGGATCCGGGCATTCGCACCGGCTGCAAGGTGGCGGTGGTCGACGCCACCGGCCGCGTGCTGGCCACCGAAACCATCTACCCGCTCGAGCCGCGCCGCGACTGGGAAGGCTCGCTGCACGCGCTGGGTCGCTTGTGCGCGACGCACGGCGTGGATCTGGTGGCCATCGGCAACGGCACCGGCAGCCGCGAGACCGACAAGCTGGCCTCAGAGCTGATTCAGCGGCTGCAAAAGCTCTCGGGCACCGAGGCGCCCCGAGCCATCCAGAAGGTGGTGGTCAGCGAAGCCGGTGCTTCGGTCTACAGCGCCAGCGAATACGCCAGCAAGGAACTGCCCGATCTGGACGTGAGCCTGCGCGGCGCGGTGAGCATCGCGCGGCGGCTGCAGGACCCGCTGGCCGAGCTGGTGAAGATCGAGCCCAAGAGCATCGGCGTGGGCCAGTACCAGCACGACGTCAACCAAAGCGATCTGGCCAAGAGCCTCAACGCCGTGATCGAAGACTGCGTGAACTCGGTGGGCGTTGACGTGAACACCGCCTCGGCGCCGCTGCTGTCGCGCGTGTCGGGACTGAGCGCGGCGGTGGCCACCAGCATCGTGCGCTGGCGCGATGCGCACGGTGCTTTTCGCAACCGCAAGCAGCTGCTTGATGTGGCCGGTCTGGGCGCCAAGACCTTCGAGCAAAGTGCGGGCTTTCTGCGCGTGCGCGACGGCGACAACCCGCTGGACCAGT
>CAMCNE010000157.1 GCA_945875935.1 Bordetella parapertussis
GTGCCGGTGGCGCGGTTGTAGTCGTTGACGGCTTGCGAGTTGAACTTGGTGCGCGTGGTGCGCGGGCCCAGGTACTGCACCCGCACCGGGGTGTCGGTGAGCTCGCGGCGCAGCGATTCGGCAAACCCGCGCAGGCCGAACTTGCTGGCGCAATACACGCTGAAGCCGGGCAGGCCGATGCTGCCCAGCGTCGAGCCCACGCAGATCACCTGCGACCTGGCTTGCCGCAGCAGGTGCGGCAGCAAGGCCTGCGTCAGCAGCATGGGTGCCAGCAGATTGGTGTGCAGCACCTGCGTCATGTCGTGGGGTTCCACCGACTCGAGCCGGCCGAAGCTCGACACGCCCGCGTTGTGGATCAGCACGTTGACGCCCCAGGCCGACGCGGCGTCGCGCAGACCCGCCAGGCCGTCCGGCGCGGTGATGTCCGCGTCATGCCATGCGACATGGCCCTTGGCGGCCGGGATGTCGCGCAGCAAGCGGTCGGCCTGGGCCGACAGGCTGGCCGCCGATCGACCGACCATCATCACCGACGCGCCAGCGCTCAGCAGCGCTGCGGCCATGGCCTGTCCGATGCCACCGGTGGCTCCGGTGAGCACCACGCGAGAAAGTGGCGCCTTCATGCTTGTGCCTCCGCCAGGGCGGCAGACCGTGCTTTGGCGGTGCCCGCCGGTGGCGGCATCGCTGGCATCGGTATGCCGCGAAAGACGTCGCCGTACAGCCTGAAGAAGGTGCGCGCGGCATGCGTGATGTCGGCCTGGTCTCCCAAATCTTCGATGTTGTCCATCAGCAGTTCGAATTCGGCGGTGTGGTGCTGATCGAGCGTGCCGTGCGAGCGCAGGTAGCTGAACGCGCTGTCGGGCAAGCCGAGCGACTTCTGTATCTGATCCGCGGCCTTCAGCGCGAGCGCCACGCTGGTGCCCTCGAGCACATGCACCATGCCGAAAAAGCCCAGCGGGTTGCGCCGCGCGATGGTGTCGTAGGCATAAGCCACCATCACTTCGGTGGCGTGTGCTGGCGTGCCGCGGCGCACCGCGTCGGCATCGGCCCCGCAGGCGCGGATGTCGTCAAGGATCCACTCGTCATGGCCTTGCTCTTCGACGATGTACTCGGCCAGCGCCACGCTCATCCAGTGGTTGCGCTCGGGCAGCGCGTCGCGGCACGCGGCCAGCAGCGGCACCGTGTGCTTCACGTGGTGGTAGGCCTCGCCCAGAAAGGCCAGATAGCTCGGCAGCGTGAGGTCGCCATGCAGCGCGCTGTGGATGATGGGCGCGGTGAGCATGGCGGCGCGGGCATCGGCGGTTTGTTGAAGCAGTCGTGCATGAAAACTCATGGCGTCTCCTGGGGTGGTGATGGGGTGGGGTTGCGTTGGGGGCTCAATCAGCGATCACGGCTTCGGCGCAAAGCAAGGCATCGGCATGCCGCTCCCAGATCGCCTCGCGCCGCGCTCGTCCGTTGGCAGTGGCCATGCCCGTGCCGGCGTTGAAATCGGCTCGACCGCGCGTCCAGCGCATCACGCGTGCGTAGTCGGGCAGCGTGGCGTTGGCCGCATCGATGTCAGCCTGCAGCGCGGCATCGGTCTCGTCGGCACGCATCGGCCAGATCACTGCGCTGAGCGCGGGCTGTGCCTCACCGAAGACCACCGCCTGCGCGATCAGCCCCTGGTCGCGCACCGCCAGCTCGACCCATTCGGCCGACACATTGCGCCCAAAGGCGGTGATCAGCACGTGCTTCTTGCGACCGCGGATGTGCACGAAGCCGTCGGCATCGATGTGTCCCAGATCGCCGCTCGGCCACCATTCGGGCACCGGTGTGGCATCGCCCAGATAGCCGCTGAACAAGCTGCCCGCGACCTCGATCTCTCCGTCGGCCGCCACGCGCACGCGGCTGTGGCCGAGCGCACGGCCGGCCGAGCCGATGCGATCGGCGCTGGGCAGGTTCAGCGTTTGCACCGAAGAGCCTTCGGACAGGCCGTAGCCCTCATAGGCCGGGATGCCGAGCTCGCGTGCGGCCAGCAGCACGCGCGGCCCGACCGCCGCGCCGCCCACGGCCACGAGCTTCAGCGATGCTGGCGCGCGCTGGCCGGTTTGCGTCAGATGCTCGACCCAGCTGCGCAACATCTGCGGCAGCACGATCACGCTGTGCGGCTGATGCAGCGCCACCGCCGCTTGAAACCGCGCCGCATCGAAGCGCGACGAGCCGCTCAGGCCGATTTGCTCCAGCGGCAGCACGATGCAGGTGGCGCCGCCTGCCAGTGGGGCCAGCAGACCGGCGATGTTTTCCAGCAGCACGGCCAGGGGCAGGGCGCACAGGTGGCGACGGATGCCCAGCGGCTGCGTCGTGCGCGCCAGGCTGTCGACCACGCGGCTCATGGCGGCGTCGCTCAGGCACACGCCCTTGGGCGTGCCGGTGGTGCCCGAGGTGTAGGTGATCTTGGCGGTGTGCGGCGGCATCGCCACGGGCCTGGCCGGCAGGCTGATCAGCCGCAGATCGCTTGCGGCCATTTCGATCGCCTGCTGCGGCAGCCCGGGCCAGCGTGCGGCCACCGTGGGCAGCGTCAGCAGCGCATCGACGCCGGCCGAAGCCAGTGCATGCTCGATCTGCAGCGGCGTGAAGAAGAGCGGCAGCGGCACGTGAACCACGCCGGCCTGGGCCGCGGCCATGTCGGCCACCACCCATGCCGCCGAGTTGTCCATCAGCGTGGCCATGACCCGCGAGCCCTGAGCGCGCAGACGGTCGGCAAAAGCGCTCACCTGCGCGCGCAGTTCGCTGTGCGTCCAAGTCAGCCGGCCGTCATCGAGCGCCACGGCAGACGAGCACGGGTTGTGCCGCATTTCTTGGCCTGGGTGGCTCATCACATCAACCTGGCAGAGCTTCGGCGACGGCCCATCTGGTGCAGCACATGCTGCAACGGGCTCGCCAGCACGACGGGATGGTGCTCGTAATAGCTTCCCCAGCGCCCCACATCCTGGCCCAGTGCATCGGGGTCGGCCGCACCCAGCGCCAGCGGCGTGATGCCGATGCGCAAGAACAGATGCCGCAACTCGGCGGTCAGTGTGCACACCACCCAGTCGAAGCCCTGCTCGGCCAGGTGCGCGGAGATCAGCTGCACCAGACGCCGCCCCTCGCCGGCCCGCGCCGACGCGAGATGCCCGATTTCGACGATGTCGGTGCGTGACAGCGGCTGCTCGGTGTGGGGCTTGAGCAGGGACTCGATCGGTTGATCGAAGTAGCCCTCAAGGAACAGCCGGTCTTGCGCGGCGCTGCGGTAGCCGGCGGCGGCCACGATGCCGTCGTCGTCGTCTTGCAGACTGACCAGCATGGGTGCAAAGCCCGACACGTCGGCGCCATAGCGCTCGGCGTAGACGCGTCGGATGAAGGCCTCTACCTCGCGCCGGCGTGCATCGCCGGGCGGATGGATGCACAGCCGGGGTGGCGCGGGCGTGTGGACCTCAAAGCCGCCAGGCGGCGAGATGTCGCGCGAGTACATGACCACTGGAACCATGAACACTCCTCATGTCAGCGGGCCCGGCGAATACCGCCAGCCCATGAGAAGCGAGGATGGTCGAGCGACCTTAACCGCGCATTAAGGACACCGGGTTCGTGTGTCGAAGGCCCAAGGCTTACGGTTTACCGGCTGGGCGCTTCATGCCGCAACTGCTCAGGCCAAACGGCAGGTAGGCCGGGCAAAAGCGAAACACGCCCGTGGCCAGCGGCACCACGCCAATCCAGCCCCAGGGCCCGATGTAGCCCAGAACGGTGGCAGCGATCAGGCCCAGGCCCAATGCAATGCGAATGACGCGATCGACGGTGCCGACGTTTTG
>CAMCNE010000158.1 GCA_945875935.1 Bordetella parapertussis
GCAAGAGCTCAAGTCATTGATTCAAAAGCAGAAAACAGGCTTCTGCACAGATCACGACAGACCCTATTACTACGGCTAATCTGAGAGGTTCAAATGATTGTCTTGAAGACGGCGCAAGAAAAACTTCTGAGCGCACTGCAGTCGGTGTCCGGAGTGGTCGAACGGCGCCACACGCTTCCGGTGCTGGCCAACGTTCTGTTGCGCAAGACCGGGCAGGACATCGAGTTCACGACGTCTGACCTGGAAATCCAGGTGCGAACGCACGCCAGCTTTGACGGCGATGCCACCAACTTCGCCACCACTGTGGGTGCTCGCAAGTTGATCGACATCCTGCGATCGTTGCCGTCAGACCAGGTGGTCACACTCAGTGCCAACCAGAGCAAGCTCACGCTGCAAGGCGGCAAGAGCCGTTTCACCTTGCAAACGTTGCCCAGCGATGACTTTCCGCTGGTGCAAGAAGCAGCCGACTTCGGTCCCGCTTTCACCGTGCCCCAAAGCACGCTCAAGAGCCTGATCAACCAGGTGCACTTCGCGATGGCGGTGCACGACATTCGCTACTACCTCAATGGCATCTTGTTTGTGGCCGAAGGCAAGAACCTGACGCTGGTGGCCACCGACGGTCACCGTCTGGCACTGGCGCAGGCCACGCTTGAGACCGACATCCCCAAGCAGGAGGTGATCCTGCCGCGCAAGACGGTGCTTGAGTTGCAGCGTTTGCTGAAGGACGACAAGGGCAACGACGACAACACCATCGAAATGCGCTTTGCCAGCAATCAGGCCAGGTTCAGCTTCAGCGGCATGGAGTTCGTGACCAAGCTGGTCGAAGGCAAGTTCCCCGACTACAACCGCGTGATCCCCAAGAACCACAAGAACAGCGTGGTGCTGGGTCGTGCACCTTTGCTGTCCAGTCTGCAGCGCGCGGCCATTTTGACCAGCGAGAAGTTCAAGGGTGTGCGCGTGAACATCGAACCGGGCAGCCTGCGCATTGCCTCGAGCAATGCCGAGCAGGAAGAAGCCAAGGAAGAGCTCGAGATCGACTACGCCGGCGACAGCATCGACATCGGGTTCAACGTGACCTACCTGATGGACGCGCTGTCGAACATCAGCGCCGAGATGATCAAGCTCGAGCTGCAAGACACCAACTCGAGCGTTCTGATCACCGTGCCCGAACAGCCCGGCTTCAAGTACGTTGTGATGCCCATGCGGATTTGAGCCGGGGCATTCAATCCGCAAGATTTTTGTTGAAAGACCGCGCTGCTTGGCCACCGGTCGAACCGAGAGTACGAATCTAGATGACCGAAGCAATGAACCCGTCTGACGAAGCCGACAAGAAAACAGCCAAGGCTGCAGACGACGCTGCCCAAAGCGCGGCTTACGGCGAAGGCAGCATCCAGATCCTTGAGGGTCTGGAAGCTGTGCGCAAGCGCCCCGGCATGTACATCGGCGACACGTCCGATGGCACCGGCTTGCATCACCTGGTGTTCGAGGTGGTCGACAACTCGATTGACGAGTCGCTGGCCGGGCACTGCGACGACATCGTGGTCACGATCCACTCCGACAACTCGATTTCCGTCACCGACAACGGCCGCGGCATTCCGACTGGCGTCAAGATGGACGACAAGCACGAGCCCAAGCGCAGTGCGGCCGAGATCGCGCTGACCGAGCTGCACGCCGGTGGCAAGTTCAACCAGAACAGCTACAAGGTCTCAGGCGGCCTGCATGGTGTGGGCGTGAGCTGCGTCAACGGCCTGAGCAAGTGGCTGCGCCTGACGGTGCGCCGCGACGGCAAGACGCACTTCATGGAGTTCAAGCAGGGCATTCCGCAAGACCGTTTGGTCGAGGTGCGCGACGGCTTCGAGATCTCGCCGATGCGCATCACCGGCGACACTGAAAAGCGCGGCACCGAGGTGCACTTTCTGCCCGATCTGGAAATCTTCTCGAACATCGATTTCCACTACGACATCATCGCCAAGAAGCTGCGCGAGCTGAGCTTTTTGAACAACGGCGTGAAGATCCGCCTGGTCGACGAGCGCAACAACAAGGTAGATACCTTTGCCTACGCCGGCGGCGTCAAGGGCTTCGTGCAGTTCATCAACACCGGCAAGAAGGTGTTGCACCCGACCATCTTCGGCGCCACCGGTGAAAAGGTCAGCGACCAGGGCACCACCATCACCACCGATGTGGCCATGCAATGGAACGACGGCTACAGCGAGAACGTGCTGTGCTTCACCAACAACATCCCCCAGCGTGACGGCGGCACCCACCTGACCGGCCTGCGTGCGGCCATGACGCGGGTGATCAACAAGTACATCGATGACAGCGAAGTGGCCAAGAAAGCCAAGGTCGAGGTGACCGGTGACGACATGCGCGAAGGCCTGTGCTGCGTGCTGTCGGTCAAGGTGCCCGAGCCCAAGTTCAGCAGCCAGACCAAGGACAAGCTGGTGTCCAGCGAAGTGCGAGGCCCGGTCGAAGACGTGGTGAGCCGCGCTCTGACCGACTATCTGCTCGAGAACCCGGCCGACGCCAAGATCATCGTCGGCAAGATCGTCGATGCCGCCCGTGCCCGCGAGGCCGCCCGCAAGGCGCGCGAGATGACGCGCCGCAAAGGCGTGCTCGACGGCATGGGCCTGCCCGGCAAGCTCGCCGACTGCCAGGAAAAAGACCCCGCCCTGTGCGAGATCTACATCGTCGAGGGCGACTCCGCCGGCGGCTCGGCCAAGCAAGGCCGCGACCGCAAGTTCCAGGCGATCCTGCCCTTGCGCGGCAAGATCCTGAACGTCGAGAAAGCCCGCTACGAAAAGCTGTTGACCAGCAACGAAATCCTCACGCTGATCACCGCCTTGGGCACGGGCATCGGCAAGGGCATGGGGGGCGATGACTTCAACCCAGACAAGCTGCGCTACCACCGCATCATCATCATGACCGACGCCGACGTGGACGGCGCGCACATCCGCACGCTGCTGCTCACGTTCTTGTTCCGGCAGATGCCCGAGCTGGTCGAGCGCGGCCACATCTACATCGCGCAGCCGCCGCTCTACAAGGTCAAGTTCGGCAAGGAAGAGCAGTACCTGAAAGACGGGCACGAGCTCGATGGCTACCTGCTGCGCGTGGCGCTCAAGGACGCAAAGCTTGAAACCGGCACCGAAGGCGCGCCCGTGCTCGAAGGCGAAACCCTAGAGGCGCTGGCGCGGCAATACGTGCTGGCCAACAACGTGGTCGATCGTCTGAGCGCCTGGATGGACATCGACGCCCTGCGCGCCATGGCCAACGGCCTGCCGCTGAACCTGGACACGCTGGAAGCCGCTGAGCAATCGGCCACCGAACTCAAGGCCGCGCTGCACGACGCCGAGGTCGCGGCCGAATTCGATGCCCGACTCGACAAGCACATCTTGCGCATCAGCCGCATGCACCACGGCAACGTCAAGAGCAGCGTGATCACCGCCGACTTCGTGCACGGTGCCGATTACGAAGCACTCAGCACCGCAGGTCGCACCTTCAAGGGCCTGGTCAGTGCCGAGGCGGTGGTCAAGCGCGGCGAAGGCGAGCGTCAGAAACAGTCCACCGTGGGCGACTTCCGTCAGGCCATGGCCTGGCTGATCCAGCAAGCCGAGGGTGCCGTGGCCCGCCAGCGCTACAAGGGGCTGGGCGAAATGAACCCCAGCCAGCTGTGGGAAACCACCATGGACCCGACCGTGCGCCGCTTGCTGCGCGTGCAGATCGACGACGCCATCGAAGCCGACCGCGTGTTCACCATGCTGATGGGCGACGAAGT
>CAMCNE010000159.1 GCA_945875935.1 Bordetella parapertussis
TCGATGAACATCAGCGAGCCCCCGCCCTTGCGCTCTTGCCACGCGCGAGATGAGATCGGCAAACGTTGCTCGAGCGAGAGCTTCTTTTCGTTCAGCGCGGTGAACACCACATAGGCCGTCATCAGCTTGGTCAGCGATGCGGGGTCGAATGGCGTGTCGGCACCGCGCTCGGCCAGCACCTGGTTGCTGGTGAGATCGATCAGCAGGTAGCTGCCCGCGGCAATCTCGGGCGGCTGCGGAGCTTGCGCGTGCGCCGTTGAAGCACACACACCCAGCATGGCCAGCGAAAGCAACCAGCCACAGACGATGCGAAGGGGACGAGCAACAGCTTGCAAAAAGGTCATCGATGAGCCGCAGAAGATTTGGGGTGGATTGGAGTGTCGGGCCACTGCGTGCCAAGGCGCATCAGCGATCGAGCAAGAAATGATCAGACGCAATCCACGCTGAGTTGTTCCATGACCACCCGCTTGAGCAGAGGCAGTTGTCCATGGAAAAAATGGCCGACACCGGGGAAGACGATCACCGGCAATGACTGAGGCCTGGCCCAGTCGAGCGTGGATGCCAGCGGGACCACATCGTCAGCCTCACCATGGATGACCACGGTGTTGGCCGGCACGACAGGCACCAGCTGTTTCTGAGTGGAAGGGCCGACCAGCACCAGACGCTCGGCACGCTGTGCATCGGGCAACCGGGAGGCGGCCTGCGCGGCCACGAAGGCGCCGAATGAGAAGCCCGCCAGCAGCAGCGCCTGAGACGGCGCGCGGTGGTGAGCGATGACCGCCAGCGCATCGTCGACCTCGCCGACGCCGTCGTCCCAGGCGCCTTCAGACGCACCGATGCCGCGGAAATTGAACCGCACCGTCTTCCAGCCCAGCTGAACCAAAGCGCGCGACAGGGTCTGCACCACCTTGTTGTCCATGGTGCCGCCGAAAAGCGGATGCGGATGGCACACCACCGCAAGCCCCTTGGGCGCATCGGCGGGCCCATCCACCACGCACTCGAGAAGGCCCGCAGGACCGCGGCAGTGGCTCACCGCCCCACCGAATCCGGCAGCATCAAGCGCTCCACGGGCTGGCCGTTCTTGAGGTGCGACTCGATGATCTCGTCGATGTCGGACTCGTCGACGAAGCTGTACCAGACCGCCTCGGGATACACCACAGCCACCGGGCCGCCCGCGCAACGATCGAGACAACCCGCCTTGTTGACACGCACCATGCCCGCACCCGACAGGCCTTCATCCTTGATGCGCTTTTTGCAGTGCTCGAAACCCGCCTGGGCGTTGTGCAGGCTGCAGGCATCGGCGCCGTTGTCGCGCTGGTTCAAGCAGAAGAAGATGTGCCGGGAGTAATAGGTCATGGCTCCATTTTAGGGACGCCAAATCGGCGGGTCGCCCGATGCCCTGAAGTCACCTGTGATCGTCACGGGCCGCCACGTGGCTGAGCAAATAGGCCATCGCCGCATAGGGCCACAGCCACCCGACCCACTGCGCCGCGCCATTGAAGCGAATGAAGCGTCCCTGCTCCCAAGCCTGCAGGCTTTCGGCGAAGTAGGCATCCGCCGGCGTCTGCGCCACCAGCGAGACGAGCGCGGTCAATGCCATCAGGCCCAAAGCGGCTGCTGCGCGACGAGGCAGCCAAGCCAGCAGCAGCGCGGCCAATCCGCCCAGCGCCAAGCCCACCGAAGCCGTCGGCGTGAGCCACGCCATCGCATGCTGGGGGCTGAAATTGAGCGCCGTGGACAAGGTCGTCGTGGCGATGCCGGTCATGGCAATGACCAGCACCATCACGCCACGCCGCCAGCCGCGCTGACACACCGACAGCGCCAGCAGACACGGCGCCAGCAAACCCAGTGCCACGACCAGCAACTCGCCTGCGGGTGGCAATCCTTGCGAAAACGTCTGGCCCTCGAATGCGCCCAGCACCCAGTCGGCCGCGGGGGTGTCGGCCAACATCTGCTCGATGGTCTCGCGCAGGCGGGACAGCACCCGACCCATGCCCAGCGGCAGCGGCGTCGGAAACAGCAGACCGGCAGGCCACAGCAGCAGCAAGGCCACGCCGCCCGCGCTGCGATCGACAAACCAGCGCTCGCGCCAGCGGTGCCATCGCTCGAGCAGCCCCGTCGCATGCAGCAGCAAACCCGTCACCGCGCCCACGAGCGCGCCGGCCGTGTTGATGGCGATGTCGACATTCGATGCCACGCGCGAAGGCAGCGCGTTTTGTGTGAGTTCCAGCGAGAACGAAAGCCCCGCCGACATCAGCACCGCGAAGGCGAAAGCACCCGAGGCCGAACGACCCAGCCGAATCTGCGCGGCAAAGAGCAGCAAGCCCAGCGGCACATAGCCCAGCAGATTGGCCAGCAGGTCAAAGGCCGTCCAGTAGCGCGGCCAAGGCAGCGTCAAAAACGCGAACGCAGACAGCGGCGGCCAGCGCCAGCCCTCGAAGGGATACAGCGAGGCATAGGCGATCAGGCCGACATAAAGCCATGCGAGGGGAATGGCCGAACTTTTGTGGCGAACCATCGAGCCGCCCGACTGTTCGCTCAGAAGGGCTTGACGACCACCAGCACCACGATGACGATCATCAGGATCACCGGCACCTCGTTGAACACGCGGTACCAAAGATGACTGCGCTGATTGCTGAACTGCTCGAACTTGCGCAGCAGCGAACGACACATGTGGTGATAGCCCACGGCGAGCAGCACCAGCAACAACTTGGCGTGCATCCAGCCACCCGCGTAAGTGCCCCAATAAGCGATCCACAGCCACAGCCCCAATCCCAAAGCGGGCAGCATCAGCAAGCTGGTGAAGCGGTACAGCTTGCGCGCCATCAGCAGCAGCCGCTCGCGCTCGGCATGGCTGTCAGCGGGAACCATCGCCAGGTTGACGAAGATGCGCGGCAGATAGAACAAGCCGGCGAACCAGCTGGCCACGAAGACGATGTGAAAGGCTTTGATCCAGAGCATGGGCAAATTATCGCGGCGCCAGCGCCTGCGCCACAGCGTGTCAACCCGCTGAGGGCGCGCGAGTCGTTCGAAAAATCTTCCGACTATCATGCCTCGGCGCTCGGTAGCGACGCGGTTTTGCTGCCCGTGCGAGCGCCACCTCGTCGCCTCGCAAGGGGCTTTCACACCCCACCACCGTTACTGCCGTGCACACACCACCCGCCTATCCAGTCAGCCGCCCGCGCCGCCTGCGCCGGGATGAATTCAGCCGCGCCATGGTGCGCGAGCACCGTCTGCACCCGAGCGACCTGATCCTTCCGGTGTTCGTGATGGAAGGCCACGGCCAGACGCAGACCGTCGCTTCAATGCCGGGCGTGAGCCGCATGACGCTGGACCGCTTGCTGCCGGTGGCCGAAGAGTGCGTGTCGCTGGGCATCCCGGTGCTCGCGCTGTTTCCGGTGATCGACGCGTCGCTCAAGACCGAGGACGGTCGAGAGGCCCTCAACGACAAAGGGCTGGTGCCGACGGTCGTGCGTGAGCTCAAGCGCCAGTTTCCTGAGCTGGGCGTGATGACCGACGTGGCGCTCGACCCTTACACCAGCCACGGCCAAGATGGGCTGCTCGATCCCACCGGCTACATCGTCAACGACACCACCGTCGAGGTGCTTCGGCAACAGGCATTGACCCAGGCTGCCGCCGGTGTGGACATCGTGGCACCCAGCGACATGATGGACGGGCGCATCGGCGCGATCCGCCAGTCGCTGGAAGCACATGGACACATCAACACGAGGATCATGGCCTACAGCGCGAA
>CAMCNE010000160.1 GCA_945875935.1 Bordetella parapertussis
GAGGCCGATGGCCAGCAGCGATGCCGCGATCTTCTGAAGATGTGGAGCCTTGGTGGTCATGTGGCTGGGCCGAATTCGTTTTGAGTCTGTCACGTTGTTCATCTCCAGAGGGCGTGTGGCCGGGAATTGCCGCGCAGCCCGTTGATCGCAATATCGAAAATTCAGTCCACGAGCAACTCAAGCAGATGCTGCACGCGGGTCATAGGCTCAAAGCAGGCCGGCTTCACGCATTGCTGCGGCAACCGCGGTTTGCCCCGCAGGGGTCAATGGCAAGAGAGGCAAACGCAAGCTGTCCTTGCAACGCCCCATCTGCGCCAGCGCCCACTTGGTCGGAGCCGGGCTGGGTTCGCAAAACAATTGCTTGTGCAAGCCCAGCAACTTCATGTGGATGGCCACCGCGCTGTGCACCTGGCCGGCCATGGCGGCCACGCACATCTCGTGCATCAGCTTGGGTGCCACGTTGGCCGTGACGCTCACGTTGCCATGACCGCCAAGCAGCATCAGGGTGACGGCGGTCGAGTCATCGCCCGAGTAGATTGAAAAACCGGCTGGCGCGTGCTTGATCAGCCAGGCTGCGCGCTCGATGTTGCCGCTGGCTTCCTTGATCGCCACCACGCCGGGCAACTGGGCCGCACGCAAGGTGGTTTCGGGGAGCATGTCTGCCACGGTACGGCCAGGCACGTTGTAGAGCACCGTGGGAATGTCCACCGCTTCGGCGATGGCCTTGAAGTGCTGGTAGATGCCTTCTTGCGAGGGCTTGTTGTAGTAGGGCACCACCGACAGCGTGCAGTCGGCGCCCACCTTTCGCGCGTGCAGCGACAGCTCGATGGCTTCGCGCGTGGAATTGCCGCCGGTACCGGCCATCACCGGCACGCGGCCTCGGGCGTGCTCCACGGCCACCCGGATGATTTCGCAGTGTTCTTCGACCGACACCGTGGGCGATTCGCCAGTGGTTCCAACCACGCCGATGCAGTCGGTGCCTTCGGCGATGTGCCAGTCCATCAGGGCGCGCAGCGCGTCGTAATCAACGCTGCCGTCTTCGCGCATCGGCGTGATCAGCGCGACGATGCTGCCTTTAATCGGTTTCATTCGGTTTCCTTGCCAACACGCAAGTTTAGCCGCCGCGGGTGTCGGCCATGGCGGTGGTTGGACGCCCCATGGGCCACGGGTCGCTACCTACAATCCGCCGCCATGACGACCCGTCCCCCAGCTCGAAACCCCTCTGCGGCTGCGTCCGCTGCGACATCGACCTACGCTGAGGCGTCGATACGGGTTCTCAAGGGGCTTGAGCCGGTCAAGCAGCGCCCGGGCATGTACACCCGCACCGACAACCCGCTGCACATCGTGCAGGAGGTGATCGACAACGCCGCCGACGAAGCCCTGGCCGGTCACGGCCACCGCATCGACGTGACGGTGCACGCCGACGGCTCGGTCAGCGTCGAGGACGACGGGCGCGGCATTCCGTTCGGCATGCACCCCGAAGAACTGCGCCCGGTGGTCGAGATCGTGTTCACGCAACTGCATGCCGGTGGCAAGTTCGACAAGGGCTCGGGTGGCGCCTACAGCTTTTCGGGCGGGCTGCACGGCGTGGGCGTGAGCGTGACCAACGCGCTGTCCAAGCGGCTCGAAGTCACGGTGTGGCGTGAGGGCCAGGTCGCCAAAGTGGTGTTTGCCGATGGCGATGTGATCGAACAACTGGAACTGCGCAAGTCGGTGCTGACGGCGTCCTCGGGCGACCGCAAGAGCGGCACCACGGTGCGCGCCTGGCCGGATGCGAAGTACTTCGAAAGCGCCGATCTGCCCCGCGCTGATCTGACGCACCTGCTGCGCAGCAAGGCGGTGCTGATGCCGGGCACGCGCGTGTCGCTCACGATCGAAAAGACCGGCCGAGCCGATGCCGACGTGCAGACCTGGCTGTATCAAGGCGGTCTGCGCGACTACCTGATGCAAACGCTCAACGCCGATCCGCTGATCCCCTTGTTCGAGGGCGAGCACCACGCCGACGGCTCCGAATCCGAGAACTTCGCCAAGGGCGAGGGCGCGACATGGTGCGTGGCCTTCACCGAAGACGGCGCTCCGGTGCGCGAGAGCTACGTCAACCTGATCCCCACCGTCAACGGCGGCACGCACGAGTCGGGGCTGAAAGACGGCCTGTTTGGCGCCATCAAGAACTTCATCGACTTGCACAGCTTGCTGCCCAAGGGCGTGAAACTGATGCCCGACGACGTGTTTTCGCGCGCCAGCTTCGTGCTCAGCGCCAAGGTGCTCGACCCGCAGTTTCAGGGCCAGATCAAGGAGCGCCTGAACAGCCGCGATGCGCTGCGGCTGGTGTCCACCTGCGTCAAGCCGCCGCTCGAGCTGTGGCTCAACCAGCACGTCGAGCAGGGCAAGAAACTCGCCGAGCTGGTGATCAAGCAGGCGCAAACCCGCCAGCGCGCCAGCCAGAAGGTGGAAAAGCGCAAGGGCTCGGGCGTGGCCGTGCTGCCCGGCAAGCTGACCGACTGCGAAAGCCGCGACCTGCTGCACAACGAGCTGTTCCTGGTGGAGGGCGATTCGGCCGGCGGCAGCGCCAAGATGGGCCGCAACAAGGAAACGCAGGCCATCTTGCCGCTGCGTGGCAAGGTGCTCAATTCGTGGGAAGTCGAGCGCGACCGGCTGTTCGCCAACAACGAGATCCACGACATCGCAGTGGCCATCGGTGTTGATCCGCACGGTGCTGCCGACACGCCCGATCTGAGCGGGCTGCGCTACGGAAAGATCTGCATCCTGAGCGACGCCGATGTGGACGGCTCGCACATCCAGGTGCTGCTGCTCACGCTGTTTTTCAGGCACTTTCCCAAGGTGATCGAAAGCGGGCATCTCTACATCGCCAAGCCGCCGCTGTTTCGCGTCGATGCGCCGGCGCGCGGCAAGAAGCCGGCGGCCAAGATCTACGCGCTTGACGAGGGCGAACTCACCGCCACGCTCGACCGGCTGCGCCAGGAAGGCTGCCGCGAAACGGCCTGGAGCATCAGCCGCTTCAAGGGCCTGGGCGAGATGAACGCCGAGCAACTGTGGGACACCACGCTGAACCCCGAAACGCGGCGCTTGCTGCCCATGGCCTTAGGCGAATTCGGCTTCGACGCCACCGTCGAGTCACTGACCAAGCTCATGGGCAAGGGCGAGGCGCAGGCGCGGCGTGATCTGATGGAACTGCATGGCGATGATGTTGACGTGGATGTTTGAGGGGCACTCACCGCCACCCTCACCCTGACCCTCTCCCACGGGTGGGAGAGGGCAAGTCGACGTCCCTCTCCCGCTGGGTGGTGCGGGGCAGTGCATGTTCCCTCTCCCGCAGAGCGGGAGAGGGTTAGGGTGAGAGTTTGTCCGTTCCCTCTCCCGCTCTGCGGGAGAGGGCCAGGGTGAGGGTGCATCGCTTCTCAACCCGGCGCTGGGCATGAGCGAAGCACAGAACCCCGTTGGCTCAGGCGCGCCCCGTCGCCGCGACGAGCGGATCGCTTGTCCGGCCGTCGGCCAGCAGCCCGACCTGGACGTCGGTGAAACCGGCTCGCTCGAGATAGAGCTTCACCAGCGCCGCATGACCGCTGATGTCGAGCGAGCGCCAGACCTCCACCGCCTTCGTCGGAAAGCAGCGGTTCGAGAAACTGACGATGAAGGGCGCGCCTGCGACGAGAACCCGGCGCACCTCATTGAACACTTCTGCGGGTCGCT
>CAMCNE010000161.1 GCA_945875935.1 Bordetella parapertussis
GGTAAAGCGCTCACCTTCGACGATGTGTTGTTGGTGCCAGCCTTCTCCCAGGTGTTGCCACGCGACACCAGTCTCGCAACCCGCCTCTCACGCAACATCGAGTTGAATCTGCCTCTCGTGTCCGCTGCAATGGACACGGTGACCGAGGCTCGTCTGGCCATCGCCATCGCCCAAGAGGGCGGCATCGGCATCGTCCACAAGAACCTCACCGCCCGTCAGCAGGCCGCCGAGGTGGCATTGGTCAAGCGCTACGAGTCGGGTGTCTTGCGCGACCCCATCACCGTCAGTCCCGACATGCCCGTGCACGCGGTGATGGAGTTGTCACGTCAGCACGGCGTGTCGGGCTTCCCGGTGCTCGAAGGCGCTCGCGTGGTCGGCATCGTGACCAACCGCGATCTGCGTTTCGAAACGCGTCTGGATGCTCCGGTGCGCGAGATCATGACTCCGCGCGAGCGTTTGGTGACTGTGGACGAGCGCGCCACGCTCGAAGACGGCAAGGCGCTGATGCACAAGCACAAGCTCGAGCGCGTGCTGGTGATCAACGACGCCGGCGAGTTGCGCGGCCTCATGACCGTCAAGGACATCACCAAGCAAACCAGCTTTCCGTATGCGGCACGCGATGCGCAAGGCAAGTTGCGCGTGGGCGCGGCGGTGGGTGTGGGCGAGGGCACCGAAGAGCGTGTCGAAGCGCTGGTGCGTGCGGGCGTTGATGCCATCGTGGTGGACACCGCACACGGCCACAGCGCCGGCGTGATCGAGCGTGTTCGCTGGGTCAAGAAGAACTTCCCACAGGTCGACGTGATCGGCGGCAACATCGCCACGGGCTCAGCGGCTCTTGCGCTGGTCGAGGCAGGCGCCGACGGCGTCAAGGTCGGCATCGGCCCCGGGTCCATCTGCACCACCCGCATCGTGGCCGGTGTGGGCGTGCCGCAGATCACCGCCATCGACAACGTGGCCAAGGCGCTTGCCGGCACCGGCGTTCCGCTGATCGCCGACGGCGGCATCCGTTACTCAGGCGATGTGGCCAAGGCGATTGCCGCCGGGGCTCACAGCGTGATGATGGGCGGCGTGTTTGCCGGCACCGAAGAAGCACCCGGCGAGATCGTGCTGTTCCAGGGACGCAGCTACAAGAGCTACCGCGGCATGGGCTCGATCGGGGCCATGCAGCAAGGCAGCGCGGACCGCTACTTTCAGGAAAACACCGGCGGCAATCCCAACGCCGACAAGCTGGTGCCCGAAGGCATCGAGGGACGTGTGCCCTACAAGGGCTCGATGGTGAACATCGTGTTCCAGATGGCCGGCGGCATTCGGGCGTCGATGGGCTATTGCGGCTGTGCTTCCATCGAAGACATGCGCAGCCAGGCCGAGTTCGTCGAGATCACCAGCGCCGGCATCCGCGAAAGCCACGTGCACGACGTGCAGATCACCAAGGAAGCGCCGAACTACCGCATGGAGTGAGGCTGCGTCAGCGGCAGAAAAACCAGGGCCATCCCACGATGGCCTCGCAAGAATCAGATGCCGAACTCCAACCCCTCCGACACACCAGGCGCAGCCGGCGCGACAGCACCGGCCATCGGTCGTCCGGCAGCGATGCGTTTCATCATGATCACCGTGCTGATCGACATGATGTCGATCGGCGTGATCGTGCCGGTGCTGCCGCTGCTGATCGGCCAATTCACGGTCGATCCCACCGAGCAGGCGCTTTGGTATGGCGTGGTGGCGTTCGCCTACAGCGCTGCCAATTTCTTCGGAGCGCCGATCCTGGGCGCGATGTCCGATCGTTTTGGGCGCAGGCCGGTTCTGCTGCTCGGGTTTTGCGGTCTGGCGCTCAACTTCTTCGCCACCGCGCTGGCCACGCAACTGTGGGTGCTGATCGCCGTGCGCTTGCTCGGTGGTCTGATGCAGGCCAATGCGGCGGTGGCCAACGCCTACGTGGCCGACATCAGCGCGCCTGAAGAACGCGCCAAGCGCTTCGGCATGCTGGGCGCCATGTTTGGTCTGGGCTTCATCATCGGGCCGGTGATGGGCGGGCTGCTCGGTGGCATTGACTTGCGCCTGCCATTTTTTGCCGCGGGTGTCCTGGCCCTGCTGAACCTGCTCTACGGTTACTTCGTGCTGCCCGAGTCGCTGCCCGTGGAGCGGCGTCGAGCCGTCACCTGGAGTGCGGCCAACCCCATCACGTCGCTGAAAAAGCTCGGGCGTCTCGAGGGCATCGGATCGCTCGTGCTTGTCATCGCGCTGAGCAACCTGGCGCAGTTCGTCATGTACACGGTGTGGGTGCTTTACACCACCTTCAAGTTCGGTTGGGGACCCACCGAGAACGGCTGGTCGATGTTTGCCGTGGGCCTGGCGGCAGCGCTGGTTCAGGGTGTTTTGCTGGGCCGCTTGCTCAAGCGCTTTCCGGCCAAGAAGCTGGCCATCATCGGCCTGGTGTCAAGCACGCTGGGCTACCTGGCCTGGGGCCTCGCGCCGGCGGGCTGGGTGATGTACGTGGTCATTGCCCTGAACCTGCTGGGCTTCACCGTCACTGCGGCGATGCAAAGCATCGTCTCGAATGCCGCTGATGCCAGCTCGCAGGGTCAGACCATGGGCGCGGTGGCATCGCTCACCAGTCTGATGGCCGTGGTCGGCCCCGTGCTGGGCGCGCCACTGATGGGCGCGGTGTCGCACCTGCCGCCGGGCGACTGGCGCATCGGTGCACCGTTCTACTTCTGCGCGGCCGTTCAGCTGCTGTCGATGCTGGTGGCCACGCGCCATTTCCGTCGTGAGCGGCGGCTGGCGTCGCTGAGCGCTGCGCAGTCCACGGCGGCCTGAGGCCACCTCCCCGATCACTCCACCGATATTCCCGAGCCTGCGATGCACGACAAGATCCTCATTCTCGATTTCGGCTCCCAGGTCACGCAGCTGATCGCGCGGCGCGTGCGCGAGGCGCATGTGTTTTGCGAGATCCACCCCAGCGATGTCAGCGACGAGTTCATCCGCCAGTTCGCGCCCAAGGGCATCATCCTCAGCGGCAGCCACGCCAGCACCTATGAAGACCACGACCTGCGCGCACCGCAGGCGGTTTGGGACTTGGGCGTGCCGGTGCTGGGCATCTGCTACGGCATGTTCGCCATGGTGGTGCAGCAAGGCGGCCAGGTCGAAGCCAGCGCGCACCGCGAGTTCGGCTACGCCGAGGTTCGCGCGCACGGTCACACCAAGCTGCTCGACGGCATCGAAGACTTCAGCACGCCCGAAGGCCACGGCATGCTCAAGGTCTGGATGAGCCACGGCGACAAGGTCACGCAGATGCCCCCCGGCTTCAAGCTCATGGCCAGCACGCCGAGCTGCCCGATCGCCGGCATCGCCGACGAGTCGCGCGGCTACTACGCGGTGCAGTTTCACCCCGAGGTCACGCACACCGTGCAAGGCCAGGCCTTGCTCAACCGTTTCGTGCTGGACATTTGCAAAGCCCGCCAAGACTGGATCATGGGCGATTACATCGAAGAAGCCGTGGCCAAAATCCGCGAGCAAGTGGGTAACGAAGAAGTCATTCTTGGCTTGTCGGGCGGTGTGGATTCCTCCGTAGCCGCCGCACTGATCCACCGCGCCATCGGTGACAAGCTGACCTGCGTGTTTGTGGACCATGGCCTGCTGCGCCTCAATGAAGGCGACATGGTCATGGAGATG
>CAMCNE010000162.1 GCA_945875935.1 Bordetella parapertussis
GTGGGCGCCGTCGAGCAGATTCGGCTGCATGGCGATTGCCATGTGGGCAACATCCTGTGGACGGATGCCGGCCCGCACTTCGTCGACCTTGACGACTGCCTGAGCGGCCCCTCGGTGCAGGATTTGTGGATGCTGCTGTCGGGTGATCCCGTGGCCGCGAAGCAGCAACTGCGCTCGCTGCTGAAAGGCTACGAGCAGTTCCCCGACATCGACGACCGCGAACTGGCGCTGATCGAGCCGCTGCGCACCCTGCGCATCGTGCATCAGTGCGCCTGGCTTGCCAAACGATGGACCGACCCGGCGTTTCCGCCAAGCTTTCCGTGGTTCGGCACCGATGCCTACTGGCGGCAGATCACCCAGCAACTGCAGCAGCAGGCCTCGGCCAGCTGAGCGAACTGTCACAAAAAATTCTTGCAAAACCCCCTGAATGGGGGGGTTACACGATGTGTCGACGTCCGTAGACTGTCCCTACTGGCAGGCGTTGAGTTCCTGCGGTATCTTGATCAACTCAGAACATCCAAGGAACTTACGATGAAAAAACTTCTTCTCGCCACGACGCTGTGCGCAGCGTTTGGAGCCGCTCAGGCGGTACACATTTTGGACTATGACTCTAACGAAGGTCCCACCGGCCCTGACACGGGAGTTTCGTTCGATTTTTCGGGTACGAAGCTGAACCAAGCGATTGCCGGGAACCGTTTCACCAGCGGCACAAATTACGGTGGCGACAAAGGCGGCTCACTCTATATCACCGTTGCCCCGGCTGAATTGACATTTACCTATCTCGGCAAGTCAGCGGGGCACATAAATTCGTTCAGCTTTGATCTTGAAGGTGCATCTTTTGGCACCTTCGCCACCAATTCCAGTACTAGCGGAGCCTTTTTTGAAGTGAGCTTGAACGATTTGGGCTACCTCGAACTGACGTTCAAAGACGTCACAGCATCAAACACGAATGCCTTCAGCGGTTATGCTGGCTCCAATCTAAATAATGACAGGTTTGGCTTTCTGGACGTGAGTGGAATTGATTTCGGAGACGGTGCAGGTGAATATGACTACCTGATTCTCTTCAATGACGTTTATTCTGATACCGATTACAACGACATGGTCGTCGGCGTCAAGGCGGTTCAAGCCATCCCTGAGCCAGAAACCTATGCGCTGATGCTGGCAGGTCTGGGTGTGGTGGGCTTCATGGCTCGCCGCCGCAGGCAAGTCTGAGTTCCATTGCCTCAATGAAAAACCGGCCAACTGGCCGGTTTTTTGTTTCTGTCACACCGGCTCGCGCCGGTTGTCAGCATCACCCCACCAGCATCGCATTGACTCGGCGCACATAGGCCGCAGGATCTTCGAGGTGGCCACCTTCGGCCAGCACGGCCTGATCGAACAGGATGTGGGCCAGATCGTCGAAGCGCTCGCTCGACTCTAGGCTGGCCACCAGCGGATGCTTGGCGTTGACCTCCAGGATGGGCGTGGACGTCGGGGCGTCCTGGCCTGACTGCTTGAGCAGGCGAGACAGGTGGCCGCTCACGTCACCTTCTTCGACCACCAGACACGCGGGTGAATCGACCAACCGCGTCGTGACACGAACGTCCTTGGCGCGGCCTTTGAGTGACTCTTTCAGTCGATCGAGCACCGGCTTGAAGGCTTCGGCCACCTGCGCGGCCTGCTTCTTTTCCTCTTCATCTTGAAGCTTGCCCAGATCGACCGATCCCTTGGCAACGCTTTGCAGCTCATGGCCGTCGAACTCGTTGAGGTGGGTGAGCATCCATTCGTCGACGCGGTCGGTGAACAGCAACACCTCGATGCCTTTTTGGCGGTAGATCTCGAGCTGCGGGCTGCCCTTGGCGGCAGCCAGGCTGTCGGCGGTGATGTAGTAGATCGCCTCCTGGCCTTCCTTCATGCGCGACACGTAATCGGCAAACGAGACGCCATCGTCGGCGTGGGTGGACGTGAAGCGCAGCAGCTTGGCCAGCCGCTCGGCGTTGGCGTGGTCCTCGCCGACACCTTCTTTCAGCAGTTGCCCGAAGTCGCGCCAGAAGGCCGCGTACTTGGCCTTGTCGGCATCGTCTTCGCTATCAGCCAGCGATTCGAGCATGCTCAATACGCGCTTGGTCGAGCCCTCGCGGATCGCCTTCACGTCGCGGCTTTCCTGCAGCAACTCACGGCTCACGTTGAGCGGCAGGTCAGCGCTGTCGATCACGCCCTTGACGAAGCGCAGGTAGACCGGCATCAGCGCCTCGGCGTCGTCCATGATGAACACGCGCTTGACGTAGAGCTTGACGCCGCCGCGCTTGTCGCGGTTCCACAGATCGAACGGCGCCTTGGCCGGGATGTACAGCAGCTGCGTGTATTCGCTGCGGCCTTCGACGCGGTTGTGGGTGTAGGCCAGCGGGTTGGCAGTGTCGTAGCTGATCTGCTTGTAGAACTCTTGGTACTGCTCTTCGGTGATGTCGCTCTTGCTGCGCGTCCACAGCGCGGCGGCCTTGTTGATGGGCGCCCACTCGTCCTTCTTGACCTGCTTCTTGGCGTCGGCGTCCCACTCTTCCTTTTGCATCAGGACGGGCAGCGACACGTGATCCGAATACTTGCTGACGATGGACTTGAGCTTCCAGCCGGCCAGAAACTCTTCCTCGCCCTCGCGCAGGTGCAAGATGATGTCTGTGCCGCGCTCGGGGCGGGTGATGGTCTCGACCTCGAAATCGCCCGTGCCTTCGGAGCTCCAGCGCACGCCTTCTTCGGGTGGGGTGCCGGCGCGGCGGGTCTCGACGGTGATGCGGTCGGCCACGATGAAGCCGCTGTAAAAACCCACGCCGAACTGGCCGATCAGTTGCGCGTCTTTTTTCTGGTCGCCCTCGAGCTTGGACATGAATTCACGCGTTCCGCTCTTGGCGATGGTGCCCAGATTGGCCACGGCCTCTTCGGCGCTCATGCCGATGCCGTTGTCGCGGATGGTGATCGTCTTTTGGTCGGCGTCGAAACTCAGCCGCACCTCGAGATTGGGCGCGTCTTCATAGAGCTCGGGGTGATTGATGGCCTCGAATCGCAACTTGTCGCAGGCGTCGGATGCGTTGGAAACCAGCTCGCGCAGGAAGATTTCCTTGTTCGAGTACAGCGAGTGGGTGACGAGGTGCAGGATCTGCTTGACCTCGGCCTGAAAAGATAGGGTTTGTTTGCTCATGGTCACTTCTTGGATGGATCTTGAAAAGTATCTTGGGTTGCCCGACTGAAATCCGTTGGGGTTTCGATGCTGAAAACCTCCAGCGCCCGCCGAAGGTGGGGCCGATGGCGCGCGGTTCAAGATGTCAGGCTTTCCCGCATGGCCGTTCGATGTCGGTCGGCAAAAAACAATCCGCGCGGCGAGCGGCCTCGCCACAATGGCCACTTCGTGATCGCTACGGTCAGCAGCCTGCCAAGGGGCTGTGCCGGCAGGTCTCACCCCATCGAGAAACGTCATGCCCGATTCGCTCCAGCGCTGGATGAGAGAGGTGTCCCGACTCACCCAGTCGGGCCGGTTCGCCAAGGCGGCGCAGTTCATCCAGCAGTCCATGGTCGGCGCACCGGTCGAGAGCTCATCGACCAACCCTGAGACGGTGATCGAGCTGCC
>CAMCNE010000163.1 GCA_945875935.1 Bordetella parapertussis
ACCGCAGCACCACCCTGGCCGATCTGCTCGAGGTTGACGAACACGCAGCTGTAGCGCTTTTTCATCTCGGCATCGAAGCCCAGGTGCGCGCCGAACACGAAGTTGATCGCGCCGTGATGCAGCCGGTTCTTGGCCATGGTGACCGTGGCGCCGTGACGGCGGAACTGAAAGCGGAAATGCCGCGCCTGATCCAGAAAGCCCAGAGAGTGCACATAGCCCGCGGGCTGCACGATGCCCAGGTGACTAGGGGGAAGCGCGCTCATGGTTCGAACCTTTCGTCGGCGTGGCCGGACCGACCCGCGGCCCGATGACGAAATGTTCGCGCAGCCCGGCGCCCGACTAAAGCCCGATGAGCGCGGTGTTTGAGTGCCAAATACCGCACGAATGCGGTGATCGAGGGCTCAGACTGCGGCCAGATGCTCCGGCGGCAAGCCGGCCACCGCGCGTTCCCACATGCGGTCGTACAGCGCTTCGATGTCGCGCGCGAAGCGCTCGCCGTCAAACAGCGTGCTGGCGGTGCGCTGGGTTTCCAGCTGCGCGCGCAGCTCGGCGCGGCGCGGCGCATCGGCGGCCAGCGACGCCACCTCGTTCACATAGCCATCGACGTCGTGGCAGATCAGCTGAGGCTGCCCGATGGTCTCGAGCAGGCTCGCGGCCACCCGTTGCGCAAAGATCTCGCCGGTGAGCGTGACCACCGGCACCCCCACCCACAGCGCTTCGCCAGCCGTGGTATGGGCGTTGCAGGGCCAGGCGTCAAGGTAGATGTCGGCGCAGGCCAGGCGTTGCATGTGCTGCTCGTGCGGCAGCAGCGGGGCGAACAGCAATCGGTCTTCGGCGATGCCGCGTTCGCGTGCTGCGGCCAGCAGGTTGTCGCTGACCGTGGCGTTCCAGGTCAACAGCCACAGCACGGCGTCGGGCACGCGCTGCAGGATGCGGCACCAGGCGTCGAACACCTCGGCCGAAATCTTGTACGACTGGTGAAACGCGCACAGCAGCACCTTGTCGGCCGGCAGGCCCCAATCGGCGCGCTGGCTGGCTGTGGGCAGCACCCGTTGGGCGTCGTTGGGCTGGTAGCAATGCGGCATCTGCGCGATCTTTTCGCTGAAGTGGCTCGCGTTGGCGATCGGCGAGACCACGCGGTCGCCAATGAAGTAGTCGACGTAGCGCGCTCCGCTGGTGCCGGGAAAGCCCAGCCAGCTCACCTGCACCGGCGCGGCGCGGTGCGCCGTGACGCGCATCAGCGTGCCGTCGGTGGCGCCCTTGGCGTCGATCAGGATGTCGATCTTCAGGTCACGGATGCGCTTGGCGATGGCGAGGTTCTTCTGGCCCTTGACGTCTTCGAAGCGCTCGCACGCGGCCACGATGCGCTGGCGCATCGGGCTGCCGTCGTCGCGGCCGGCCGAGATCAGCGTCACTTCGTAGCGGCTGCGGTCATGGCACTCGAGCATCTGCGCCATCAGCTGGCTGGTGGCGTGCTGGTGAAAGTCGGCCGACAGATAGGCCACGCGCAAGCGCCCCGGGTGGGCCTGCGCCTTGCGATAGGGCAGCGCGTTGATGAACGACGCGGTGCGCAGCGCGTACAGCTTGGCGGCCTTGAGCAGCATGTGCGGGTCGCCGTCGAGCACCGCATGGATGAAAGGGCCGGTCTCGACGTCGGTGTCATCGGGCGCGGCGCGCACCGCATCGAGCAGGCGCTGCAATTCGATGTCGGCCTGTGCCCAGCGGCAACTCTCGCGCTCGTAGAAGGCCAGGTTGCCGCGCGCGGCGATTTCGCTGCCACCCAGACCGAGCAGCAAGGCGGTGCGCACGCACTCGGCGGCCTCGGCCTTCATGCCCTGGTCCCTGAAGGCGGTGCCCAGATGGAAGTGCAGCACTGCGTCGTCCATCTTCAGGGCCAGCGCCTGCATGAACGCGGCGATCGCCTCCTGGTTGCGGTGGGCCTTTTGCAAAGACAGTCCCAGCGCGACCCAGTACGGCAGCGCGCGTGGCACCTCGGCGGGCAGCGAGATCAGGCAGTTGGCCGCATCGTTGGGCCGGCCGAGCTCGAGCAGGGCGTGCGACTCGAGCACATAGCCCAGCGCCACCAAGGGATGCCGCTTGCGCAGTGCGCCGGTGCGCGCCAGCGCGGATTGCGGCTGCCCCGCGCAGATCAGCGCATGGGCGCCGGCCAGGCCGTAGGCCTCGTCGGCATGCAGGCGATAGGCCTGCTCGAACTTTTCAGCCGCCGGTATCCAGCGGTCCTGCTCGGCGAGTTTCTGGCCGGCTTGCCAGGCGCGCAGCGCACGGCCCTGGGGACCGGTGGTGTCAGCGGGCGTGGCGGGAGCAGGAAGTTCCAAAGGCATGGCGCAGGCTTTCAGTGGCGGGCACGCAATGCTGCCGCAAGGCGCTCAGCGTAGCGGCGGGCGCACGCGGCCGGTGGGATGAAAAGGCCAGCCGCGCGGTGTCATTTCTGGCGCGTGCGACTCAAAGCCGGCGCAGGTCGGCTGCCACGCGCTGCAGCACCGGCGCCCAAAGCCGGCTGGCGTCCTGGCGGTACAGCCGCACGCTGGGGTACCAGGGGCTGTCGTCTCGATCCAGCAGCCAGCGCCAGTCGGGCGTGTGCGGCAGCAGCACCCAGGTGGGCACGCCGAGCGCGCCGGCCAGATGGGCCACGCTGGTGTCGACCGTGATCACCACATCCATCAGCGAGCACAGCGCCGCGGTGTCGGCCAAGTCGTGCAGCTCGTCGCCGAAGAAGGTGATGCCCCTCGGATCCTGCGCGGCCAGCCGATCGGCGTCGCGTAATTCCTTTTGCAAGCTGATGCACTCGATGTCAGCGGGCAGCGCACCCAGCAGCTCGGCCAGCGCAATGCTGCGGTGGTGGTCGTTCTTGTGCGTGGTGCTGCCGCTGCACACCACGCCAATGCGCCGGCGCGTGGCAGCACCCAGCCGAGCCGACCAGGCCGCCACCTTGGCCGCATCGGCGCGCAGATAAGGGGCCGCAGCGCTCAGCGTGCCCAGATCGGTGCGGCAGCCGATGGGCAGGCTCATCGTCGGGCAGTGCAAGTCGAAGTCGGGCAGGGCATCGCCCTGACGCACCAGCTCATCCACGCCGGGCAGATCGCGAAACAACTCGAACAGCGGCTTTTCGACCTCGAACACCACACGCGCACCGGCGGCGCTCGCCTGCTGCGCGAAGCGCGCGAACTGGATGGTGTCGCCGAGACCCTGCTCGCTGTGGATGAGCAGCGTCTGGCCGACCAGGGGCACATCGCCCAGCCACAGCGGCTGCTTGAAGTGGCGCGCGATGGTGGTGAACGGATTCATCTGCCAGCGTCGCTGGTACAGCTTGAAGCCCTCGCGCAATTCGCCCTTGAGCAGCAGCGCCAGCGATTTGTTCCACCAGGCCTCGGTGAAGCCGGCGTCCAGCGCGATCGCCTGATCGCAGCTGGCAATCGCCTCGTCAAGGCGGTGCAGCTCCTGCAGCGCGCTGCAGCGGTTGGCAAAGGCCATCGGATAGTTCGGCCGGCACGCGATGGCCCGGTCGTAGCTGGTCACGGCGGCCTCGTGGTCGTCGAGCGCCTGACACGCATTGCCGCGGTT
>CAMCNE010000164.1 GCA_945875935.1 Bordetella parapertussis
AGCGCGGTGTACTGGCTGGCGACTTCGGCGGCCACCGAGATGCGCGCGTCGTGCCACATCGCCTGAGCGCCTTCGAACTGGGCCCGGGCGGCGTCGCGCTCGGCGGCGTTGGCGCCAAACAGATCCAGCTCCCATGAGGCGACGAGGGAGCCGCTGGCGTTGGTGGCTGCGGTGCCGGTGCTGTCGTAGGCGCCGCGCTGCACGCTGGTGGTGGCATCGAGTTTGGGCAGCATGCTGGCGTCGGCCGCGGTGCGCGCGGCGCGCGACTGCTCGATGCGCAGCCGTGCCGACGACACCGTGGGGCTCACCCGCTGGGCGTCGCTCACCAGCTGGTCGAGCAGCGGATCGTTGAACTGGCTCCACCAGCGTGTGAGGTCAACCAGGCCATCGGGTTGCGTGAGCGGGGCTTGCCACTGCGCCGCGACCGGTGGGCGGGCGGCGTCGTCGGACGCCGCGCCGGCCGGCCCGAACCCCCCCGCGCAACCGCCCAGCAGCGCGGCGGCAATGCCCGCCAGCGCGAGCCTCATGCGCGCCGGGCCCGCTCGGGAGGGTCAGCGGCAGGCTGGTCTGGCAAGCGGGCAAGGGGTGCCGTGGACATGGTCTTGAAGTGTAGCCATGGCCCTTTGACAAAAGCCCCCGAAGCCCGCCGTGCTTCGAGGGTGATCGGGCTGCGTCAGTGCAGTGTGAGCTCGCCGTTCGACGCCGCCGCGCGAGGGGTGTCACAAGCGGCATCGGCAGGCACATGGCCGCGGGTGTCGAGACACCAGCCTTCGGTGCTCAGCGCGCTGTCGTGGTGCTCGATGCGCAGACCCTGCGGTGACAGCTGAGCGCTCGCGGCTTGGGCGACCAGCTGCTCGCACTGTGCTGCGGTGAGCTGCCGCACAAACCGCGTCCAGCGCTGCAGCACCGATTCATGGCCCCAGGCGTCCTCGATCGCCCAGCGCAACTGCTGCGCATCGGCGTGGCGACCGGCTTCGAGCACGCGCGGCAGCAGCGTCTGGAAGAAGGAGCGAAACGCGTGGCGGGCCGCTTCGCCGCTCAGCAGCGACTCCAGGGCGTTGATGCGCTGGCTCCAGCCCTCGCCCAGCAGCTGACGGCTGATGAAGGCCTGCAGCGCCTGCGCGGGATTGAACAGGCGCAAGCGGTTGGGCGGCAGCACCAGCAATGGCAGTTCGCACGCACGCTCGTGGGCCATCGGCTCGACCAAGCTGCTCAGCACAGCCACACGGCGCCATTGCGCGGCCGTCAGGCCGTCGCAGGTGAGCGCGCCCGTGCCACACGCCAGTGCTTCGGTTTCAAGCCGGCGCGCAATGGCCATCGCGTCGGCACAGCGGTGGGCGGCCTTGGCCAGGTGGGCGCGCTGGCTCAACACCGCGAGGTTGCCGGCCGCATAGCCGGCGTCGTCGCGAACCCGGTTGACGCTGGGCGCCAGACCGCGCTCACCGCCTTGAACCAGTGCTTCGCGCAGGATCGGGCACACCGACACCTCGATTTGCTTCAGGTGGCTGGGCGTGACCTGCAGCAGCTCCACATTCAGACCGCGCAGCCAGGCGTGCACGCGCAGTTGCAGCCACTGGCGCACGGCCGGCCGTGGCGCGATGGTGTGCTCGCCAAAGCGCGCCACCCCGGCGCACCAGCCACGCTGCAGAGGCGATGCCTCAAGCGCGTGCGCTCGCGGCGGTGCGATGCCGAAGCGCGCGTGGTCGAGCCCGAGCTCGAAGCCGATGCGCTCAAGCCGGCTCGCCGGCGTGGTGCGTGTGCCGTGAGCGGCAGGCAGCCGCCTGCGCCGCGCGGGGCCGGGAATGAACCAGTTCTGGCTGTCATTGGCAAAGAGGTCGGGTGTCATGCAGGCTTCCTCGAAGTTGCGGCTGGCCGCCGCGGTGAAGCCAGTGTGCGACGATGGTGGCTCACTGAATGAGCCACCAATTGACCGCGAGAGACATTTTTCGCTTATGCTCTGGCTGGGTGGCTCACTCAGTGAGCGTGTGAATTGGCATGGCAAAGACTGGAGGGCCTGAAGATGGACCGCACCGAACGTTTCTACAAGATCAATTTGCTGCTGCAAAACCGCGGCTGCGTGAGCTTCGACGCGCTGCTGGAGGAGCTGGCGGTTTCGCCGGCGACGCTCAAGCGCGATCTGCAGTACCTGCGCGATCGAATGGAAGTGCCCATCACCTACGACCGCTTCGACAACGGCTACCGGCTCGATGCCGCGGGCGCCATGGGCGCCGGTCAGGCCCAGTCCACCAAGCACGCGCTGCCTGGCATGTGGTTCAGCGAGCGCGAGCTGCATGCGCTGCTCACCATGCACCAGCTGATGTCCAGCCTCGACGACGACGGCGTGCTCGCGCGCCACCTGCAGCCCATGCTCGAGCGGGTGCAGGGCATGCTGGGCGTTGACCAGCAAGAGGTGCGCGAGATGCAGCGTCGCGTCAAGCTGATCGGCACCGCCCGGCGCCGCGCACCGAGCCGCCACTTCGAGCTGCTGGGCAGCGCGCTGATGCAGCGCAAGCGTTTGTGGATGCGCTACTTCAAGCGCGCCAGCCGCGTGAGCAGCGAGCGCGAGGTGTCACCGCAGCGGCTGGTCCACTACCGCAACACTTGGTATCTCGACGCCTGGTGCCACACCAGCGAAGCCCTGCGCCGCTTTGCGCTCGATGCGGTGGAAGACGCGCGCGTGCTCGACACCCGCGCCAAATCGGTGTCGCTCAAAGACGTCGAGGCCGAGTTCGACGGCAGCTACGGCATCTACGGCGGCAGCGGTGCGCGATTGAAGTGGGCCACCCTGGTCTTCGAGCCTGAGGCCGCGCAGTGGGTGTCCAACGAGGAGTGGCATCCGCAGCAGAAATCGCGCTGGCTGACGCCCGAGGGCAAGACCGCGCCGGCCGGCGACCGCAGTGGCTGCTACGAGCTGCAGGTGCCCTACAGCGAGCCCACCGAGCTCATGATGGACATCCTGCGCCACGGCGACAGCGTGCGCGTCACCAGCGACAAGACCCTGGCCGCCGCGGTGGCCAAGCGGCTGCAGTCGGCTGCGGGGCAGTACGCTTGAGGCTTCGGCACGACCCTCACCCCGGCCCTCTCCCGCGTGCGGGAGAGGGAGACAACACCAGCTCAGCGCACCCGGCGCGACTGACCCACCCGCCGAATCCCATCAAATCGGCCCAACCTCTGGAGAACTCCCCATGAAAGCCACCTGGAAAGGCGTGACCATCGCCGAAAGCGACGACACCGTGGTCGTCGAGGGCAACCAGTACTTCCCGCCGGACAGCCTGAACCGCCAGTACGTGACCTTCAGCAACCACCGCACCGGCTGCCCCTGGAAGGGCCAGGCCTACTACTACAGCCTGATGGTCGACGGCGAACTCAACGAGAACGCCGCCTGGTACTACCCGGAGCCGACCGAGGCGGCGTCCAACATCAAGGGACGCGTGGCGTTTTGGAAAGGAGTGAAGGTGGAGTGACG
>CAMCNE010000165.1 GCA_945875935.1 Bordetella parapertussis
CTCATCACCTTGTCGGCGAAGGTCAGATTGCACGAGGCCGACTTCGCGGCCACGAGCTCTTGGTACAGCGCCGCGGCCGCACCGATGAGGGCCAGCAACAGCGTCAGTGCACCGGCGGTGCGGCGCGCCAGCGGCAGTGCCAGCGCCGCACCGATCAGGCACACCGCGGCAATCGCCAGATAGATCGCCCGCTGCAAGACGCACCAAGGGCACGGCGGCATGTTGAACACATGCTGCGACACCAGCGCCGCAGCCACGCCCGCCACCGACAGCGCGGCGATCGCCAGCAGCCAGCGCGCAGCCGTCGGACTTGACCTCACGCTGCAGCCACCTGCGCGATCAGCTCGATCTCGACACATGCGCCCAGCGGAATCTGAGCCACGCCAAAGGCGCTGCGTGCGTGCTGGCCCTTGGCACCGAACACCTCGCCGATCAGCTCGGAGCAGCCGTTGGTGACCAGGTGCTGTTCGGTGAAGGTGGCAGTGCTGTTGACCAAGCTCATCACCTTGACGATGCGCTCGATGCGGTTGAGATCACCCACCGCGGCGTGCAGCGTGCCCAGCAGATCAATGGCCACGGCGCGCGCGGCTTCGCGGCCGGCGGGGGTCTCCATGTTCAGCCCGAGTTGGCCGACCCACACGCGGCCGTCGCGCTTGGCGATATGGCCTGACAGGAAGACCAGGTTGCCGGTTTGCACGAACGGCACATAGGCCGCAGCCGGCGTGGCCACCGGGGGCAGTTCGATGCCCAGTGCTTTGAGGCGGTCGTAGACGGAAGCAGATGCGGTCATGGGGGGAATTCCGTAAGCGGGAACAAGGCGGCACACGAGGGCGCCGAGACGCTGAAATCCTACACTCCGCCGCATGTCCAGGCCGCCCCATTCACCGTCGTGAACACCGGCTGGCGTCTGGCATGCCTGGGGCTGTCCTGGCCGATCGGTGTGGCCGTGCAACTGCAAGAGCAAAGCTTGCAGGCCCAGGGTGTCTATGGGCTGATCGCACTGCTTGGCGTGCTGGCGGTGCTGCTGGCCTTGCGGTTTCACCGGTGCTGGTCGGCTGCCGTGCTGGGCCTGTCGTTGCTGGCCTTCGGCCTGACCGGGATGCGCGCGTCGTTGCGCGATGGTCAACTGCTGGCCGCCAACCTCGAGGGCCGCGCGGTGCAGGTCACTGGCGTGGTGGCCAGCCTGCCGCAACGCGGTGCCAACGGCCAGCGCTTTCGCTTCGATGTCGAGCAGGCGGTGCTCGACGGCCGCGTCGTGACGCTGCCGCCGCGCATCCACTTGGGCTGGTATCACGGCTTTCAGGATGATGCCGCACCCAGCGCACTTCAGCGTGAACTGCGTGCTGGCCAGCGCTGGCAGTTCACGGCGCGGCTGAGTCGGCCCCATGGGCTGCTCAATCCCCAAGGCTTCGATCTGGAGCTGCAGTCGTTCGAACAGGGCGTGGGCGCCAGTGGTTCCGTGCGCGATGCGCCGATGCCCCGACTGATCGAACGCGCTGCGGCGCATCCGGTGGAGCGCTGGCGCCAGCGCGTGCGCGATGCGATTGAGGCCAAGGTGAGCGATGCGCGAGCCGCCGGCGTGCTCGCTGCGCTGGCGGTGGGTGATCAGTCGGCGATCGACCGTGACGACTGGGATCTGTTTCGCCGCACCGGCATCGCCCACCTGGTGAGCATCAGCGGTTTGCACGTGACGATGTTCGCCTGGTGCGCGGGCGCGCTGATCGGCGCCGTCTGGCGGCGCGGTGCGCGTGCGCCGCTGTGGCTGCCCGCGCCCACCGCCGCGCTGTGGGGCGGTTTCGCGGCCGCGGCCGGCTACGCGGTGCTGTCGGGCTGGGGCGTGCCGGCGCAGCGCACCGTGTGGATGCTGGGCGTGGTGGTGCTCTTGCGCAGCGCCGGACTGCGCTGGCCGTGGCCGCTGGTGCTGCTAACCGCGGCCAGCGTGGTCACCCTGCTCGATCCGTGGGCCTTGCAGCAGCCCGGTTTCTGGCTGTCGTTCACTGCAGTGGGTGTGCTGATGGTTTCGCAAAAGCAAGCCGTCGCGCAGCCGCCCGCCGACGCCGCCACAGGCTGGCCGAGGTGGTTCGCCGCGCTGCGCCGGGTGATGGCCGACGGCGTGCGCACCCAGGTGGTGGCCACCGTCGCGCTCACGCCGCTCACGCTGGTTTTCTTTCAGCAGATCTCGCTGGTGGGTCTGGCGGCCAATCTGATCGCCATTCCCCTGGTCACCTTGGTGATCACGCCCTTGGCGCTGCTGGGGGCGGTGGCATCGCCGCTGTGGAGCGCAGGCGCCTGGCTGGTGTCGATGCTGGGGGCTTTTCTGGGTTGGCTGGCGCAGTCGCCGGCGGTGGTGTGGTCGGCGGGCCTGGCGCCGTGGTGGGCGCAGCTCGCAGGCTTGCTCGCCGCGGTGTTGCTGGTCACGCCGCTGCCGTGGCGGGTTCGCGTGAGCGCGGTGGCCCTGGTGCTGCCGCTGCTGCTGCCGCCCAGGGATCTGCCGGCCGCAGGGCAATTCGAGTTGGTCGCCGCCGACGTGGGGCAGGGCACGGCCGTCATCGTGCGCACCGCGAACCACCTGCTGCTCTACGACAGCGGCCCGCGCTACTCGCCCGATTCGGAAGCCGGCTCCAGGGTGCTGCTGCCGCTGCTGCGTGCGCGCGGCGACCAGCGCATCGACCGGCTGCTGCTCAGCCACCGCGACACCGACCACATCGGTGGCGCGCAGGCGCTGTTCACGCAACTGCCGGTGGGCGATGTGTTGAGCTCTCTCGAGCCTGAGCATCCGCTGCTGCTCGAGGCACAAGCGCGCCAGCTCGCCACGCCCCGCTGCGAAGCCGGCCAGCGCTGGGAGTGGGACGGCGTGCAATTCGAGGTGCTCTATCCGTGGCCAGAGAGCTACGACGTCGCGAGCAAGCCCAACACCGTGTCGTGCGTTTTGAAGGTGCAAGGCGAGGCGGCCAGCGCGCTGTTCACCGGTGACATCGAGCGCGATCAGGAAATCCGCCTGCTGCGCGGGCAGCCCGATGCGTTGCGCAGCGATGTGCTGCTGGTGCCGCACCACGGCAGCAAGACGTCGTCATCGGCGGCTTTTCTGGATGCGGTGGCGCCGCAGATCGCGGTGTTTCAGGTGGGTCACCGCAACCGTTACGGACACCCGGCCGCCGAGGTGCTGCAGCGTTACCGCGAGCGTGGCATCGCGGTGGTCGACAGCCCGCGCTGCGGCGCGTGGTCATGGCGCAGCGATGCGTCAAGCGGTCAAACGAATCGCGGACAGTGCGTGCGTGAAAGCGCACGCCGTTACTGGCACTGGCGCGATCCGGGGCCGCCCTGATGGATCTGACGTGCGGGCTGAATGGCTCGAAATTTGCTTCACACTGGTGCATCAGGAGCGACGCCGATGAAATCGAGTTTTGACGAGAT
>CAMCNE010000166.1 GCA_945875935.1 Bordetella parapertussis
TGCACCAGCCAGATAACAGCACGCCAGCAGATTCGTCTTGCCGGGCGATGGATTCGTCACGGTGCTCGCATTCTTCGGCTTGGCACTCGATCAGCATGTCGCGCAGCGCCGCGTGTTCGGCGCGGCCGGCCAGCGTGTCGATTTGCTGCTGGTAGTGGTGATTGACGAAGGTCTCGACCGCCGCGATGGTGGCGTAGACCGCACGCGGGCCGAAGATCGCAGGCAGCGCCCCGGTGGCAAATCCTGCCGCCCGCCAAGGCACCAGCAGCCAACTGTGGCGCGGCCACGGCAGCACTTCGGCGATGCGCTGCAGGTGGTGGCGTTCGGTGTCGCGGTGGCGGCGGGCGAAGTCGCGCACCCGCGCATCGCGCGAGAAGGCGAGCACGCCGTGATAGATCCACACCGCTCCGGTTTCACCGGCATGGTCTGAGCGCATCTCGCCGATCAGGTCGGTGGGAATCGCCGCCGGCGGCTCGAAATCGCGCGCCAGCCGCTGCAGTGCCGGTCGCCAACGCAGGAAATTGACATAGGCGATCTCGAGCAGCGGCGTCACCCCGGGCAGCGCCGCGGCACGCGCGAGCCAGCGCCAGCCGGGCAGCGCCGACCACAGCGCGACGAAAGCGCGAGCACCGCTGAGCACCTCTGTGCCGCCGCGCAGCACATGAAAGCGCGCCAGGTAAGCCTCGCGTGTCGCCGATCCAGGCAGCGTGGTGGCGGGGTCGCTCACATCGCACCACGTGAGCGGCTGGTGCGGCGTGAGCCCCTGATACACACCGACTTCGCGGCGGCACAGCGGACATCCGCCGTCGTACAGCACTGTGAGTGCGGCGGGGTTGGAGCAGGCGTCAGACAAGGGTTCAGGCGACGTCATGGAGATCATGTTGCCAGAAGCGCTGCATGGCGCTCGGGTCCCAGACGGTAGTCGTTGACCGGGCAAGGCTACTTCAGCGGGCCGGGGCATCGAGGAAATCGAGCAGCGGCACCAGCGAGCGATCGGCAGCTTCTTCGTGCGGCAGGTGGCCCACGCCCGCAAACGGCACCAGCCGGGCCTGCGGCAGGCAGGCCACGTAGTCGGCCGAGTTGGCAAACGGAATCATCGCGTCGCTCTCGCCCCACAGCAGCAGCGTGGGTGCCGCAATGCCGCGCAGCAGCGGCCTGGGGTCGACCAGCGTGGTCTGCTGCAGACGGCTGAGCAGCGCATCGCGGCTGCCCGGCGCCAGCATGAGCTCGTGATAGCGCGTGGTCAGCGCATCGGTGAGCACCGCGGGGTTGGCGTAGGCGGGCTCCAGGCTCATGCGCAGCAGCGGCTTGGGCAGCACGTGGCGCATCAACTGCATCGACATCGGCACCTCGGCTGGCGAGCCGTATTCGAAGCCGGGGCTGGCAAATCCGTCGGGTGCGACCAGCACCAGCTTGTCCACCCGCTCTGGATGTTGGGCAGCAAAGGTCCAGGCGATGCGCCCGCCGATCGAGTGTCCGATCAGCGTGGCGCGCGCGATGCCGCGCTGATCGAGCAGATCGTTCAGCAACTGCAAGCTGCGCGCGTCGGTGTAGTCGCCGCTGGGGTCGGGCTCGCTCAGGCCGCAGCCGGGTAGATCGAGGCGGATCACCCGGTGCTTGCGCGCCAGCTCGCGAGCCCACGGCTCCCAGGTGTGCAAGCTGGCGCCAAAGCCGTGGATCAGCACCACCGCCGGCGCGTCCTTCGGGCCGCTGTCGCGCACATGCAGGCGAACCCCGTCGACCACGACCATGTCCTGTGGCGATTCAAGATAGCGCGACTCGAGCGATGAGCGCTCGATGTCGGGTGTCCACAGCCAATAGGCGATCAGCAAGGCGATCAGGACGGTGCAGGCGACGATCGGTGCGATCTTCAAGGGGGTTCTCTGGCAGGGTACGGCGGGATGCGTCAGCCCGTCAGCGTAGCGGACACCGACCACGGCCGCGAAACATTCGTCGCCCGGTGGGCGGAAAGCCGCAAGAATCGGCTGGCGCGGCGCAGCCTTCGCCGCTACGCTGACGGCTGTGGCTGAAGCAGTTTGGGGAGAGAGTGTGTGGCGATGAGTGAATACCTGTTGCCTGGGGCCTTGGTGCTGCTGCTGGTGGTGCTGTGGGGCGTGCGTGCGCTGCAGCGTCGGGGCGGGCGCCGTGCTCGTTCGGTAGCGCCCGACACCGTGTCCCGGGCCTGGCAGCGTGCCTCGTCGCTGTTCGAGATGGTCAGGCCCGCGCGGCCCACGCAACCGGGGCTGGACGACGAAGAACTGCGCGCCCAGCGCGAGGCGGCTGAAGAGGCGGCCCGCATCGAAGGCGACCGCGAAGCCGCCGAATGGGAAGCGCGGCTGGCCGCCGAGCTGCAAGCCGGCTTGTCACCCGTGGCCCCTGCGCAGCCCGCACAGCCAGAGCAGCCAGAGCCACCCGCGCAGTCTGCGCCTGCCGAACCCGCATTCGAAGCGCCGGCAAGCCCCATGCCTGCGGCGCACGACCTGAGCGTGCCGATGGACTTTGAGGCCGCAGAACTGCCGCGCGCTCCCGAGACGCCACCGCCGCTGCCCGCGCCCGCACTCCCCACGGTGATGATCGTCGAGCCGTCGAAGGTGGTGCGCCTCAAGACCAGCCGCTTGCTTGAAAAGCATGGCTATCGGGTGGTGCTGGCGGTCGACGGCTTCGACGCGGTGCAGCAGATCGACGAGGTCATGCCCCATGCGCTGATCATCGGCGTGGAGATCACCGGGCTCGATGGTTTTCAGCTGGCCACGCACCTGCGCGGCGATGCGCGCACTGCGCAGCTGCCCATTGTGATGATCTCGGGCGACGATGACAGGCTGCGCGATCAGGCCGACCAGGCCGGCATCAACGTGCTGCTGGGCAAGCCCTATTCCGAAGAGCAGCTGCTGGCCTTCCTCGATTCGATGCTGGCCGTGGCCCAGGCGCACTGAAGCGCCGCTGCACCACCCCGAGAAACTGTCGTGGACGACAAGGTCATCGTCACCCACCGCGCGGCGCTCAGGGCCAAATACGGTGCGGCCGGGTTGGCCCAGGTCCGCATCGCCTTGCGCCGGCTCATGGCCAGCGACGCTCAGCGCGGCATCCGCAGCCGGCTGGTGTTTCTCGATGACGCCGCGATGCTGAAAAAAATGGGCGGGGCACCGGCCACGCAGGCCACCAGCGCGGCACAGGCCAAGGCAGCCATCGACACCGTGTTTCGCGCCACCCAGCCGGCCTATCTGATGATCTTGGGTGCGCCCGACGTGGTGCCGCATCAGGATCTGGCCAACCCGATGCACGCGCCGCCCGCCGATCCGGATGTGCTGGCCTGGAGCGATCTGCCTTACG
>CAMCNE010000167.1 GCA_945875935.1 Bordetella parapertussis
ACGCAGGTTCTTGAAACCTACTTTCCAGCAACCCTGCAAGGTGATATCGCGGCAGCCGCGGGCCTTGATCTCGAGCGTGGGACCGAGGTGGGCGAGGCCGTCTCACCAACGGTGGGCTATGGCAATTCAAAGCGACGCAGACGCGACCCGGATTTCCGCGATCGCGTCCTGCGGGCCTACGAATACCGGTGCTGCGTCTGTGGCTTTGACCTGCGCATCGGGCACATGCCAGCGGGCCTGGAGGCTGCACACATCCAATGGCACAACGTCGGCGGGCCGGACATCGAGCCCAATGGCCTGTCGTTGTGCGCCTTGCACCACAAGCTGTTTGATCTTGGGGTGTTCACGGTAGAGCCCGCTGAACATCGCGTCATCTTCAGCCAGCACGCCATCGGCGGCGGACGGGGCATGGAAGGAGAGCTGCAGTTTCACGGCAACCCGATCCACGCGCCTCAGCACAGCGATTTGCGACCGGCGGCTGAGTTCCTGGCTTGGAACACGAAGAACGTGTTCAAGACACCGGCCCGGAAGTTCGTGACCGCTGGATTTGCTCGATCCGAGTCAGCCTGACCCGTCGAGGTAAGCACTCGTCTGTCAGCACTTGGACATGGTGGCCGCCTCACTTGCGCCGGCGCACCGCCCTGACCTGTTCGTGTGCAACCTCAAAGGCCTGTGCCTCGCTCAGTTGGGCGTGCCCCCGAGCCTGCCGCACCAGTTGCTGTGTCTCATCTCTCAGCGCGGATAACTGCCTGAGCACGCGGCGGCGGGGCTTGCTCAGGGTTTTGGTGAGTCGAGGCATGTGACCTCCCAAGGGTGTGTCGATGTTTGCATGCTATTGCCCATCCAACCGCAACCACGCCACCGCAAACGCCTCTGGCGTGAGCACACGCCCGCGCATGCGGCTGTTCTTGAGCAGCAGCCGGTCGCCGGTGACGAGTTGCAGGTCGTCCCGGCTGGCCAGCAGATCCCACAGCATCTGGTCGCCGGGGTCGGGCGCTTTCGGGCCGGGCTGGGTTTCGATGTGGATGGCGCCAGCGGTGATCTGCGCGACGAAGGCATCGACCGCCTCGTCGGCCTGCAGGTGGCGGCGCTTTAGCTTGGGCCGCAGCAGCACCTCGCGGTACTCGGCGAGCAGCACATCGCACGCCGCAAAGCGCAGCAATCCGCCGCGCATGCCGTTCAGGATGTGCATCGGCTCGCGCGCGACCAGATCGGTCATCCACTGGCCGATCAGCACGTTGGTGTCGACGATGACCGGCGGCGCGCCGTGCCAGGGGCTCACATCAAAGACAAATCGGACCGGATGAACTCAGCCTCGATGGATCAGCGTTGCATGCCGGTCGAGCGGTTTGGTTCATGCCTGATCGTTCTTGATGACAAGCAACTTGGGCAACAAGGCGGGCACATCCGACACGACGATGCTCCACAGGGTGTCGTTATCGATGCCAAGGTAGCCATGAATCAGCCGGTTGCGCGTGGCCACGACCAGCCGCCACGGCACTTGAGGGTGCGACGCGCGAACCGTCTCTGGAATGCGCGTCGCAGCCTCGCCGATCAGTTCCAGATTGCGCAGGGTCGCGTCGTAGGCAATTCCGCTCGCGACGAACGCGGCCTGGTCCATCCCGGCGGTGTAAGCCGCCACCTTTTCGGCGAAGCCGATCATGTCGTCGATGTAGAAGCGCCACTCCCGGCCAACCGGCTCAGACATGCACCGCCTCACGCTCGATGAATGGGCGCAGTTCGGGGCGCAGCGCCTTGTCGGTGACCAGATCGACTGGCCGCCCGAGCAGATCTTCCAGAAAGAACTGCACCCCGAAATAGCGCTCTGAGGTGGCGGGGCCATCGAAAGAGACGAGGACGTCGATGTCGCTGTCGGGTCGATCCGAATCGCGCACGGTCGAGCCGAACAAAGCCAGGCGCTCAACGCCGTAGCGCGCACTCAGCACGGGTTTGCTTCGGGCGAGTTGGTCAAGCACTTCGGTGCGGTTCATTCGAGACCCCGATTCCTGAAATCGACAAGCCGCTCGCCATCTGCACGGAAGCATTCAATGCATCGATTGTCGCCGTGTGCACGCCTCAAAGGCCTCACATCAGCACGATGTCGTACTGCTCCGGCGAGGCGTGGGCTTCAGCGCTCAAAGAGATCGGCTTGCCGATGAAGTCGCTCAGGCCGGCGAGGTGCTGGCTTTCCTCGTCGAGCAGCATCTCGACCACCGCGGGCGTGGCGATGATGCGGAATTCTTTCGGGTTGAACTGCCGTGCCTCGCGCAGAATCTCGCGCAGGATGTCGTAGCACACGCTGCGCGCGGTCTTGACCTGGCCCTTGCCCTCGCAGGTGGGGCACGGCTCGCACAGCATGTGGGCCAGCGATTCACGGGTGCGCTTGCGTGTGAGCTCGACCAGCCCAAGCTGCGTGAAGCCACTGACCGTGATCTTGGTGCGGTCGCGCGCCAGCTGGCGCTTGAGCTCGGCGAGCACCGTGGCCTGATGCTCGTCGCGGCTCATGTCGATGAAGTCCACGATGATGATGCCGCCCAGATTGCGCAGCCGCATCTGGCGGGCGATCGCCTGCGTGGCCTCGAGGTTGGTCTTGAAGATGGTGTCGTCGAAGTTGCGCGCGCCCACGTAGCCACCGGTGTTCACGTCGACCGTGGTGAGCGCTTCGGTCTGGTCGATGATCAGATAGCCGCCCGACTTCAGGTCGACGCGCCGCGACAGCGCCCGGGCGATCTCCTCGTCGATGCTGAACAAATCGAAGATGGGCCGCTCGCCCTTGTAGTGCTCGAGCTTGCCCACCGAGCTCGGCGTGAAGACCTCGCCAAACGCCTTGAGCACATCGAACTGCTGGCGCGAATCGATGCGGATCGACTGCGTGCCCTCGTGCACCAGATCGCGCAGCACGCGCTGCAGCAAGCTCAGGTCTTGGTGCAGCAGGCTGCCCGGCGGCATCTTGAAGCTGCGCTCGCGGATGGCGGCCCAGGTCTTGCGCAAATAGGCGATGTCCTCGGCCAGCTCGGCGTCGGTGGCGTCTTCGGCGTTGGTGCGCAGGATGAAGCCGCCGCTGGCGCTGCCGTCGGTGGTGCGCGACAGCACGGTCATGCGATCGCGCAGTTGCTCGCGAAGTTCATGCGAGCCAATCTTCTGGCTGATGCCGATGTGGTCGTCTTGCGGCAGAAACACCAGCAGCCTCCCGGCAATGCTGATCTGGGTGGACAGCCGCGCGCCCTTGGTGCCGATGGGGTCCTTGATGACCTGCACCGTCATCGTCTGTCCCTCGAACACCAG
>CAMCNE010000168.1 GCA_945875935.1 Bordetella parapertussis
CGATTCAGCCGCCGCGAAAGCGCACCGACTCGGGCTTGTCGGCGGGCAGCAGCTCGAAGTGGGAGGCGAGCCGCTTGAACAGCGCCGTGGTCCTGCCGCTCTGGCTCAACAGGCCGGCATCGCGCAGCGCCTTGGCCACGCCATTGAGCCGCACCGCCGCGCCACCGCGCAGACCGGGGCAGGCATCGAGCACCGCCTCGACGGCCGCCGGCACCACGGCGGACAGCGTCGGCGCCGCCTGTGCAGCGGCTGGCGCTCGCCTGCCGCGCGCTCGGGCAGCCGACGCGGGCTTGGCTTGCGGGGCTGGCATCGCTGGGGGCTCGGGCTGCCGTGGCGCCTGAACCTCGGGGGCGGGCGCGGAGGCAGTGGCCGAAAGAGGCAGCGGGATGATCACCGGCGCGGCCAGCGGCTTGGCCTTGCGGGGCGCGCGCGGGGCGCGGGTGCGAGTTGTCAAGGGTGCCACGGGCGTCGCCTCAGCGGCGTCGCCACGCGGCTCGACCAGTTGCAGCGGCCGGCTCACCGCGCGCGGCTTGCCCGGGCCGATCACGCTGAACTGGTCGTACACGCGCTCGTAGTCGCGCTCGATGTCGCGGCCCGACTTGCCCTGCTGGCCGTAGCCGGTGACGCGGCAGCCCAGCTCGCGCAGCCGCACGATCAGTGGCGAGTAGTCCATGTCGGACGACACGATCACCACCTCGTCGACCGGCTGGCGCAGCACCAGCTCGACCGCGTCGATGGCCATCGCGATGTCGGTGGCGTTGGGCCCGGCGAAGGTGCTGGGCAGGAAGCGAATGGCGTGATCGCGGCAGATCTCGCCAAACTCGACCGCCTTTTGCACGCTGCCGTAGGCGCGCCGGTGCTGCAGCCGGTCACCGCTGGCGATCAGCCGGTGCAGCACTTGTCTGAGCACATCCACCGACACGTTGTCGGCATCGATCAGCAGCGCAATGCGGCTCGGGTGTTCCATGGTGTTCCGTGTGAAAAGAGGGGGTTGCGAGTCGCGGCCTTCAGCCGACCAGCCGCCATGCCAGCGTCTCGCCGCCGCGCAGCGGCTTCAACTGAGCCTCGCCAAAGGGCAGCGACTCGGGCAGCGTCCAGCTTTCGCGGCGCAAGGTGATGCGATCAGTGTTGCGTGGCAAGCCGTAGAAGTCCGGGCCGTGAAAGCTCGCAAAGCCTTCGAGCCGCTCGAGCGCGCCAGCCGCTTCGAAGGCCTCGGCGTACAGCTCGATCGCCGACAGCGCGGTGTAGCAACCCGCGCAGCCGCTGGCGTGCTCTTTCAGATGGGCCGGGTGCGGTGCGCTGTCGGTGCCCAGAAAGAAGCGGTCGCTGCCCGAGGTGGCCGCAGCCACCAGCGCCAGCCTGTGGGTCTCGCGCTTGAGCACCGGCAAACAGTAATAGTGCGGCCGCACGCCGCCGGTGAAGAGGGCGTTGCGGTTGTAGAGCAGGTGGTGCGCGGTGATGGTGGCGGCGGTGTGCGCGCCCGCCTCGGCCACGTACTGCGCGGCTTCGCGCGTGGTGATGTGCTCGAAGACGATCTTCAGCTCGGGGAAATCGCGACGCAGCGGGATCAGCTGGGTGTCGATGAACACCGCCTCGCGGTCGAACAGGTCGATGGCCGGATCGGTCACCTCGCCGTGCACCAGCAGCGGCAGGCCCAGCCGCTGCATGGCCTCGAGCGTGGGCCGGGTGTGGCGCAAGTCGGTCACGCCGGCGTCGCTGTTGGTGGTGGCGCCGGCCGGATACAGCTTGACCGCCACCACGCCGGCGTCGCGGGCGCGAGCGATCTCGTCGGGCGGCAGCCGGTCGGTCAGGTACAGCGTCATCAGCGGCTCGAAATGCAGCCCCGCGGGTACCGCCGCACGGATGCGATCGGCATAGGCCAGCGCCTGCGCCGCGGTGGTCACCGGCGGCTTGAGGTTGGGCATCACGATGGCCCGGGCGAACTGCCGCGCGGTGTCGGGCACCACCGCCGCCATCGCCGCACCGTCTCGCAAGTGCAGGTGCCAGTCGTCGGGGCGGGTCAGGGTCAAGGTGTCGGGCTTGGCGTGCTGGCTCATGCGGGAAATTCTCCCACCTCGTCGTCGGCACTGGCTTGCTGCAAGGCCCACATCTCGGCATAGCGCCCGTCTAGCGCCAGCAGCTCGGCGTGCGAGCCGCGCTCGAGGATGCGCCCGTGCTCCATCACCAAAATCTGGTGCGCGTCGACCACGGTGGACAGGCGGTGCGCGATGACCAGCGCGGTCTTGTTGCGCGCAACGCTGCGCAGCTCTTCCTGGATGGCGCGCTCGTTGGCCGAGTCGAGCGCCGAGGTGGCCTCGTCGAAGATCAGGATGGGCGGGTTCTTGAGCAGCGTGCGGGCGATCGCCACGCGCTGCTTTTCGCCGCCCGAGAGCTTCAAGCCGCGCTCGCCGACCATGGTGTCATAGCCCTTGGGGGTTGAAGTGATGAAGGCGTGGATGTGCGCGGCCTGGGCTGCGGCTTCGACCTCGGTGCGGCTCGCGCTCGTGCGGCCGTAGGCGATGTTGTATTCAACCGTGTCGTTGAACAGCACCGTGTCTTGCGGCACGATGCCGATCGCCTGGCGCAGGCTCAGTTGCGTGACCGAGCGGATGTCGTGGCCGGCGATCTCGATGCCGCCGGCGTTCACGTCGTAGAAGCGAAACAGCAGCCGCGCCAGCGTGCTCTTGCCCGAGCCCGACGGCCCCACCACCGCCACCGTCTTGCCCGCCGGAATCTCGAAGCTGATGTCGTGCAAGATGGTGCGATCAGCGTCGTAGCCAAAGCGCACGTTCTTGAAGCGCACCGCCGGCACCTCGGGCGCGTCGGCGGGGGCTTGGAAGCGCAGTGGCTGCGCATCGGGCGCATCGGCGATCTCGCGGTTTTGGCCGAGCAGCGCGAACATCTTTTCCATGTCGATGGTCGACTGCTTGATCTCGCGGTAAATCACGCCCAGAAAGTTCAGCGGCACGTACAGCTGAATCATCAGCGCGTTGACCATCACCAGATCGCCCAGCGTCATGGTGCCGGCCACCACGCCTTCGGTGGCGCGCCACACCAGCAGCGTGACGGCCACCGCGATGATCAGGCTCTGGCCCACGTTGAGCACCGACAGCGAGGTCTGTGACTTGATCGAGGCGCGCTCGAGCCGCTGCAGGTTCTCGTCGTAGCGCGCCTGCTCGAATTTTTCGTTCGAGAAGTACTTGACCGTCTCGTAGTTGATGAGCGCATCAACCGCCTTGG
>CAMCNE010000169.1 GCA_945875935.1 Bordetella parapertussis
GGCTGGTTCATTCGCATCGACGCATCAGCGCGCGTCGCCGGCCCAGACGCCGCGCGGGCTGGTCCTAAACTTCGCCCACCCTGCCCCTGCCGTCGCCCCGAGTCGGCGCACCATCCATGAACCTGTCCCCCCTCACCGCGCTGTCGCCACTCGACGGCCGCTATGCCGCCAAGGTCGCGCCGCTGCGCGCGCTGCTCAGCGAATACGGCCTGATGCACCGCCGCGTGCAGGTCGAAGTCGAATGGTTCATCGCGCTGTCCGACGCCGGCCTGCCCGAGTTCGCGCCGCTGTCGGCCGCCAGCCGTTCGCTGCTGCGCGAGCGGGTGAGCGGCTTTTCAGAAGCCGACGCGCAAGCCATCAAGGACATCGAGCGCACCACCAACCACGATGTGAAGGCGGTCGAGTACTGGCTCAAGGCGCAGTTCGCCGGCACGCCCGAGTTGCTCGCGGCCAGCGAATTCGTGCACTTCGCGTGCACCAGCGAGGACATCAACAACACCAGCCACGCGCTGATGCTGCAAGCCGCGCGCGCCGAGGTGATGCTGCCCGCGCTCGATCGCATCGTCGCGTCGATGACGGCACTCGCCCACAGCCTGGCCGATCTGCCCATGCTCAGCCGCACCCACGGCCAGACCGCCAGCCCAACCACGCTGGGCAAGGAAGTCGCCAACGTGGTGGCGCGGCTGCTCACGGCAAGAGCGCGCATTGCCGACGTGCAACTGCTGGCCAAGATGAACGGCGCGGTGGGCAACTACAACGCGCACCTGGCGGCCTACCCCGCTGTCGACTGGGAAGCTTTCAGCCGCAGCGTCGTCGAGCAGCAGCTCGGCCTGAACTTCAACCCGTACACCATCCAGATCGAGCCGCACGACTGCATGGCCGAGCTGTTCGATGCCATCACGCGCAGCAACACCATCCTCATCGACTGGTCGCGCGACGTGTGGAGCTACATCAGCCTGGGCTTTTTCAAGCAGCGGTTGAAAGACGGCGAGATCGGCAGCAGCACCATGCCGCACAAGGTCAACCCGATCGACTTCGAAAACGCCGAGGGCAACTTCGGTCTGGCCAATGCGCTGCTCACGCACTTGAGCCAAAAGCTGCCGATCAGCCGCATGCAGCGCGACCTGACCGACAGCACTGTGCTGCGCAACATGGGCGTGGCGCTGGGCTACGCGCTGCTGGGCGCCGACAGCCTGCTGCGCGGCCTCGGCAAGCTCGAGGTCAACGAGGCCAAGCTCGCCGCCGACCTCGACGACGCCTGGGAGGTGCTCGCCGAGCCGATCCAAACGGTGATGCGCCGCTACAGCCTGCCCAACCCGTACGAGCGGCTGAAGGAATTGACGCGCGGCAAGGCCATCACCCGCGAATCGATCCACCAGTTCATCGTGACGCTGGAAATCCCGGCGGCCGAAAAAGAGCGTCTGCTCGCGATGACGCCGGGCTCGTACACCGGGCTGGCCGCGCAGCTGGCACGGCGCATCGGCTGAGCGCACTCGCCATGAAGTTCACCGACCAGCTCGCCGCCGCCGAGCGCGTCAACGACTCCTTGCTGTGCGTCGGGCTCGACCCCGAGCCAGCCAAGTTTCCCGGCGCCTGGAAGGGCGATGCCGGCCGTATCTTCGATTTCTGCTCGGCCATCGTGGATGCCACCAAAGACCTGGCGATCGCCTTCAAGCCGCAGATCGCCTACTTCGCGGCGCACCGCGCCGAAGACCAGCTCGAAGCGTTGATCGCGCACATCCATGCGGTCGCACCCCAGGTGCCGGTGATCCTCGATGCCAAGCGCGGCGACATCGGCAGCACCGCGCAGCAGTACGCGCGCGAGGCCTTCGAGCGCTACCGCGCCGATGCGGTGACGCTGTCGCCGTTCATGGGTCACGACTCGATCGAGCCGTATTTCGACTACCCCGACAAGGGCCTGATCCTGCTGTGCCGCACCTCGAACGCAGGTGGCTCGGACCTGCAGGCGCAGCGGCTGCAAGATGCCGATGGCCGGCCCGGTGAACTGCTCTACGAACGCGTGGCGCGGCTGGCGCAGGGAAACTGGAACCGCACCGGCCAGCTCGCGCTGGTGGTGGGTGCGACCTTCCCGGCCGAGATCGCCCGCGTGCGCGAACTGGCGCCCACGCTGCCGCTGCTGATCCCCGGCGTGGGCGCGCAAGGCGGTGATGCCGCGGCCACGGTGCGCGCGGGCTGGCGCTCCCAAGGGGGCGTCACCACCGGGGCGATCGCGGTCAACTCATCGCGCGCGATCCTGTACGCCAGTGCAGGTGATGACTTTGCCGTGGCCGCACGGCAGGTGGCCCAAGCCACTCGGGCGCAACTGAACGCAGCGCGCTGACGGCCTAGGCGCTTCGCGTCAGACCGCCAACGGCTCGCCGCCCACAAACACTTTCAGCTCACCGGGGCCAAACGCAACCCAGGACTCGTCACGCGTGAGCGGCTCGGTGACGATGACCGCGACCCGGTCCGATGGCGTGGTCAGCCGCGAGAAGTCGACACTGATGTCGCCGTCTTGCAGCCGCGCTTCGCGAAACGGGTGCTGGCGCACCAGGTAGCTCAGCTGCGTCGAGCAGTGCGCCCACAGCGCCTCGCCCTGGCTGAGCATGAAGTTGAAGGAGCCGTGCGCAGCGATCTGCGGCACCAGCTCGCGCAGCGTGGCGGTGAGTTCAGCCACCGGCGGCAAGCTGGCGTGGGCCTTGGCGAGTTCTTGCATCAGCCAGCAAAACGCCAGTTCGCTGTCGGTGTTGCCCACCGGGTGGAACGACGCATGCAGCCGCGGCGCATAGCCCGTGAGGTTGCCGTTGTGCGCGAACACCCAGTAGCGACCCCACAGTTCGCGCACGAACGGGTGGGTGTTTTCCAGCGCCACGCGGCCCTGCGTGGCCTTGCGGATGTGCGCGATCACGTGCTGCGAGCGGATCGGGTAGCGCTGCACCAGATCGGCCACTGGCGAGTGGCGCGCACTTTGCGCATCGACAAACAGGCGCAGCCCGGCGCCTTCGAAGAAGGCGATGCCAAAGCCGTCCTGATGCTCCTCGGCGCGGGTGGCAAAGCCCGTGAAGCTGAACATGATGTCGGTCGGCGTGTTGCCGTTCATGCCGAGCAATTGGCACATGGGGTGGTCCTTCAGCCTCGCTCGAACAACAACCGCCACCACGCGCCGGGGCTCATCAGACTGCTCGGGATGTGGGTTTCCTCGAGCACGCCGCTCATGCGCTTGAGGCGTTTGGGGCT
>CAMCNE010000170.1 GCA_945875935.1 Bordetella parapertussis
ATCCGCGGGCGCGGCCCACGGTGGCCGGGCAACAGGTGGGCGGTGCATACATGACGATCGTCAACAAGGGTGCGGCCGATCGGTTGCTGTCGGCGACCACCGCCGTGGCCGCAGCGGTGCAGGTGCACACCATGGCCATGGACGGCGACGTGATGACCATGCGCGAGGTCGATGCGGTCGATTTGCCGGCCGGCCAGACGGTGGAGTTCAAACCGGGCGGTTTTCACCTGATGCTGATGGGATTGAAAGCACCACTGAAGAACGGCGACAAGTTCGCCATGACGCTCAGGTTCGAGAAAGCCGGCAAGCTCGAAGTGATGGTGCACGTCGAGCCCGTCTCCGCACCGAGCGGTGCGGCCGCGCCGAGCAGCCAGCACTCGCACTGACGGTTCGCGGCCGAGCGGGTCGATCGGGCTGCTTCAGGCCAGCGACTTCAGCGCGAGCTTGATGCCCTCGCTGACGCTGGCGTCGGGTGGCAGGCTCTTGAGAGCGGCCGCGGCCTCGCGGTCGCTGTAACCCAGCGCGATGAGCGCTTGCAGGATGTCGGCCTGGGCATCGCTGGCCACGGTGGCGGGTGCTGCGAGTGCGTCTGCGAGCTTGCCCTTGAGCTCGAGCAGCAGCCGCTCGGCGGTCTTCTTGCCGATGCCCGGCACCTTCACGAGCCGCCCTGTTTCCTGGCGGGCCACCGCCTGCGCCAACTCTCCCACGCTCAGCCCCGACAGCAGCGACAGCGCCATGCGCGGACCCACGCCGGTGATCTTGATGAGTTGGCGAAAGGTCTGGCGCTCGTCGTGGGTGAGAAAACCGAACAGGATCTGCGCGTCTTCGCGAACGATGAAGTGGGTGAGCAGCGTGACGCGTTCGCCCAAGCCAGGCAGGTTGTAAAAGCTGCTCATGGGAACGTCGACTTCGTAGCCGACGCCATTGACGTCTATGAGCAATTGCGGTGGCGATTTTTCAGCCAGGGTGCCGGTGAGACGTCCAATCATCAGCCGATTATCCGACCGCAGTTGCGCTCACTCGCCCACCAGACCCAGGCGATGCGCTTCGACCGCGGCTTCAGCGCGCGAAGTCACGTTGAGCTTGCGGTAGATCTGTTTGACGTAGTCGGCAATCGTGTGGCGCGACAGGTTCAACTGGTCGCCGATCTCGGGCAGCGTGTAACCCTTGGACACCCTCACCAGCACCTCGATTTCGCGTTCGGTCAGCACCACGGGCGCGGCCTTGCCGGACGCAGAGGGCTTGCGCACGGCCTGAGCGGCGAAGTGCGAGATCACCCGTCGCGCGATCGATGGCGACAGTGGCGGCTCGCCCGCGCTCATGCGCCGCAACTGATCGGCGATCAACTCGCGAGGCTGATCCTTGAGCAGGTAGCCAAAGGCACCGGCCTGCAGCGCAGGAAACAGATGGTCGTCGTCATCGTGGATGGTCACCACCACCGACTGCACTTCGGGCTGTCGATCACGCAGGGCTTCGACCACCTCGACGCCCGAGCCGTCGGGCAGACCGAGGTCGAGCAACGCCAGGTCGAACTTGATGGACGCGGTCAGGCCCAGGGCGTCTTGCACCAGCGCCGCCTCGTGGATGCGAGATTTCGGAAACACCCGCGTCACGAGTGCTTTCATCCAGGCCCGAATTTCGGGCAGGTCTTCAAGCAGCAGGATGTTTTGCGTCATCTGAAAGCTCCGTTCCCCGGGTATATCGGCCATCTGGCTGCGCGCCTGAGCGCCGCAGGCGACTCAGCCTGCGATCACAAGGGGATCGTGAGCCGGATCACCGTGCCATAGCCTGGCGCGGACTCGATCAGGCACTGCCCCTGCAACTGCTTGGCGCGGTGCTTCATGCTCGCGATGCCGTGGCCCCGGTCCAGCTTGCTGCCGAGTTCCAGGGAAATGCCCTTGCCGTTGTCTTGTATCACCAGCGAGAAGTTCTCGGCGTGCGTCGTCACCCGCACCTTGCATTGCGAAGCGCCGCTGTGCTTGATGATGTTGCTGAGCGACTCGCGCAGGATGCGCGTGGTCTGCACGAAAGCCCGCGCTGACAGCATCTGCGCCAGTTCATCGGCGGGGAGTTTCCAGTCGGCCTCGATGTTGGCCTGGCCGAGTCTGGCGACGGCTTCGGCTCGCCAGTCGGCCAGCGCATCAGCCAACTGCATCGGTTTGCCGGTAAGACCGCGCACAGACAAACGCATTTCTTCCAGCGCTTCGCGCGCCAGGGTCGAGATGCGCTCGTTGTCGCTGGTGTGCACGATGGTCAGCAACTTGGCGCCGAGGTCATCGTGCAGGTCGGCGGCAATGCGCTTGCGCTCTTTGTCGGTGCTTTGCTCGACACGCAACGCCGAGAGCTGGGCATAGTTGCGTTCGATTTCCGCGGTCGCCTCGGCCACGCGGGTCTCAAGCTGAGCGCGGTTGATTTCGGCGGCTTGCAGCGCCCGCCCGAACAGCAGCAACAGCCGCGAGCCGATGACCAGCAGCAGCAGCGGCGAGAAAACGCTCCACGGGTGGATGGCCAGCGGCCTCAGCAGGCCCGATTGGAGCGCCAGCTCCAGCAAGAACAGCCCGCCCATGGCGCCGAAGGTCAGCGCCATGGGCCAGAAGTCCTCGCTTCGAGCCTGGCGGATTTTCCTCAGGTACCAGACAACGGCTGCCGACACCTCGAGCGCCATCACCACGAACCACGTGCTGGCGACCATGAAAAGTCGCTCAGGGGATGTGATCAGCAGACTGGCGGCCACAACAGCGCATTGCAGCAGCAGCGCGCCCGAGATCTTTTTCGACGCCGTACGGGCATGGCTCAGCAGGAAATTCACCGCCAGGGCCGCCATCGCCGACCAGACCATGACCGCTGCAAATTCGACCGTGCGCCCGTTGAGCGGCAGGTCGCTCCACCACACCCGCATCGACATCAAGGCCCAGCCCACGATGAGCAAGCCGAAGTGCAGCAAGAAGGTCTCCTTGCGGTTCATCCAGCTGAGCACCAGCAAAAAGCCGCCGAGCGCCAGCAGGCCGATGCCGGTGACCTGAACCGTGATGATGTTCCAGAAGTTGCGTCGTGCGTAGGCCTCCATGAGCTCTGATTGCGGCCCGATCTGCAGCGCCGACAGACCGCCCGCGCGGGCCCTAGAAGCCACATGGCCGAGCGCGTACCCACGCACCTCGATGTCCAGCACGTTGACTTGCGACGACACCAGCGCCAAAGGCAATGCGATGAGCAGCGGCC
>CAMCNE010000171.1 GCA_945875935.1 Bordetella parapertussis
CCGGGCATCGGTGACAGCAAGAAGCGCGACAGATCCGGCGGCGCCTTGAAAGGCATGAGCTTGGACATCTGCGCGGCAAACGGCGACAGCACCGTGGCGTCGATCTGCGCGCCGTTGTGCACCACGCGATAGACCAGCCCGTGGCGCTCGATCTGCGCGCAGAACGGCCGACCGTCGATGCGGCCGTGGATCACCACCTCACGCAGCGGCGTGTCGAACGCGATGCGCTGGCTGCTGCCCTCGAGATTGACGCGGTAGCCATCGCCCTCGGGTGCCACCAGCACCGGCACATGGGTCGCCTGGCCCACGGCGTCCATGGTGATGACCACCGCCTCGGGCTTGACCACCAGCTCATGGCCCGGCAACTGCCCGCCGATGCGGGCCGATCGATCGAGGTGGATGCGGTGCGCCACGGCGGCCAGCGCACGCAGCAGCACCAGATCGGTCTCGGGCGACGCGTTGCGCGAAAAGCCATTCGGGTACTGCTCGGCGATGAAGCCGGTGTTGAAGTCGCCGGCGACAAATTTCGGGTGCGCCAGCAGCGCCGCCTGGAACGGAATGTTCGAGCTGATGCCACGAATGGCAAAGCCGTTGAGCGCCTCGCGCATCTTGGCGATGGCATCGAGTCGGTCATGGCCATGCACCACCAGCTTGGCGATCATCGAGTCGTAGAACATCGGGATCTCGCCGCCATCGACCACACCGGTGTCTACGCGCACGCCGCCGTCTTGCGGCACCTCGCCGCTGGCGATCCAGGTCTCGGCCGGCGGCGCGAACTTCACCAGCCGGCCCGTTGACGGCAGGAAGCCGCGAAACGGATCTTCGGCGTTGATGCGGCACTCGATCGCCCAGCCTTGGCGCTTGATCTCGGACTGCTTGAACGGCAGCGCCTCGCCGGCGGCCACGCGGATCATCAGCTCGACCAGGTCGAGCCCGGTGATGCCTTCGGTGACCGGGTGCTCCACCTGCAGCCGGGTGTTCATCTCAAGGAAGTAAAAGCTCTTGTCCTTGCCGACCACGAACTCGACCGTGCCAGCCGACTGGTAGTTCACAGCCTTGGCCAGTTGCACCGCCTGCTCGCCCATGGCGCGGCGGGTGGCGTCGTCGAGGAAGGGGCTCGGCGCTTCTTCGATCACCTTTTGGTGACGGCGCTGGATCGAGCACTCGCGCTCCCACAGGTACACGGTGTTGCCATGCGCATCGCCGAGCACCTGGATCTCGATGTGGCGTGGCTCCTCGACGAACTTCTCGATGAACACGCGGTCGTCGCCGAAGCTGTTGCGCGCTTCGTTTCGGCACGAGGTGAAGCCCTCGAACGCCTGCTTGTCGTCATGGGCCACACGCAGGCCCTTGCCACCGCCACCGGCGCTCGCCTTGATCATCACCGGGTAGCCGATGCCGCGCGCGATGCCCACTGCGGCCTCGGCGGTTTCGATGGCCTCGTTGTGGCCGGGGATGGTGTTGACCTGGGCCTCGCCAGCGAGCTTCTTCGATTCGATCTTGTCGCCCATGGCGGCGATCGAGGCGTGCTTGGGCCCGATGAAGACGATGCCTTCTTCTTCCACGCGGCGCGCGAATTCAGAGTTCTCGCTGAGAAATCCATAGCCCGGGTGCACAGCCTGCGCGCCGGTTTGCTTGCAAGCGGCAATGATCTTGTCCATCACCAGATACGACTCGCGCGACGCCGCCGGCCCGATGTGCACCGCCTCGTCGGCCAGCTCCACATGTCGCGCATCGCGGTCGGCGTCGGAATAGACAGCCACCGTGCGGATACCCATCTTCTTCGCGGTCTTGATCACCCGGCAGGCGATCTCTCCACGGTTTGCAATCAGAATTTTTGTGAACACGATGACCTCTTGTGTTGTTTGTGGTCTGTCTCAGAAACGACGAAACATGTCAGGAGCTTCTGGCTTGTAGAAGCTGGTGGGCGGGCGACTGCGCTCATGTCCTCCGGCCCAGGCTGCGCCTGAGCCTCCCCCTTTACTTCGCTTCGTCACCCGCCCACCAGCCTCTACAGAGTGGCTTGTGTGCCGGCTCCAACCCCTTCCACCACTGGCCCGGATCAGGCCACTGTGGCGTTTTGCGCAGCGAAGAGGAGGCCGCAGGCCGGGGGACATTCGCGGAGCAGAACGCCACAGTGGCCTGATCCCGCGCGAAGCAAAGCGCCCCATCGGACTGATCCCGCACAAAGCAAACGCCATCACAACGGAATGTTCCCGTGCTTGCGCCAAGGGTTCTCGAGCTTCTTGTCGCGCAGCATCACCAGCGAGCGGCAGATGCGCTTGCGCGTTTCGTGCGGCTGGATCACGTCGTCGATGAAGCCGCGCGCGCTGGCCACGAAGGGGTTGGCGAATCGGGCCTTGTATTCGGCCTCTTTGGCGGCGAGCTTTTCGGGGTCGCCCTTGTCCTCGCGGAAGATGATCTCCACCGCGCCCTTGGCGCCCATCACCGCGATCTCGGCGTTGGGCCAGGCGAAGTTGACGTCGCCGCGCAGGTGCTTGGAGCTCATCACGTCGTAGGCGCCACCGTAGGCCTTGCGGGTGATCACGGTGATCTTGGGCACGGTGCACTCGGCGTAGGCGTAGAGCAGCTTGGCGCCGTGCTTGATGATGCCGCCGTACTCCTGCGAGGTGCCGGGCATGAAGCCGGGCACGTCGACCAGCGTGAGCACGGGGATGTTGAAGGCATCGCAAAAGCGCACGAAGCGCGCGGCCTTGATGCTGCTCTTGATGTCGAGACAGCCGGCGAGCACCAGCGGCTGGTTGGCCACCACGCCCACCGATTGGCCGTCGAGCCGGCAAAAGCCGATGATGATGTTCTTGGCGTAGTCGGGCTGCAGCTCGAAGAACTCGCCGTCGTCGGCGACCTTGAGGATCAGCTCCTTCATGTCGTAGGGCTTGTTCGGGTTGTCGGGCACCAGCGTGTCGAGCGACCAGTCGATGCGGTCGACCGGGTCGTTGCTCGGGCGCACCGGCGCCTTCTGGCGGTTGTTGGTCGGGATGTAGTTGAAGAAGCGGCGCAGCATCAGCAGCGCCTCGACGTCGTTCTCGAAGGCCAGATCGGCCACGCCGCTGCGCGTGGTGTGGGCGATGGCACCGCCCAGGTCCTCGGCACTCACTTCTTCGTGCGTCAC
>CAMCNE010000172.1 GCA_945875935.1 Bordetella parapertussis
GCCGGTGGCGGTGCTGCTGTCGATGGCGGCCACGCTGGTGCTGACCGGTGGATTCCATGAAGACGGCTGGGCCGACAGCTGCGACGGCCTGGGCGGCCACGTGTCGCGCGAGCGTGCACTGGAAATCATGAAGGACTCGCGCATTGGCGCCTATGGCGCGATGGGCCTGGTGCTGATGCTCGGGTTGAAGGCCGCCACCTTGGCCTCGCTGCCGCTGGGCTGGGCGTGTGCCGCTTTGCTGATCGGGCACACCGCATCGCGCTCGGCATCCACCGCGCTGATCCGGTTTTTGCCCTATGCCGGTGACATCGAACACGCCAAGGCCAAGCCGCTGGCGCAGCACATCTCCAATGCGGGGTGTGTCGTGGCTTGCGTCTGGCCGGTGCCGCTGGCTGCAGCACTCGCGCTGTGGCAGCCGTTGTGGTGGGTGCCCGCAGCCGGCAGCTTGCTGCTGGCCGCGGTGGGGGGCTGGGCTTGCGCGCGCTGGCTGCGTCGGCGCCTGGGTGGTGTCACCGGCGACACCCTGGGTGCGACGCAGCAGATCACCGAGCTGCTGATCTTGCTGGTGTGGGCGGCGGCGTGGGGCGCGGTGAGCCGTGGATGAGCGAACCCGCGACATGAAGGCACCCACCCCGTCCGTGTTGCACGTGTGGCGACACCCGAAGGCCCAAGGTGCTGCGGGCCGCTGCATCGGTCGCACCGATTTGCCGGTCGACCCGCGCAAGGCCAAGCGGCTCGCGCACCGCCTGCGCAGCCATGCCAGGGCGCATGGCCTGCCGCGCGTGGTCCACACATCGGCCTTGCGACGCAGCGCCGACGTGGGCCGCTGGCTGGCCCGTTGGGGCTGGCGGCATCACATCGAAGTCGCCTTGGCCGAGTCTGATTTCGGCGACTGGGACGGCCTGCGCTGGGACGAGATCGGCGAGCCAGCGGTGAGCGAGTGGTGCGCCGATTTCGCACGCTTTCGCGCGCACGGCGGCGAGAGCCTGGAAGCGCTCTTCGAGCGTTGCGCGACCTGGCTGCACAGCGCGCCGCAGCCGGTGTGCTGCATCGTCGGCCACGCCGGCTGGATCACGGCGGCGCAGTTGATTCATCAGGGTCGCGGCGCGCCGCAGCTCGCCCACGAGTGGCCGCGGCCGATCGCCCATGGGCAGCGATTGACCTTGGACGCGCCGACAATCACGCTTCCATGAGCCGCCTTGTCAATCACCTCAGCGTACGTCCCCGGCTGATGATTGCCTTGGTCGCGGGCGTGCTGGCCTTTGCGATCCTGCCGGGTGCCATCAGCCTGACGACTCGCAGCCTCGTGGGCTGGAACGTGTCGGTGTGGCTCTATCTGGTGCTGATCGGCGTGATGATGGTGAGCGCCGATCACGAGAAGTTGCGGCAGGTGGCTGTCGCGCAAGCCGGCGCTGCGGTCAGGGTGCTGGGCATCGCCATCCTCGCCGCGATCGCCAGCCTCGCTGGCATCGCATCCGAACTGGCGCAGGCCAAGGTGCCCGGTGCGCCCTATGCGCTGCCGCACCTGATGTTTGCCTTTGCGACCGTCGCCGGTTCGTGGTCGCTCGTGCCCACGCTGTTCGCGCTGGCCTACGCCAGCCAGTACTACGAAGTCGCACACGGCCACGGTCTGAAATTTCCGGAGGCTTCAGCCTCCTTCAAGCCGGACTACGGCGACTTTCTTTACTTCGCCTTCACGATCGCTGTGGCGTCGCAGACCGCAGATGTGAGCGTCACCAGCCAGCCCATGCGTCGCCTGGTGCTGCTTCACTCGATCATGTCGTTTGTCTTCAACGCCGCCGTCCTGGCATTCACCATCAACGTGGCGGCAAGCACTTTTTGAAGTCGCAGTAGGCGGCCACCGAACAGTCGCCGCACTTCGGACTGCGTGCGGTGCACACATAGCGCCCGTGCAGGATCAGCCAGTGGTGCGCGTCCACCAGGTACTCGGCAGGCACGCGCTCGAGCAGTTTCAACTCGACTTGCAGCGGGTTCTTTCCCGGCGCCAGACCGGTTCGGTTTCCCATGCGAAAGATGTGCGTGTCGACGGCCATCGTCGGTTCGCCAAAGGCCACGTTGAGCACCACGTTGGCGGTCTTGCGGCCCACGCCGGGCAGCGCCTCGAGCGCCTCGCGGCTGCGCGGCACCTCGCCGCCATGCCGCTCGATCAGCAAGCGGCAGGTCTCGAACAGGTTCTTCGCCTTGTTGCGATACAGGCCAATGGTCTTGATGTGATCGGTGAGCGCGGGCAGGCCGAGCGCACGCATCTTTTGCGGCGTGTGGGCCACCGCAAACAAGCGCCGCGTGGCCTTGTTCACGCCCACGTCGGTGGCCTGCGCCGACAGCAGCACGGCTGCGAGCAGCTCGAACACGTTGGTGAACTCGAGCTCGGTTTGCGGCTGCGGGTTGGCCGCCTTCAGCGTGGCGAAAAACGGCGCGATGTCGGCTTTTTTCATGGGGCAGCGTCGGTGGTGGCAAGTGCGCGGGCGATGCGGTCGGGTGCCACGCGAGTGCGCGGCACGCGGGTGCCAAACCAGCTGCGCACATCTTGGTCCAGACCGATGCCATGCATGTAGTTGTAGAGCGCCTTTCGCAGCGCCACACCGAGCGCGTCGTGGTCGACTCCGGTGGGGTCGATGAAGCCCACGTCGTTGGTCGCAAAGGTGATGGGCGGCAGCGGCTGCAGCGTCACGCCGTAATCCTCGGGGTGCTGGCCGACCGGTGAATGCACGGTGCAGGCAAAGCGGTGGAAAAAGCCCGACTGGATGCAGCCGTGTTCGAACAGCTGGCGCACGTATTCGAGTGCATCGACCGTGTCTTGCACCGTTTGCGTCGGAAAGCCGTACATCAGGTAGGCATGCACCAGCACGCCGGCGTCCGAAAACGCCTTGGTCACGCGCGCCACCTGATCGACCGAGACGCCTTTTTTCATCAGCTTGAGCAGCCGGTCGGATGCCACCTCGAGACCGCCCGAAATCGCGATGCAGCCGCTGTCGGCGAGCTGCTGGCACAGCTCGGGCGTGAACGATTTTTCGAAGCGGATGTTGCCCCACCACGAAACCGCCAG
>CAMCNE010000173.1 GCA_945875935.1 Bordetella parapertussis
TACTTGGCGTACAGGTACTGCAGCACCTCTTCGCGGCGCTCGTGCTCGAAGTCGATGTCGATGTCGGGCGGCTCGTTGCGCTCGCGGCTGATGAAGCGCTCGAACAGCACGCTCATGCGCGCCGGATCGACCTCGGTCACGCCGATGCAGAAGCACACCACGCTGTTGGCCGCGCTGCCGCGACCCTGGCACAGGATGTGGCGCGAGCGCGCAAACGTGACGATGTCGGCCACCGTCAAAAAGTAGTGCTCGTAGCGCAGCTCGCCGATCAGCTCGAGCTCGTGCTCGATCTGCAGCTGCACCGCCGCCGGCACCCCCTGCGGCCAGCGACGCCCTGCCCCCTCGAACGTGAGCCGGCGCAGGTACGAGCCGGGCGTTTCGCCGGCCGGCACCACCTCATCGGGGTACTGGTAGCGCAGCTCGGCCAGGCTGAAGCGGCAGCGCGCGGCCACCACCAGCGTCTCAGTCAGCAGCTCGGCCGGATAGGTTTGCGCCAGCCGCACGCGGGTGCGCAAATGCCGCTCGGCGTTGGGCTGCAGCGCCAGGCCACATTCGGTGAGCGGGCGGCCCACGCGCGTGGCGGTGAGCACGTCTTGCAGCGGCTTGCGCGAGCGCACATGAAAGTGCACATCGCCTGCGGCCACCAGCGTGATGCCACCCAGCGCACTCGCCTGCCGCAGCCGGTGCAGCCACATCTCGTCGTCGAGCAAGCGCAGCAGCTCGACCGCCAGCCAGCAGCGGCCGTCAAACTCGATGCGCAGCCAGCAGCACAAGCTCACCAGCTGAGCCTGTGAGGCACCGCGCTGTGGCGAGGCGAGCACCACGCAGTCTTCAAGCTCGCTGCCGTGCAGGTCAGACAGCACCAGCCGGTAGGTGCCCTTGGGCGAGGCGCGGCGCAGCCGGGTGATGAACTGGCACAGGTTGCCCCAGCCGTTGAGGTTGCACGCCAGCACGGTGAGCACGAAAGGCGCACCCTGCGAGCCGTCGGCATCGACCTCGACGGCGAACTGGCTGCCCAGGATCAGCGCCATTCCGTGCTCTTTGGCCGCGACATGCGCGCGCACCGCGCCGGCCATGCTGCATTCGTCGCTGAGGGCGAGTGCGGTGTAGCCGAGCTGACGGGCGCGCTCGACCAGTTCTTCAGGCTGGCTCGCGCCGCGCAGGAATGTAAAGTTGCTCAGACAGCGCAGCTCGGCGTAGTCGGGGATGGCGGGCGCGGCGGGAATGACAGGCGGCGTGGTCATGGGCGGTCGCACTCAGGCAAACATGCCGTGCAAGAACCACGCAATCTGCTCGTCATCGAGCCGCGTCTGGAACACCCACAGCACGCCAGCGTGCTCGCTGAGTGCGACCCAGTAGTCGCGTGCGACGTGGCGCGTGGTGCTTTGGCCATCGGCCACCGTGCGGTCCCACCAGCCGCCTTCGACGCGGTGCGGGCCGGCCAGCAACTGCAGCACGCCCTGGTACAGCGGGCGATGGTCGCGCAGCGCCAGGCGCAGCGGCTGCGGCAGCACGAAGCTGGGCTGGGGGATGTCGACGCAGCGGCGCGGCGGGTGCGAGGTGTGAATCGCGCTGGCTGCGGCCGGCTGCCAGTGGGTCATCCACTCGGCGCGGTGGTCTTCGCACAGCAGCGGGCGCAGCACCTGATCGGGGCCCAGCCGCGCGGCGATGCGCTCGAGCACCAGCGCAAGGTTTTCGCCGACCTGCCGCGCTTCGGGCAGCAGGCTCAGGCTGGGCGGCGCGAGCGGGCACACCTCGAGCGCCAGCAGTTGCACATCGCCCACCGCCGCGCTCAACTCCACATGGGCGAGGTGCTCGGCGAGCAGCCGGGTGAGGTGCTCGACATCGCGCGTGGGCTGCGCGGTGCGCACCGTGAGTTCACCGCCCTCGCCTGCCGCCTTCGAGCGCATCGCGTCGTGCCACCAGCGCAGCGTGAAGGCGGTGACGCCGGCGTGGCGCGCGGCCAGCCAGCCGCACATCTGCAGCAGCAGCCGGCGCGCGCCAAACAGCAGCGCGGGTGCCAGCTCGACGCGCGCCATCAGCTCAAGCCGCACGGCAAAGGTGTCAGGTATGTCGACCCAGCGGTGTGCTTCGGGCCGCAGCCCATAGGCCTGATCGAGCGTGGCCAGCAGCGCCGCATCGAAGCGCCGGCCGAGGCCGCCTCGCGGCAGCGCGCGCACCTGACCGAGCGTGGTGCAGCCCAGCCGTGCGAGCGTGGCGCGGTGGGCGGCCACGGCGCTCAGGGCATCGAGCGGCAGCGCATCGAGCACCTCGGCCAGCGGTGCGGCAAAGCCGTTGGAGCGCCCAGCGCGCGCCAGCGCCAGCGCGGCCAGGCTGGTGGGCGCCCAGCTGAGCTGCGAGATGCCGAGTGCGGCGGCTTCATCGCGCACGCGCTCGACCAGGCGGCGCTTGCCGCCGAACAGCCGCACGCTGGCCTCGAGCTCCATCGCCACCGCGCACGGCGCAGCCACGGTCTCGAGCAGCGCCACCCGCGGTGTGAACTGCAGGCACCACAGCGCGATCCCCGCCAGCGCGTCAGTGCGCCGCGAGGGATCGGACGGCGGCTCGTGCGGCGGGGCGTCGGGGAGCAGGGCTGCCCACAACATGCAAGGTGTCGCGCGCCTGACGCGCGGCGATGAGGCGGCTGGGCTGGCGCAGCCGCGGGGTGAGGATGGCGTCGAGCCCGCCCGGCACCGACGCCAGCGTGAGCACGCCTTCGTGGGTCGGGCCCTTGCGCTTGATCAGACGCAATTGCAGCTCCCAGTCGGCGCCAAAGCGCAGCTCGACGCGCAACGGCGCGGCCGACGGCTCGCTGGCCGCGGTGACGGGCCGGCACAAAAAGACCGGCGCGTCGCACGACTGCGCGCACAGCTGCAGGCGGCGGATCTGTTCGGGGCGCGCTTGCGGCAGCCACGACAGCAGCAAGCCAGCGGCGTTGGCGCGGATGAGCTGCTCGGTGACCCACAGCCGCTCGGCCGGGCGATCGGCGCGCACCCACACCAGATGGCGCTCATCAACACCCAGATGCTGCAGCCCCGGCAGGTGCGGCGAGTGCGGCGG
>CAMCNE010000174.1 GCA_945875935.1 Bordetella parapertussis
TGACGTCCGAAGGCCAGACCACCAAGGGCGCAGCGCGCCTGCACGCCAGCGGCGTGATCGAGTTCTGACACCCAAGGCGCCCGGTGGCCAAGTCTCGCCATTCCAGCGGCGCCGCGGTGATGTTGTCGCAAGCACAGCAGCTGATCGCCGCCGGCCAGCACGCCACAGCGGGGGCCATGCTGCAAAAACTGCTGGCCGACGAGCAGACCCGGCCCGAGGCGCACTACCTGCTGTCCATCTCGGCGCAGATGCGCAAGCAGATCGATGCCGCGCTGGACCACGCGCAACAGGCCGCGCAGTTGCGGCCCGACGATGCGCGCTACCAGTTCACCCTGGGCCGCGCGCACAAGGCTGCCAACGACATTGACGCGGCTGAAGCCGCCTATCGCGCTGCGCTCGCGCTGCAACCAGGCTACCTCGAGGCCAAGGTGAGCCTGGGCATCGTGTTGAAGGCGCGCGGCGATGCCGAAGGTGCCATCGCGCTTTACGACGAAGTGCTCGCGCGCGACCCGAAGTTCGCGCCCGCGCTGGCCAATCGGGCCAATGCGGTGCTGCTGCGCTCCTACCTCGAGGCCGAAGCCGGCAGCGATGACACCCCCAGCGATGAGGTCATCGAAGCGCAGCAGCGCGCTGCCGCACTCAACCCGCGCGATGCCGTGCTGGCACGCAATGTGGGCGTTTTGCTCATGCGTGCGCGGCGGCGTCTCGAGTCGGCCGAGGCCTTCAACCGCGCGCTGACGCTGGACCCCACCGATGTGGACGCCTGCCTGCACATGGGCCACGTGCTTCGCACCATGGGCAGCGCGACGCTGGCTTGCGAGCTGTACGAAAAATGGCTGGACCGCAACGCGCCCCATGCGGCGGTGATGCGCTCGTTGGCCGCCATCCTTACGCGTGACGGCCACATCGACCGCGCGCTGCCCTGGGCGCAAAAGGCCGCCGACATGGACCTAGATCCGCACGCGCTGATCCAGGTCGGCAGCACGCTGATGCAAGCGCGCCGCATGGTCGAGGCGATGGACTACTGCACGCGGGCCATCGAGCTTTCGAACCGCAAGGCCAACACCTATTCGACCGCGCTGCTGGGCAGCAACTACCTGCACGAAAACCCGCATGACGTGCTGGGCATCCATGCCGAGTTTGGCCAGCAGCTCGAACCGCCCGATCAGCCCGAGCCGCTGTGGCAGCCGGTGGCGCCCGACGAGCGGTTGAGGGTGGGGTTTGTGTCGGGTGACTTTGTGCGGCACTCGGTGTCGTACTTCATCGGGCCGGTGCTCGAGCACATCGACAAGCGCCGCTTCGAGGTCACCTGCTATCACAACCTGGCGTTCGGCGACGAGGTGACGGCGCGCATGAAGACTTACGCCGACCACTGGGTCGAGTGCGAGGGGTTGTCCGATGCCCACCTGCGCCAGCGCGTCATCGATGATGGCATCCATCTGCTCATCGATCTGGCCGGGCTGACCTCGAATTCGCGCTCGACGATGTTTGCCCGCCGCTGTGCACCGGTGCAGCTGAACTATCTGGGCTACCCCACTCTCACCGGCGTGCCAGCCATTGACTTTCGCATCACCGATGCGGTGATCGATCCGGGTGACATGCCCGCGCACCCGTCAGAGCAGCCGCTGTGCCTGTCGCGCTCGATGTTCTGCTACCGCCCTGACGAAAACCCGACCATAGACGCGCCGCCGGTGCTCAAGGTAGGCCACATCACCTTTGGATCTTTCAACAACATCGCCAAGGTGACCGACCACACGCTGGAGTTGTGGGCGCGCATCATGGTGGGCGTGCCCGACTCGCGACTGCTGCTCAAGTCGCAGTCGATGGCGCAAGAGTCCAACCGCCGCAACATCGAGCAGTTCATGGCCGAGCGCGGCGTGGCGGCTGATCGGCTGACCCTGCAGCCCTGGGCGGCCAAAAAAGCCAGCCACTTGCTCATGTACAACGAAGTCGACATCGCGCTCGATCCGTTTCCGTACAACGGCGCTACCACCACTTGCGAAGCCCTGTGGATGGGTGTGCCGGTGGTGACGCTGCGCGGACGCACCCACACCTCTCGCATGGGAGCGTCCATCTTGAACGCCATCGGTCGGCCCGACTGGGTCACCGACACCGATGACGACTATGTGAGCACCATCACCCGCCTCGCGGGTGACGTCGATGCACTCGCCCAATGGCGAGAGCAGGCACGCACGGCGATCGCCGCCAGCGCGCTGTTCGACGAAGCTGGCTTCACCCGAGAGTTCGAGTCGTTACTCGAACGTGCCTGGGCGCAGGTTGGCGCGCGCTGTGTGACAGCTTTGTCACACGAACTGGCCTGAAGTAGCCAGACAAATCACGCTCGACGCCCGTCAGGGCGACACACGAAATTTCTACAGTGATGCAGTCGGCTGGGGGCCTTTTGAAGGTCTCACGGTCGGTGCCAATGAGTCCTGAAGCACGCCAGTCGAGAGGCCCCACGGCCCCTCGGGACCAAGAGCAGCAAACAGGGCCGAGAAGTAGCGATTTACCCAACCTAACCCAGGAAAACCTCACATGAAATTCAACCTCAAGATGATCGCTGTCGCTGCGGCGATGGTGTCGGCTGCGGGAGCAGCCAACGCAACACCGACCACGACGGGCCAAAACGGCAGTCTGGTTCTGACGGCGTTCAACACGGTCACCAACGTTTGGTACATGCGTGACACCGGCTACCTGCTCAACAGCTTTCTGCCCAGCAGCGTGACCACGCTGTCGGGTGACGGCGCTGTCACCGGCGACAAGACTCCAGCAGCTGGCCTGACGATCGACAAGACCGTGACCGCCAGCTTTGGCGATGCTTCGTTCAGCAGCTGGCTGACCGGCCAGACCACATCAGACGTGCGCTGGTTCCTGAGTGCTGTCGACAACAATGGCTCGACCGCTACGAACCGCAAGCGCTTCATCACGTCGTCGGCCAACGCCAGCGAGACGGCCACCAACGGCAACCTCGACGGCTATATCGCCACTGGCAACGCAGGTGGCCTGGCCACGGTTTACGCCACCGGCACCAACGGCGCCCTGTCTTCGACGGGTTCCA
>CAMCNE010000175.1 GCA_945875935.1 Bordetella parapertussis
GCCACGCGCTGGCCCGAGGTCGAGGCCGACGATCTGCGCGCCGCCTGGGCCGATGTGCTCAAGCGCGCCAGCCTCAATCAGCACCACACCATCAACCGCGAGCAGCTCAGCGTGCGCGAGCACATGAGCATCGTGCTGCGCAGCCTGCAGGGGCGCAAGTTTCTTGAATTCCATGAGCTGTTCGATGTGAAACGCGGCCCGCCGGTGATGGTGGTCACCTTCATCGCCATGCTCGAGCTCGCCCGCGAGCGGCTGCTTGAGCTGACGCAGGCCGAAGCGTTTGCGCCCATCTATGTGCGGCTGGCTTATCACCACGACTGACCGCAGCCACTCACGCCACCAAGCCGCACACGTTTTTCCGACCCCGAGCATCATCCCGGTACTGCCCACCGCCAACCGCCAGCGACCATGCAACAAGCCACCATCCAGATCGTTCGTTCCGCCAACCCTGCCCAAGAATTTGCCGCGCCGCAGCGCTGGCAGGTGTCGCAGGTTGAAGCCCTGTTCGCGCTGCCTTTCAACGAGCTGCTGTATCAGGCGCAAACCGTGCACCGCGCACACTTCGACCCCGCTGAGGTGCAGCTGTCCACGCTGCTGTCGATCAAGACCGGCGGTTGCGCCGAGAACTGCAGCTACTGCCCGCAGTCGGCCGCCTACGACACCGGCGTCGAAGCCACCGCGCTGATGAAGGTCGACGAGGTGCTCGATGCGGCCCGCGCCGCCCAAGCCGCTGGTGCCACCCGCTTTTGCATGGGCGCGGCCTGGCGCGGCCCGAAAGACCGTGACATCGAGAAGGTGTCGGCGCTGATCAGCGCGGTCAAGGGCCTGGGCCTGGAAACCTGCGCCACGCTGGGCATGCTGGGCGACGGCCATGCCGAAACCCTGCGCGATGCCGGGCTCGACTACTACAACCACAACATCGACACCGCCCCTGACAAATACGCCGACATCGTGCAAACGCGTCAGTTCGAAGACCGTCTCGACACCCTGCAGCGTGTGCGTGGCGCCGGCGTCAAGGTGTGCTGCGGCGGCATCGTGGGCATGGGCGAAAACCGCACCCAGCGCGCCGCGCTGATCGCCGAGCTGGCCAACATGGAGCCTTACCCCGAGTCAGTGCCCATCAACCACCTGGTGCAAGTTGAAGGCACGCCGCTGTACGGTGGCGAGGTGCTCGATCCGTTCGAGTTCGTGCGCACCATTGCTGCGGCGCGCATCACCATGCCGCGCACCCGCGTGCGCTTGTCGGCTGGCCGCCAGGAACTCGGCGAGGCGGTGCAGGCGTTGTGCTTCATGGCCGGCGCCAACTCCATCTTCTACGGCGACAAGCTGCTGGTCACCGGCAATCCCGACGTCACTGCCGATCAGGCGCTGCTGCAAAAACTTGGCATGAGGGCCGCCTGATGAGCGCGCCCGTCGAATCGCAAGCCGCCGGTCGCAAGCCCGTCACGCTGCATCGGCTGCGCGAGATGTACTCGGCCGGCGAGCCCATCAGCGTGCTCACCTGCTACGACGCCAGCTTTGCGCGGCTGCTCGATGGCGCCGGCGTTGACTGCCTGATGGTGGGCGATTCACTGGGCATGGTGGTGCAGGGCCACAGCAGCACGCTGCCGGTGAGCCTGCACGACGCGGCGTATCACACCGCTTGCGTGGCGCGCGGCAACCGCACCGCCTGGATCATTGGCGATCTGCCTTATGGCAGCTACCAGCAGTCGCCCGAGCAGGCGCTGGCCAGTGCGGTCGTGCTGATGCAAGCCGGCGCGCACATGGTCAAGCTCGAAGGCGGTGGCTGGACGGTGCCTGCGGTGCGCTTCCTGGTTGAGCGAGGCATTCCGGTGTGCGCGCACCTCGGGCTCACGCCGCAGTCGGTGCACGCGCTGGGCGGCTACCGCGTGCAAGGCCGCAGCGAGCAAGCCGTGGCCGTGCTCACCCAGCACGCCACCGAGCTGGTCGAAGCCGGCGCGTCGATGATGGTGCTCGAGCTCATGCCTTCTGCCGTGGCGGCCGGTCTCACCCAAAAGCTGGGCGTGCCGGTGATCGGCATCGGCGCTGGCGTTGAATGCTCCGGCCAGGTGCTGGTGCTGCACGACATGCTGGGCGTCACCCAGGGCAAGCTGCCGCGCTTCGTGCGCAACTTCATGCAAGGCGCGCCGTCCATCGAGGCGGCCGTGGGCACCTTTGTGGCCGACGTCAAGGCGCGGCGCTTTCCCGATCCCGCGCTGCACGCCTACTGACCATGCACACCGTTCACACCATCGCCGCGCTGCGCGCCGCCTTGCCGGTGCCCGGTGCGTGTGTGTTCGTGCCCACCATGGGCAATCTGCACGAGGGGCATCTGGCGCTGGTAAGACTGGCCGCCGCGCACGGGCTGCCGGTGGTGGCCAGCGTGTTCGTCAACCGGCTGCAGTTCGCGCCGCACGAAGACTTCGACCGCTACCCCCGCACCCTGGCGCGTGACTGCGCGTTGTTGCAGACCGCGGGCTGCAGCATCGTCTTCGCGCCCGACGAGGCCGAGATGTACCCCGAGCCGCAAGGCTTCAAGGTGCAGCCCGACCCGGCCATCGCCGACATCCTCGAAGGCCACTTTCGCCCCGGCTTTTTCACTGGCGTGTGCACCGTGGTGCTCAAGCTGTTTGGCGCCGTGCAGCCGCGCATCGCGGTGTTCGGCAAGAAGGACTACCAGCAGCTCATGGTCATCCGCCGCATGGTGGATCAGTTCGCGCTGCCCATCCACATCGAAGGCGGCGAGACCACCCGCGCCGCCGACGGCCTGGCGCTGTCGTCGCGCAACGGCTACCTGAGCGTTGCCGAGCGCGCGCAGGCCGTCGAGCTGTCGCAGGCCTTGGCCACACTCGCGCGCCAGTTCACCGAAGGCCGCACGCCGCTGGCCACACTCGAAGCGAGCGCCTGCCAGCACCTGACCGAGCGCGGCTGGCAGCCCGACTACCTGACCGTGCGCCGCCGCAGCGACCTGGGCACCCCGGCCGACGACGCCGCGCGATCGGGCGAGTGGGTTGCGTTGGGTGCGGCGCGACTTGGCGCGACGAGGTTGA
>CAMCNE010000176.1 GCA_945875935.1 Bordetella parapertussis
GGCGCCATCAAGACCTTGCAGACGCCGGCCTGGAAAGACACCCAAGACGACCTGCTCAAGTACACCGGCGACGCCGGCATTCCGCGCGACACGCCGTGGGCGCAGCTCACGCAGGCGCAGCGCGACTTCGTCATCAACGGCTCGCCCGACTGGCGTGGCCACTGGAACAAGCAGTGGTACGGCGTCAAGCGCTTCTTCGAGTACCTTGAGAGCAAAGCCTACAAGATGCACATCCGCGTGCTCTTGTCGAAGTACCGCAGCTACACGCCGTGCGGCAGCTGCGGCGGCGCGCGGCTCAAGACCGAATCGCTGCTGTGGCGGCTGGGCACGCAAGCGGATGCCGATGCGGTGATGGCGCCTGCTGCGCGCTTCATGCCGGCCGGTGTGGGCTGGTCGCGCGCGCAGCTCGAGGCGCTGCCGGGCCTGACGGTGCACGACCTGATGCTGCTGCCAATCGATCGCATCCGGCGATTCTTCGACGGCCTGAGCCTGCCCAGCACGCTGCTCGACGATGCGCTCAAGCTGCTGGTCGATGAGATCCGCACCCGGCTGCGCTACCTGTGCGAAGTGGGGCTGGGCTACCTCACGCTCGACCGGCAAAGCCGCACGCTGAGCGGCGGCGAGGTGCAACGCATCAACCTCACGACCGCGCTGGGCACCTCGCTGGTCAACACCATGTTCGTGCTCGACGAGCCCAGCATCGGGCTTCACCCGCGCGACATGAACCGCATCATCGAAGCCATGCACCGGCTGCGCGATGCGGGCAACACGCTGGTGGTGGTGGAACACGACCCCGCAGTGATGCTGGCGGCCGACCGACTGATCGACATGGGCCCCGGCCCCGGCGAACGTGGCGGGCAGATCGTGTTCGACGGCACGCCCGAGGCGATCCGCAGCGCCGACACGCTGACCGGCGCTTACCTCGGCGGGCGCAAGCACATCGGCGCGGGCTTCAACCGCTTGGTGAGCGACGCCACGCCGCGGCTGATCCTCGAAGGCGCGCGCGATCACAACCTGCGCAACGTCACCGTTGAATTTCCGCTGCAGCGGCTGGTCACCGTCACCGGCGTGTCGGGCTCGGGCAAGTCGACGCTGATCCAGGACGTGCTGTACCCCGCGCTGGCGCGCCACTTCGGCAAGACCAGCGACGCGCCCGGCGCGCACGACCGGCTGCTCGGCGCCGATTGGCTGAGCGACGCGGTGTTTGTCGACCAGTCGCCGATCGGCAAGACCGCGCGCTCCAACCCGGCGAGCTACGTCGGCGCGTTCGACGAGATCCGCAAGCTGTTCGCTGCCGCACCGCTGGCGCAGCAGCGTGGCTATGGCGCGGGCATGTTCAGCTTCAACGCGGGCGACGGGCGCTGTGCCACCTGCGGCGGCTCGGGTTTCGAGCACGTCGAGATGCAGTTCCTGAGCGACGTGTACCTGCGCTGCCCCGATTGCGACGGCCGGCGCTTCCGGCGCGAGCTGCTCGAAGTCGCCATCGAGCGTGGCCTGCCCGGAGAGGTGGCGGGCGAGCTGTCGGTGGCTGATGTGCTCGAGCTCACCGTGAGCGAGGCGGTGCAGCGCTTTGCCGGCGACCGCGAGGTGCTGCGCGTGCTGCAGCCCATCGTCGACGTCGGGCTCGAATACGTGAAGCTCGGCCAGCCGGTGCCCACGCTCAGCGGCGGCGAGGCGCAGCGGCTCAAGCTCGCGGGCTTTCTGGCCGAGTCGGCCAACAAGTCGACGGCGAGCCGCCAGGCGGTGGCGCGCAAGGGCACGCTGTTCATGTTCGACGAGCCGACCACCGGGCTGCACTTCGACGACATCGCCAAGCTGATGCGCTCGTTTCGCAAGCTGCTCGACGCCGGCCACTCGCTGATCGTCATCGAGCACAACCTCGATGTGATCGGCGCGTCCGACTGGCTGATCGACCTCGGGCCCGAAGGCGGCGAGGGCGGCGGCGCGGTGGTGTGCGAGGGCACGCCGGCCGATGTGAAGCAGCACCCCACCTCGCACACCGGCCGCGCGCTGGCTGATTACGACCGCGCCATGGGCCTGGGCGTGTGCGCGGTCGAAGAAGGCGTGCCGCTGCAGTCGCTGCTGCGTGCCGCGCGCGCCGAGCGCGTGGCGGCTGACGAGTTCATCCGCATCGTCAACGCGCGCGAGCACAACCTGAAGTCGCTTGACGTGAACATCCCGCGTGGCCAATTCACCGTGGTCACCGGCGTGTCGGGTTCGGGCAAGAGCACGCTGGCGTTCGACATCCTGTTCAACGAAGGTCAGCGCCGCTACCTCGAGAGCCTCAACGCCTACGCGCGCAGCATCGTGCAACCGGCTGGCCGGCCCGAGGTCGATGCGGTCTACGGCATTCCGCCCACGGTGGCGATCGAGCAGCGCCTGAGCCGCGGCGGGCGCAAGAGCACGGTGGCCACCACCACCGAGGTGTGGCACTTCCTGCGGCTGCTCTACGTCAAGCTGGGCATCCAGCACTGCGTGAAGGACGGCGCGGCGGTGCGCCCGCAGTCGGCCGAGAGCATCGCCGCGCAACTGCTGCGCGAGCACCGCGGCCAGCATGTGGGGCTGCTCGCGCCGCTGGTGGTCTCGCGCAAGGGCGTGTACACCGATCTGGCCAAATGGGCCAAGGCGCGCGGTCACACGCACCTGCGCGTCGACGGCGAGTTCGTGCCGGTCGACCCGTGGCCGCGGCTTGACCGCTTCAAGGAACACACGCTCGAGCTGCCGGTGGCCGATCTGGTCGTGAGCGCCGACAACGAAGCCGCATTGCGCGCCGCGCTGGCCGAAGCGCTGGACGTCGGCAAGGGCGTGATGCACCTGCTGACGGGCATCGACGGTCTGGCCGAGGCGATGCGCGCCGAGGTTGCCGCAGCCACCGACGCGCCGCTCGGCAAGGGCGGCGGCATCGGCCGCATCACCGTGTTTTCGACTGAGCGCGCCTGCCCGGTGTGCGCCACCAGCTACCCCGAGCTCGACCCGCGCATGTTCAGCTACAACAGCAAGCACGGCTGGTG
>CAMCNE010000177.1 GCA_945875935.1 Bordetella parapertussis
GGCAGCTCGCGTGATATCTCGGTGCCGGTTGACCATGTGATCGCCATTTATGCCCGTGAAAATGGGCAAGGCATGGCGTTTCCAGTGCCGAGCGAGTCGGCGCCGGCCGGCGTGAGCTCAGCCGACAAGCCACAGCCGGCGGCACGTACGGATCGGGGTGTTTCCGTGCTGCGCTTGGCTGCCGATACCGAAAGCTCTGCTTTGCAGCCGGGCAGTGTGGACGCTGGTGATCAAGAGCCCCCGGATCCCGTACCACCGAGCGGGCGGCCAGCATTGAAGCGCGTCAAGTGACTGCCTGGGTCGTCTGAAAGGCGGCCACTAAAATTCGTCGATTGCCCTTGTAGCTCAGTTGGTAGAGCAGCGGTTTTGTAAACCGAAGGTCGCGGGTTCGATTCCTGCCGGGGGCACCATTTCAAAGGCGCACGACGTCGCAGACCGACGCTAAAGTCGCTCTCTCCCTAGGTAAGTCAACCACTTAGGGTCTCACGTTGCCGCTCGTAGGGGCTGGACACCGTGACTCGGATCGGGGAACATGGCGGGGAACAAACAGCCAGAACCGGGGTAACCGGGGAACGCCCATGCTGACCGACGCCGACTGCCGTAACGCAACCTGCCCACCAGACAAGAAGCGCCACCGCCTGACCGACGCTCAGGGGCTATACCTTGAGGTGACGCCCAACGGGTCGAAGCGCTGGTTCTGGAAGTTCTACCCCGACGGTAAGGAGTCGCGCCTGGCATTGGGGCGCTACCCAACGGTGACGCTCAAAAAGGCCCGAGAGGCGAGGGACAAGGCGAGGGAAGACCACAAGGGCGGGGCTAACCCAGTGCAGCAGCGCAGGGCTGCCAAGCTGGCCAACAGAGCCGCCAGCGGAATCACCTTCGAGGCCGTGGCGCGTGAGCTGCACGAGACCAAGGCCAGCGGTTGGAGCGCGACCTACGCCACCCGCTGGCTAGAGCGCATGGAGAAGGACTTGTTCCCCTACATCGGCGCGCAGCCGTTGCGAGACATCACCGCGCCCGTGCTGCTGGACGCCCTGCGCCGGGTAGAGCGGCGCGGGGTGACCGAGACGGCCCACAAGCTGAAGCAGACCGCCGGGGCGGTGTTCCGTTACGGCATCCAGACGGGCCGATGCGACCGCAACCCGGCGCCTGACCTGCTTGGCGCTCTGAAGCCGCTCATGGTGACGCACATGGCCGCGCTGCTGGACCCCAAGCAGGTGGGCGAACTCATGCGCGACATCGACGCCTACTCAGGCCAGCCCACCACACGGGCCGCGCTGCTGCTGTCGGCCCTGACGCTCCAACGCCCAGGGAACATCCGGGAGATGGAGTGGATCGAGGTCGGCGAGGACACGTGGGCCATACCGTCGGCGAAGATGAAGCGCAGGCTGCACGACAAAACCAACGGGCGACCACACCTAGTGCCGCTGGCACCGCAGGCCCTAGCCGTGATGGAGGAGATTCGGCCACTGACGGGGCACAGCCGCTATGTCTTGGGGGTGAGCGAGAACACCGTCCGCGTCGCCCTGCGGCGCATGGGGTACGACATGACAGCCCACGGGTTCCGGGCGATGGCCCGCACGCTGATGGTCGAGCAACTGCCCGACGTGTCCGCTGAGGTGATCGAGGCGCAACTGGCGCACGTTAAGAGCGGCCCTCTGGGTGCAGCCTACGACAGAGCGGAGTACATGCAGCAGCGGCGGGAGATGATGACCCTCTGGGCTGACTACTTGGACCGACTGCGCGACGGCGCTGCAGCGGCCTGATGTCCGAAACTTATACATACTGTCAAAGATTAATTGACAGTATCTAGTGCTCCCTCTGGCGGGTGTTTTACCTGATGCGATAGCTGTTGACAGCCCCGGTCGGCGGGTTTACTATAAGGACAGATAGCGACCGACGCTTTTAATATCGGCGCTCCAGTGAATGACCTCCCTAACCGCGCGGGACGGGTTTACTGAGAGTGAAGGCAAGGATTTAAGTGCGCGGATTCCGGAAAAACCCGGAGTCCGTCGCCAGTCGGACTCCTGACCATAAGGACTCCGACTATGAGTGCAACTGACGAATCACAAGCCCCCACTAAGAATCAATGGATAAGGCGCCCTCAACCGATTGACGCCGCGCTTGTGCCCGACGCGCTGCTGACGATGCAGAACGCATCGAAAGTGGCTGGGCTGTCTGAGGACACGCTCTACCGCAAGGCCAAGACCGACCCGAGCTTTCCCAAGCTCATCCGCATCGGTACGCGCTGCACCCGTATTCGCGCGGGTGACCTGACCGCTTGGCTTAATTCGCTCACAAAGTAAATCGCCCGAGAGCGCGGACTCTCGGGCGACCCACCGGCAAACCACAACCAGATTTTATGCCGGTTGGTTACTCGCCGTCTACGCCCTTGGGTGTTTCCAAAAGGAACACCAAATGAATATTGACGCGATCCATGAGCGATGCCGGTCTAACTTCAACCCGCAGAACATACCCGCCGACCTAAAAGCCCTTAAAGGGTGGGTCGTATGGAAGGCGCGAGAGAGGAAAAAACCGGGCAAGTTCGACAAGGTACCTTACTACCCAGCGGGCTTACTTCGTAGCGGCGAACAGGGTAGCGAACGAGACAGAGCCCAGCTGGGGACATTCGAGCAGGCGCATAAAGCGTTCGAAGAAAACTCTCGGTATTCAGGGCTGGGGCTGGCCATGCTGCCCGATTGGGGCCTCGTAGCCTTTGATGGTGACGGATGCGTGAGCGAGGCTGGCGAGATAGACGCAGACGTTGATGCGCTAACCAAGGGCACCTACGCAGAGGTCTCACCCTCAGGCAAGGGCATCAGGGCGTTCTACAAAGGCACCTACCAAAACGGGAGCAAGAACGGACGGGAGATTTATTCAACCAAGCAATTCGTCACCATAACGGGCGCGGCACGAGACGACACACGAACGCTTCGGGCGTTGGAGGAGGTGAGGCCAACACTCGACGGGATATTCGCCATCGCAGAGGCACCAGGACGTCCGCTAGCACGGGGGAACAGCCAACTGCTGGACGACCTTAGGAGCGCGCTTGAGTTCTTGGACCCGGACCCTTACGACCAGTGGATAGCCGTGGGCATGGCGTTAAAGACAGTAGACGCCGCCAAGTTGTTTCACTGGTGGTCTGAGAAGTCGGACAAGTACAGCTTCGCCGACTGCCAGACCAAATGGGAGTCACTAAAGCCTACCAAAACGTCCTACAAGGCGATTTTTAAGCTGGCGCAGGGGTTGGGTTGGGTCAACCCGGCTTCGGGCGTCGAAGTCATCGCGGGGCGCACCGACAACCAAGACCTTCTAGCCGAACTATTTGCCGAGCGGTACGAAGGCTCGTTTGCCTACGCGCACGACTACGGAGGGTGGCTGGAGTTCGACGGCAAACGGTGGCTCAAAGACCCAATCCACAAGGCGTTCGAGTACGCCCGCCAGTTGTGCCGACATCGTGGGGGCGGCAAGCAAGCGACCCGCGCCAGTTTCTTTAGCGGTGTCGAGCAAATCGCAAAGTGCGACCCTCGGCTTTCCTGCGCGAGTAGCGACTTCGACAGAGACACATACGAACTGAACACGCCATCCGGTGTGTATGACCTACGAACTGGCGAAGTTAAACCTCACCACCCCGAGCAGCGGTTGACCAAGATAACCGCAGTCGCACCAACAGCATCACATGGCGGCGTGTTCCTCAAGGCGATTCGTGAGGTATGCGCGGGCGACGAAAGTCTGGTCCGCTTTCACCAGGTAAGCCTCGGTGCGATGCTCTCAGGGGCTAGAAAGGACCACTGGCTCATTTACTGGTTCGGTACTGGCCGAAACGGCAAGAACTTGTTGGCCGATCTGGTCTTTTCCATCCTGGGCGAGTACGCGCACAAGCTCCCGTCGTCGGCGTTGATGTCCAAGAAGTACGAGGCGCACCCGTCCGAACTAACAGGGCTGCGGGGCGTCCGACTGGCGCTGTCATCGGAAATCGAGGAGGGGAGTTTCTGGAACGAAGCAAGGCTGAAGGAGTTAACGGGGGATGAGTTCATCACCGCCCGATACATGGGAAAGGACGCCTTTACCTTCACCAAGTCTCACAAGCACTTGATCTTGGGGAACCACCGGCCACAGATCAAGACAGTAGATGAGGCGATCAAGAACCGTGTGCTGCTCGCCCCCTTCAATGTTTCCTTCGCAGGACGAGAGGACAGAGACCTACCCCAGAAGATTCGAGCAGAAGCGGGGTTTGTGCTGCACTGGCTGATCGAAGGTCACACGGCATGGATGGGCAACGGCCTGCCCAAATGCGAAGCGGTAGAACAAGCAACTAAGGACTACTTTGCCGTGCAGTCAACCATCGATATGTGGATCGACGAGTGCTGCCGCAAAGTAGACGAGAGACCCGCAGGGGGATGGCGTACCGCGCGCGAGCTTCACGAAAACTACCAGCAATGGAAACGCGCCCGGGGGGAGAACCCTGTTTCGGAAACGCGCTTTGGTGAGTTCATGACGCGCAAATTTGAGAAAACCAAAAGCGAAAGAGGCCTTACCTACGTCGGCCTAGAACTCGTCCGGGCAGGGGGGGGAGGACTGGCCGCGCTCATGGCGGGGTCCTGAGACTGACCTGCAGGGTCTGCAGGGTTGCCTATGCAGTTCTGGATTCACGTTTCTCATGAGGAATTTATTGGACAACCCTGCAGACCCTGCAGCTACCCCCTGCCCGACCCCCCAAACATGATTCCAAACCTCCGTTGGAGGAGACCAATGACCGACGACGACCCCGAACTGCAAGAACTCGACCGCCGTATTGAGTCGGCCATCCGACGGATACCCGACCGCCTGAGCATCCGCGAGGACGTCCGGGCGGGGTGGGCCGACACCTTCGCCCAGGTTTTGGGCGGGACTCGCGAGCCCATGCGGCTGTTGCCCATCGCGCCGCACCTGCTGACCGACCCGGTGCTGATGCGCGTCCGCCGCGCCTTCGTGGTGCTGGATCACCCGACGACCGCTGGCGAGTTCAAGTGGGCGTTCAGGGCGGCTTTCTACGACTGCCCGCGCTGGTGGAGCCTGTACGAGAACCGCCACCCGCGCCTCATCGTCGCCCCGGACAAGGGCGAGACCCTATGGGTGTCCGACCTGCTCTCCCGTGTCGGCTATGGCTGGCATGGCCCCTTCGAAGCCCCGCCGACCTGGGAGGGGTCAAACCGCGTCGAGAACCCCGTCGCTGACGAGTGGTTCGCGCGTATCGGGAGGGGAACATGAGCCGGCCGCGCGTCTATGACCGTGAAAAGTTGTGGCCCGAACTGCTGCGGCTTATCGCCGACGAGGGCGAGAGCCTGCCCAGTGCGCTGGCGCGGCTACCAAGTCCACCAGCGCTCGATTGGGCTAAGGATTGCCTTCGATCCGACGCTGCGTTAGCCCGTCGTTACGCTGAGGCTCAAGCCGCGCGGGCCGACACCTTGGGCGAGCGGCTTATCAGCCTAGCCGACGCCCCGCTGCCGCCCGGGCTGCAAGGCGCTGAGTTGATGGCAGCCGTGCAAATGCGGCGGCTGCAAATCGACACGCGCAAGTTCGTCGCGGCCAAACTCAACCCTAAGAAGTGGGGCGAACGGATGCAAGTCGAAGTTGAGGTCGACCAGCGAATCTCCATTACCGCAGCCTTGGAGGAGGCCGAACGGCGGGTCATCGACGTGGAGTGCCGCGAGCTTGGCTCAGCAACCAGTTGAGAAAAACGTCTCCCTCAAAAAATTTCGGCTCCCTTCTTGCGCCCGCTCGGCCGTCTTTAGCTACATCGTCAGCCCGGTAGACTTTGAGGAGGTTCAAACGAGCGTAGGTTCTTGTACACGGGATCGACGGCAGCCCACCTCACGAAATTTCGCGTTTTCTGCCAGCCACGCCTCACTCGATTCTGAGCAGTGGCCTAGAAAGAAGGAGAGCATCTGTGGCCAACGGCGAAAAGCGGGTCGTCGTCGACATCAAAGACGTCGAGGACGACAGGATTCTGTGCACGGACCAGTCCGGCAGCCAGACCACCCTGTATCCCCTGAACATCGTAGGGATCGGGGTGCACACGATCGGCTTGGACACCGAACTCCGGGGCCCTAGGGACGGCTCTGCGCCACCTGCAGTGGTTACAGCCGTTCGCGGGACCGCCCTTCTAGACGACCGGTCGATCTCGGTAATCGGCGCCCCTGCATCCACGGCGCGAGAACTGAGGGTAGTCTTCATGGCTGCCGATTCGGCGGGCTCGCTGGCTGAGTCGCGTGGAGGTGCTCTTACTGGTAAGGGTGAGGCTTATCTCGACTTCAATGGCGCCGAATGGTGGGTCACCGGCACACTGCACGAGGCGTTTTTCGACGCACTGGTCACAGCTGTCCGCAGCGGCCAAGTGGATAGTGTGAGCCTGCAACTGGCGCTGCGAGGGCTGTACACGAAGTGGCCCCCTCTCGGCCTGCCGCCACTAAGGCACATCGACCTGTTCATCCGGCCCAACCGGCGTGACAACTCCCGAGAGCCCGAGACGGTCTGCGGTTCGGTCTCGGGTGCTTCCTTCACGTTGTCGCCGTGGGACCTTCGCAAGCCCGGACATTTGACGGCGGTCGAGCCCGAGGGTGATGACGATGAGAACGAGGGCGAGCCCGCAGCGCCGCCCCCGGACCCTGTGGCGGTGGCAATCGCTACCCTGTGCGGTCGCCTCGATCAGCTGCGCAGCACGCTCAAATGGATCGGTGGCCTCGTCGTGGTGGCGCTGTTTTTCGTCGCCGGTCGGTAGCCATGGAACTGGTTTCGCGGCAGCTTCAGGCGATCGAAGGGCCGTTGTCCCGCCCAGATCGGCAGCAGCTTGACTGCTGGCATGACCTTTGGTGCTGATTTCGGCGCGCGCCTAGAGAGTGACAGTGCCCACACGAGCTCTTGACGGTGGCTCATCTAATGAGCCTTCCGAACGGCAGAATTGCAATCATTCACCTAGTGATGGGGCAACATGTTTCATGCCGGAGAAAAACTCCCAGATCCACTGCACGGCGACATCGGCGAGTTGATCGGTCGGCTCATGGCGCGAACCACATGGGGGCAGCGCGAGCAGACGCTCAGAGCGCAACTGGCGGATCGCCTGGCGAAGCAGGGATATGTTCGCCTAGTAGGGCACCCAAGCAGGTACCACCTGACGTTGGTTGGCGAGTCTTGTTTGTATGACGTTCCACCAAAGCGCAGAGGCAAGTTGAAGGTCTTCCGCGGCAAACGAATCCGGATTGTTTGCGTCACCTCAGGCAGATTCGATCGTGGGTTGATGGCTGGCGTCATCGATTGACCGTCCTGCATGTCACCAGACCCGCCGGCAACTTCACCGAGGAAATTTAATTGCTACGACCCATGAGGCACTCTGGGATCGGAAAGCAGCAGCGTCACGGTGGATGTCACCGGTCTACTGCTCACCGGAATAGATGCTGCCGGACAAACAGCGGGTCGGCGAGTACCTCGGAGAAACCGACTCGGCTGGGCTTGCCAGCGCGCCTGGTACGGCGTTCTTTAATGCGGCCAGATGTGGATCAGAGGTGAAGCAGCGCGAGCGCCGTCTCGGGCAGATGCTGGTCGAATAAAAGTCGACCGGTGTGCATATGGAGGGAACTCTTATATGGCATTCACAGCCAATCGCCCCTTGGGAAAAAATGCCGTAGCCGTGATGGGTAATAGGGGGGCAATATGACTAATTTTGACGGGGATGAAACGGACACTTGGAGATGGGGGGATTCATTTATAAGAATAAAGTGGCACTCATGCTACGGTGATGATATTTTTTATGCAGTTGATTTATTCGAAGTTTCCAAAATTACTTTTTCATATAGGGGCAACGTGGTTGCTGAAAAAGTGCTTAGCAAATTTGAAATTGCTGCAATTTTAAGTATTACAAAAAGAATAAAAATTCAAATTAGTTTCGACAAAGATGAAGAAAAGTTTGCCACAGACCCGGACGTGCCGTGTCAGTTGTCCATTAGAACGAAAAATCGTTACTTTTATTTTCTATGGCACACCTCGGACGCGGAATTTTATCGCAAAGACTACAGCTGCCTAAATGAGCTGGGCCTTTCGATTGAGAAAATGATCGACGTGGATTTTTCAAAGTTGGAATTGCCAATTTATATATAAATACTTACAGATGAATCGGTAGCGGATGGTTGCAGGAAATACTTTGCACGGCTAGCGGAAGGCGCCTGAGGTGGTCGCCCCGCACGCACGTCGCTGAGCCAAGGCTCTACGGAAACAGAGCCTTGGTGAAAAGAAGTTGAACAGCTCAGGGTTTTGAAAGGCCCCCTAGTCACCACAGCGACGCAAGCCCCCGTCAAGCCATCGCTATCGTTCCCTAACGTAAACCAAACAGCCTCCACGAACCCCGGGGCGGTTCAACTAGACCAAGAAGTCCCGTAACAACGGCGATCCACAATCACCCATAGCGACGCTGTTTTGGCGTCATTGAACAGACACTCGCAATGAACTCCTTGCTAGGCTTGCCTCCACAAGTACTTGTTACCGCGATCGGCTTGGTTGGCTTGGCCATCCTGTTCCTTGCGTTGTTTCTTGGCCCTGGCCTGCTCCACTACCGGCGGCTCGGAAAGGTGGTCAAAGCGCTAAGGGCACTGCCCGGCAGCCCCACTAGATTGCAGGTGAAGCAAGTGTTTGATGTGGATGCTGTCCTGTCGCACTTATGGAGGGAGTACGGCGAGTCGCTTCATGAGCAGCGCGAAGAAGTGGACGGTCAGTTGGCGGTTTCGGCACTGCGCGCCACTTTGCCAGCGGAGACGTTTTTCAATGGTCAGTCGATTGTCGATACTCGATTGCGCACCGAGTTCTTCAAACATGTCCCGGGAATGTTTACCGGGATTGGCATCATCGGTACGTTCAGCGGCCTGATCAGCGGCCTCGATAAATTCGAAGTCAGCGACGACCCAGAGGCGGTTCGATTCGGACTGAACGCGTTAATGGAGGCCGTCGGCGAGGCCTTCGTCGTGTCCGCTGTGGCCATAACTGCGGCCATCTTGGTGACCTTCGTTGAGAAACTTCTCATCGCCGCGCTTTATCGTTTCACCGAAGAAATATCGCACGAGATTGACTCTCGATTCGAGGCGGGTGCTGGGGAGGAGTACCTGTCTCGGCTTGTGATGGCGTCAGAGGAGTCAGCTAGCCAGCAACGTATTCTGAAAGATGCTTTGGTTCAGGAGCTGCGTGACGTATTACGCGAGCTGACCACAGCACAGATTCAGGCCTACAAAGACCACGGCGCCCATCTCGCCGACAAGGTCGAAGCAGCAGCTGCGCGTCAAATCGAGGCGTCGCACAACGACAGCGAGACGTCCAGATTGGCGATCACTGAAAGCATTCGGGACGGGCTGAAAGGGCCGATGGAGCAGCTCGCAGGTGTCGTCAAAGATGCGGCCGGCGACCAGAGCGCCTCAGCGGTAAAGATGCTGCAAGACGTGATGGCGAATTTCAGCCAAAAGCTGAACGACCTCTTCGGCGGGCAGATTGCCGGGATAAACCAGCTTAACTCTCAAGCAGCTCAGAGCATGCAGGCAGCCGTCGACCAGCTTCAGGCCGTGCTTGCTGGAATGAAGAGCTCGGGTGAACAGTCGACGCAAGAGATGGCCAACCGCATGGCAGCGGCCATAGAGAAGATGGAGCTTCGCCAGGAGGCCATGAACGAGCAATCGCGTGCACTGGTTCAATCCATCAAGGAGCAGGTGAGCGGGGGACAGTCCGAGACGCAGCAACGCATGACTGCTGCGCTGGATGCCATCGGTCAGCAGATGACGAATCTCCTCACGACGCTGGCAGTCTCTCAAGACCGCACATTTGAGGCGAACCGGACTCGCGAGTCCGAGATGGCCGATCGAACGCGCGAAATGGTGGCTGAGCTAAGCCGTACCGTCACGACCTCTCTTGCCGCCATCGAGTCAAACAGCAAGATGGTTGCGGACGGGTTGGTTGCCAATCAAGGTGCAGCCGAGATGGCGAGCCAGGCGCGCGAAGCGCAGATGAGTGAACGGGCAAAGTTGCTCACCGACAGCCTGGCGCAATCCGTTCAGTCATCGATTGAGTCCATTGACGGGCGAATGCGTGCGCTGTCGGATACGGTGAATGAGGTTCAGGTCCGAAGCGCCGCAGCCAGCCAGATGCGCGAAGAGACGTTTAGCGACCGCGCGGGCGAGATGGTGGCCAAAATGAGCGACACCGTAACGCTGGCTGCAAAGGAGCTGGCCGGAGCCTCTGGTGTCATGTCGCAAAGCGTGGCATCTCTCAGCTCTACAAGCAGAGCAAACATCGAAAAGATGAACAGCGGAGCTGAAACGCTGAACCTTGTGCTGCAACGGTTCTCGGCGGCCGGAGACAAGGTGAGTAGTGTTATGGGGCAGGCGGCCATGGTCTCTGATTCGCTGGTCACCGCATCCGCGCAGGTCTCAGGCGGGACGATTGCGCTGCAGCAGGTCCTCAAGGACTACCAAGCCCAGCGGGATTCGTTGGCACAAGTGGTTTCGAGTGTTCGCGAGACAGTTGAGCTCGCTAGCCGCGAGGCGGCCATCACAAAGGACGTTCTCGCACGAATCGAGTCTTCGGCTCAACGACTCGCCATGGCCCACGTGGCGGCTGATGAGTACTTGGCTGGAGTCACAAACGTCCTTGCCAAAGCTCACGAAAGCTTCGCCGCTGAAGTCACCAGGACGTTGAGCGTTGCAAACACGCAGTTCCACGACAAGATGACCTTGTCGGTGGGTCTCCTGTCTTCAAGCATCAACGAGTTAGAGGCCACGCTTGGTCCGCTGACGCCCGGCAGGAGGTAACCCATGCTTGGCACCCGAGTCGTCATCAAGCGCGGCGGGAAAGACGAGGCCGAAAAGCCCTTCTGGATTTCGTTCTCTGACCTCATGACAGCGCTCATGGTGCTCTTCCTCGTAGTGATGGGAGTAGCGTTGTTGGCTGTGACCAAGACGGTATCCGACAGCCAACGGCTTCAAGATCAGAACAGGCGTGACATCGAGCTCATCTTGGACCGCTTCGAGGGGGCTGCGAGAAAGTTCAAGGACGATGGCGTTCGCATCGACAGGGCTCGGCGGGTCATCGATTTCGGTGACCGAGCACGCTTCGCATTTGGGCGCTCCACCTTGGCAGTGGAGCAGGAGGAGTTGCTTCGCCGCTTTGTGCCCGAAATCTTGGCGCTGGCCGAAGATGAACTTGGCAAGAGAATCCTCAAGCGCATCGTCGTTGAGGGCTACACGGACAAGGCGGGATCCTACCTTTCAAACCTCAACCTGAGCCTTCAACGCAGCCAGAGGGTGCTCTGCGCGATGTTCTCCGTCGCTGGCCAGAACCTCCTCGAGGACCGGCAAAAGGAGTCCGTGCGGGGACTTTTCCTCGTCGGTGGCTACTCGTTCAACAACGCCAAGGGCACTCCAGAGGAGAGCCGCCGTGTGGAGATGCGGCTCGAGTTCCTGGGCGTCAAGGAGCCGCGCCCTACCGTCCCGGCATCTGACGGCAACTACGGGGCGTGCGCGCTTTGACTGAGGAACTGAATCGGTTGGCTGGATTGCTCGGTACCGCCAACCAAGCAGCGCCTCCCCTGTTCGTGGCGGACTCTGGAATTCAGACGCACATCCAAGCGCTCCAGCAACGTGTGAGCGGCGGCACTGCAGCGCACGAGCCGGAGGACAACGTCCGGCAGGCCGTCCGCCGATTCTGGCTGGACTCCCGGCTCGAAAACATCAAGGACGGCCGGTTGGTCTGCTTCGGACTCGTGTTGCGTCCCACAGATGGTGGGCGTTGCATCCTAGAAGACAAACACTTATTTCTCGCAGTGCTGGACGCCTCTACGGGAGTCGACCAATGGTTGGACCAACCAAGGTGGTACCGGCGGTGCTATCAAGGGCTGGTGCGCAGCTACTTCACCTTTGACCCCTACAAGATCGAGACGTCCGCGCAAGCACGGGACAACTGGGGTCACTTACGAGACTATTTAAAGGATCGCAGCAAAAGTATCAGCGACTCCGGGGCGAACCCGGACTGGGTCCAAGCCGCAATAGAAAACGAAAATCTGTTCTCAGAGGATCCGTGCGGCCGATATGCCCCTGAGGTCCTAGCGGGAGAGACAGAGCACCTCGACAGGATGAGAAGCCTGCTCGGTATCCTCGATGCATCGTGGTTCTTGCGCGAGCTCCTCCTCTCGCAGGTGAAGAAGGCAACTGACCTCTCTCAATCCGACTTCGATTCGCGGTTGGCCACACTTCTACAAGCTTTGGATCCGCACGAACTTGTCAGAGGCAAGGGCCTGCGCTTGCTGCTGAACAAGTATGTCTCGCGCGCATCGCCTGTTGAGCATCCGAGCCTCCGCGACTACGCTGTAGCGTGGTGGGGCAACCCTTGGCTGCCCTCCAATGAGACCACCTGGGGCGGCGTGGATCCTGTAGCGAGGCAAATGGTCAGCGACTGGCTGAAGGGCGAGCTCATCGACGCGTTCTTCACGAAGTTGGCCGCAGATGGGAGGGCGGACAGAAAGCGCGTGAATTTCTGGATGCGTTATGTGAAGCTCATCGATCACGTTCAGTTCGCGCTGGGCTCAATCGCCCGCAATTCCCGCGACGCCGATATGCTTGTCCTGCGACAGAAGATGAGCGGGCTGATTTCTGAGTTGGATGGGCAGGGCGGCTCGGTCAATGCTTTTGTGATGGTCATGGGAGATGTGGTCGCTGTTGAATTCGGTAGCGATGGCAACGCGTTGTACGTCTATCGACGCGGCAACCTGCCATTCGACACAGCGGAGCCTCTTCGGCTACCGGTAAACGCGACGAACTCACTAAAGAACAACTCAGCCGTTCTCACGCTGTCACACCAAGACAACATCCGTGGGTATTCAAAGTGGCAGGATCGGTTCGACGCGGCCCTTAAAAGTAACTTCAACCTTGCACTGCGCCCCAACCGAGCACACGCAGGCGGACTTGGCCCGGAGGGCATGCCTGCTCAGCCCGCCACTGCTTTGTCACCACCTTCGCTGCAGCCCCGGGTGTCCGATTTGGGCGCTGCGGCAAGTCGTGCTGCTCAGGCCAAAAATGAGCGCAATGCCGCGCAGTTCTTCCAGTCGCTGTACCCAGATGGTCTTGCGGGACCGGGAACTTCGTCTGCAAAGACAGAGTGGTCGATGTGTACGATGACCTTGCTGACCGATGCTCGGCTGAAGAATGTCTGTGGCAAGACGGGCATTCGCATTGAGGACCACCGGCCCGAGGGCAACTTATGGGTGCGGGCTGACGACTCTGAAACGTTCCGCAGCCAAACCCTCACGCAGTGGGGCTTTACCTTCAAGAGCGGCAAGGGTTGGTGGAGAAAGTGATGGGGAAGCCTTGTGCTGAATTTCTTTGACCGCAACCCTGCTACGCCAGCGCCTAAGTGGATCCGACGCTTTGATGTCACCGGAATCCACATCACCGCAGGGGGCGACGGCGAGGCTCTGACCCATCCGCTGCTCGAAGGATTTCTGACACAACTCAGCGATGAGGGCCATCTGGTCGGAACAGCCGGCGGTCAGGTACTTCCTTGGAATTCGGCGTACGAAGTTCTCGAACAACAAGAGTTCTTCGAACTGGCCCAGGTGCTTGCGCTGCCGGACATCACAGGGCTTCGCCCTAGCCTTCGTAGCGCAAGATCGCTGACAGACAACGACTTTTCGATTGCTGTCGATGGTTGGGCTTCCCTGGACGGCCGCAAGCAAGACGTCTGCGTCCAGGGGGGGCTGTTGGTTGAGGGCGGGTCCTTCTCGCGAATGACCTTGGCACAGTGGCGGTTGTTCAGCGAGGTCGTCGCATTCTCTCGTCGGCCCTCAGCGGACAGGACCGACCTATCCCATCGACAAGCCTGGGGCCGAATCCGCGGTCTCGCCTTGGCTGCCAGCGCGCGCGTTGATGACTTTTTGACACGTTCAGTGGTTCTGGTGCCCGAGAGGTTGCACATTGGACTGCGCAGGTCTGCAGCAGTCGGCGTCGATACGTTGGTCGAGGTCATACCGACCTTCGACGGCGCTCCCCCCAACTGGCTTGACCGATTTGACTTCATCGGGCAAGTTGAGGACCGCTATGACCTAGTCACCGAACAAGGCATCGTGCAGGTCATCATCTCGCCCAAGGTGAAGACCGTCTTGCGCGAGATAAAGCGTTTGGCTGGTAGGCGCATTGCCGGTGCGCGAGCGCAGGCGTTCCTCCTAAACCCGTACGCAACACTCGGCGAAGATGCAAGGGACGTCATCATCGAACAGCAGTTCGAGGATGCGAGGAGCGAGGCGGGGCTCTGCTATGAGCGGTTCACGCCGCTTATTGAGCGTGATGGAGGTGGCTCTCCTCCCAGAATTGGTTTGCTGATTGAAGTCGCCGGTGCCGAGAGCCTGACGGCTTCCGAGAACCATTGGTTTAGTGACGACACAGAGGCAGCAGATTTTCTATCTGTAGCCCAAAGCGCGTTAGCCCGAAACTTCCTGCTAATTGCCTGGAAGGGCTATGAGTTTGAGGTGCAGGGCGACACGTGCCGGCACATTGATGAACTCTGGGGCGCCCACGAGGAGCGAACGCAATCGGCCATCGTGATCAGCTACGAAAGTGTTCATGACCTAAGCAAATACTCGCAACGAATCGAGAGCATTGGCGTCGAGAAGCCGTACTACTCGCCCTACATCGCGAAGAAAAAGGAAGGCGATGGCTGGTTTCCGGAAAACGTCGTCCCCTTGGTCGCGTTCAGGCTTCCAGGGGAGAGCTCCCCAGTCGCCGTGCCAATGTCCAAGGAAGCCTTGGAACAGCTCAATGCCGCCATCGATGCTGCAGATAAATCCGGCCAAGGCAGCGTAGAAGTTCCTTGGCTGGATAGGCCAATGTCGGTCTCTGAGGCTCGCCGAATTGTTGAGACTTTCCAGGATGTCTTCGATGATTTGAAGGGGAAACGCTTCCCTCCCCCGGGGGGGCATGTACCCAAGGCACCGATCCGAATGGCCGAGCGAAAGAGCTTGGTGATGTACGGAAACATCTCGACCGTCGAGTACGAGGAACTGCGGCGGGATGCTTTGAAGGCCTTGCCTTTGGCTCCAGAAGTACCTCGGGCCAAGAGCCCATCGTTCGAGTTGCTGGAACACCAACTCGCCGGCCTGGCCTGGCTTCAGCACCTCTACAGGCGGCAATCGGAGTTCCGAGTGCGCGGCGCAGTTCTGGCGGATGACATGGGATTGGGCAAGACCTTCCAGCTATTGTCTTTAATGGCGTGGCTGGTTCAAGAGCAGCCAGACATTGATCCGATGTTGATCGTGGCCCCAGTGTCCCTGCTGGAGAACTGGAAAGAAGAAGCCGACAAGTTTTACCCGGGTGCTCTGAAGCTGCTTACTGCGTATGGCGAAGACTTGGCTCCGCTTCGTGTGCCGCGCGATGCAGTCGACTATCGGCTGCAAACAGAGGATGGATTGGTGAAGTTCTTGAAGCCGCGATGGCTCGGGGATGCCAAGGTCGTTTTGACAACATATGAAACCCTCCGAGACCTTGAGTTCTCGTTTGCGGCACAGCGTTGGTCGCTGATGGTCTGCGACGAGGCGCAACGCATCAAGAACCCAGCAGCGATGGTCACCCGTGCGGCGAAGAAACAAAATGTTGGTTTCAAGATCGCTTGCACCGGCACTCCGGTTGAAAACACGCTTGCTGACCTGTGGTGCCTGTTCGACTTCGTGCAACCAGGACTGCTAGGCGCCTTGGACGAGTTTGGTCACAGGTACCGAAAGCCAATCGAAGCCAAAACGGACGAGGAGAAGGCTCGAGTCGCAGAACTGAGGGAGCGAATATCAGCGCAGATTCTTCGAAGAACCAAGCAGGAGGTCGCTAAGGACCTGCCCGCAAAGATCGTCGTGGATGACTGCCGCAAGCTCCCTATGTCGGCCGTACAACGCGCTCTTTACATCAAGGCCATCGACTCCTTCAAGAGAAGGTCTGACCCGAATTCGCCAACCCCGTTCAAAAACCACCTAGGCCTGCTGCACTACCTTCGACTGGTCTGCACCGACCCTCGGCCATACGGGTTGACCGTCTTCAAGCCCGAGCCGATTGCGGCCTATCGGGCCGCTGCGCCAAAGCTGGATTGGTTGCTTCAACTGCTGGGCGGAGTAAGGACCAAGGGAGAAAAAGTCATCGTCTTCTGCGAGTTTCGAAACATCCAGCGACTGCTGCAGCACTACATCGAAGAGACGTTCAACTACCGCGCGGACATCATTAACGGAGACACAGCAGCATCCGCCACCCACAGCGCAAGCCGTCAGAAGCGTATCAAGGCGTTTCAGGCGAGTCCTGGCTTCGGGGTGATCATCTTGTCGCCCGTGGCAGTTGGCTTCGGGGTCAATATTCAGGCTGCAAACCATGTTGTCCACTTCACCAGAACCTGGAATCCAGCGAAGGAGGACCAGGCGACTGATCGGGCCTATCGCATTGGCCAGAAGCGAGATGTTTTCGTGTACTACCCGGTGGTGAACGCCGATGACTTTGCAACCTTCGATGTACGCCTTGACGAACTTCTCGCCAGCAAGCGCGCGCTGGCTGGCGACATGCTCAACGGCAACCCGGATCTGGCTCCTAGAGACTTCCCGATAGCTGACGTCGTACCTCCCGAGACTGTCGATGGGTTAGATGAGCGCGTGACGCTCGACTTGGCTTTGCGTATGGACTGGCGCTACTTCGAGGGTCTGGCCGGTGCCTTGCTTCACAAACAGGGCTACGACCTCGTCTACTGCACCCCTGGTTCGAACGATCAGGGCGTAGACGTTGTCGCCGTCCGAGGGGCCGAGGGCGTCTTGGTTCAAACCAAAACATCTGGTACGGACGGTCAGAGACTCGGCTGGGACGTGGTCAAAGAAGTCCTGGCCGGCGAGGCTTTCTATCGACGACGCCACCCAGGGGTGGCGTTTCGTAAGGTCGGACTGACCAATCAGTACTTCAACACCCAAGCTACAGAACAGGCGGCGTTGAACGGGGTAGAGCTTTTGGACCAGCGTGCTTTAGCTTCAATGTTGGAGTGCGACGCGGTGGGGTTGATTGATGTCGAACGGATGCTCTTCAGTTCGTGGGAGTCTGACGCCCTAAACTGCGTAGAGCATTCCAGCTGATATGGATTTGTCGCAACCGCTTCGACATGTTCCGATCTAACCAAAAGAGTCCAGACTGGCCTAACCGTCTAGGACGAGGTCGCTAGGGAGGACTAGGGGTTGGCCCTGCACGCCCCTGCTGAGAAATTTAATTGATGTGGAGGGTGGGCGTAGACGACGCGATCATGCGCCACACTGCATACAAAGATGTCAAAAACACTTCGCAAAAAATTTCCGTGCGCCCCCAGCGTGTTCGCTTCGTGGACTGTCAGGGCCCTGCCCCCCGCCCGGGCAGGGGGTGTTCGCCAACGCGGGGACATGCCCAGCGGTGCGCGAACAGACGTTAAGTGACGCGAGGAGTTACAGTGCGGGGGGCATCGCCCCAAGGATCGGGGAACAAATCGGGGCACAGGCCGGGGCTAACTCCCAGCATCGCTAGTATTTAAAAGCCCCTTAGGGAAGTTTTCGATTCCTGCCGGGGCACCACCTAAATCACAAAACGCGTTGACCGAGCAACTCCATCCGGGTTTTTGACTGACGGCTGGCGCCTCTCGTTCAATCCGACCGTGTCTTGATACGAAGCGGCACGATGCTGAAGCCTTGATGTGTCAGCCTTGCCTCGATGGCGGGTTGAAGGTGGCGCAGCTTGGCCGCCACATTCGAGTTGGTCGCCAGCAAGGTCCAGCCGGTCTCGTCTATCGGCCCGGCTGCTACATGCGCTGTCAACGGCTCGGGAAGGCAACACCGTATGCAAGCGAGTCTGCGCATGGATTCGTCGATGCGGCGCTTAAGCAGTCCCAGTGCCGCGCTCTGGTCCATGGCCTCTCGGATGGCCAATGCACTGGGAACGCTCGGGCACGCTTTGCTCATGATTGACACCAGTTTAAGCACTGCCTGCGGCGTTCG
>CAMCNE010000178.1 GCA_945875935.1 Bordetella parapertussis
TCTTCAAAGTGGCTCAGTTTTGGATGCCATTCAACAGATACAACTGCGTCAACCACTCGATTCCAGATCTTTGCATGGTGTCTTCATTAGCCCATTGTTGGAGCAGGCGAAATCCATTGACTTCAAATAAAGAACTCAAATATTGCGAAGAATAATTTTTGAACAGTCTTCCATATTGGTCACGTCCGCTTGCATCTGTATCAGGTCTTGAAGCAGGCACTGAAATAAGAACCCGTCCATCACGTCTCAGGTTCTCACTAAACGATTTAACAGATTTGGCAAGGGTTGATTCATCAAGATGCATCAGCACAGCACAACAAAGAATGCCGTCAAACTCTCCGCCAAATGGTGTACCTAGCGCAGGTAGCTGACCGACGGCTATACGACCCATCAGATTCGGGTGCTTTTCTTGTGCAATATTGACGAACTCTGTTGTCGCATCGATCCCGAAGACATTAAAACCTAGCGAATCAAGGATCGCGAGGTCTCGTCCAGAACCGCATCCCACATCCAAGATTTTTCCCGCTAAAGGAAATGACTCTTCAAAATAACAAGAAAGAGCACTCGGAGCCGACTCGTACCGCTGTGCTACATCAGCGGCATGTTCGCCGTAATAGGTCAATGTCTGTTGGTCCATAACTTAAATTATTGTTGATTTCAGGATTACAACGAAAAAACTTTGACCCGTCACAGATAGAGAAGGATCGAATGTGACTGATTTGTGAGCTAGTCAACAGCTAATTCACAACCATCGCCCACATTTCCAATGGAGACACACCAATTGCACCTCTAGCCTGCGCCTGAGCGAGCAGGTCACGGTCTTCGGTAACAACCAATCGAGTAGTTTGGGTGCCGCGATAGACCTCAGATTGCAGGCCTTCAAGAATGCGGCTATCGGCCCGGTCAGAGCCCTTTCCGCCAGAAAACCAAACCCGCAGGTTGTCGGTTTCGCTCCAGTGTTGGTCGTCGGGGCTGTCAAACCAAATGTCCGCTTGTAGCAGCGGGTGCAAATTAGTCAGGGCTTTAACCCGCTCTATCAGCAACGCGCGGGCTTGGGCAGTTGGCCCCTGCCCTGCTTTGAAGTAACTGCCACCAATGAAGGGCTTGAGTTTGGGCAAGAGATTGTGGCCGTCGATCAGCAGGCGGCATGGCCGGGCATGTAGCAGGCAGTCGGCCAGGTGTTGTGTGGGCGTGACGGGTGGAGCGATGTCTTTGGGGTCTGGGTGGTGCTCGGCATAAATGGCCATAACCTGGCGGTCAATGAGCGCAAAGGCTTGCTGGCAAAGGGGCAGGCCCCAGGCTTCGGCCAGCATGGTGCGTTCCAACGCTTTTTTGTAGTTTTGCAGGGCATCGATATCGTGCAGGGTGTTCAGGGTCTGCGCCAATGCGCGCAGTTGGGGGGCTTGCGGCTGCAGGCTGGTTTGGTTCAGGCGGGCTTCGGTGGTGGCAATGTGGGAGGCCAGCGCCCGGATTTCTTCAGCCAGCTGGTGCAATGGGCGCAGGGATTCTTGCTGGGCGGTTTGAAGTGCGGCCAGCAGGCTGCGGGCCTGGGCCAGTTCTTCGGTGACTTGGGCGCGAGTGCCGTAACGCTTGTCCTGTTGCGCTTGCCGGGTCAGCACTTGTTGTGCGCGCTCTAGGGCGTTTTGGCTGGCGGGCAGGCTTTGGGCCAGGCTTTCGGTGAGAGCCAGCCAAGGGGCCAGGCGGTGTTGCAGTCCATCGGCTATGCCTTGAGCAATGCTGGTGCGCCATTGGCTTTGCAGGGCACCAAGCTCGCTGCTCAAGGTGTTGGCGCGGCTGGTTTGGCCTGCCAGGTCGGTGGCCAGTTTGGTGTTCAGGGTTTGCAGCTTGTCACGTTCTGCGGCCAGGGCGTTGCGATCCTTTTGGAGTTGGCGGTAGGGCGTGCTGGCCAGAATGTCGCGCTCTTGCTGCTCTTTGCTAAGGGCGGGCGCAGCGATTTTGGCGGTGATGCCTGCTGGGCGTGGTATGGGCGCTTGGTAGGGCTCGTCTTGCAGCACTGGGCGCAGGGTGTCGAGCAGCGGTTTGAAGCGGAGCTTGAAGGTGTCTTGCTCTTGAAGCTTGGCTTTTGCAGGGTCTTTTATGGGCTTGGCCAATTCTTCTCGGGCCATTTTGCGAACGGTGTCTCGCACATCTAGCAGCATAGCTGTGAGGATGGGGACACGTCCAAAGTGCTCCATCAAGGCGGGCAGGCCTTGCTGCAGGGCTTTGTCGCTTAGCACGTCTACCAGCGCCTCGGACAAAGTGGCTGTGCGCAAAAGGTCAAGGATGGGCGGCGGGGGAGATTTGAGTTGCAACTTGGCCAGCACTCGATGCAGCAGCAGATCGATATTGGGCTTGTCTTGCTTTAGACCCTTGAACAAATCCGGCATCTTGCGCGCTCCACTGACCAAGAGGGCATCGGGCATATCCTCTATCGCGGCCTTGCAAAAGGCCAGCATCTCGTCGCTGAGTGGGTATTCATCAAGGGTCATGAGCTAGGTTGTGATTTTTCAATGATTATTGTGACCGCGGTTCTCACGAATACCCGGAAACCGATTGAGGTGGCGGCAAATCATGCATTTATGGGGAAGTCCCTTTAGAAATGAGGAAAACTGTGCCCATGAATTTAGCCAACTCCTCTATTGGACTTCTTTGGGAGAAATTTAATCCTCCCAAGGACCAACCTGCTCCATCTCTGTCTTGTGTTGCGGACACAAGGGTGGGCCAAAGGTCAGGAACTTTTTGTACATGGGCACTTCAAAGCCACAGCTTTTGCAACGTGCACGGGGACGTGGGGCAGAGATCTTTCGGACATGGTGGACCTTCAATTGTCCATGAGGATAGGGACCTAAAGCGTCAGCAATTTTGACCAATTGCTCTTTGAGTTTCACACCTGCACCGGCACTGCGCATAGGCCCCTCCAGACCCACACTCAGCGCAATCTTTTTGAACTCTTTGCCGTGTTTGTGCTCGCAATTGTCAACAGCATGGACCAACTCGTGCACCAGCGTGTCTAAAACCTGTACAGGATCACCAAGGGCCGGGGAAATGAAAATTTGATTTCTTTCATTGGTGCTGCTGCGGCGTGACCAGCACTGTCCGATATGTTGACTGCGAGTTCCTGTACTGGCAAATCCGCAAGAGACCTGGCAGTCGTCCGGAACAAGGTGGCGCTTTGCTGCAAATATTGGTTTGAGCAGCTGAATAGCTGCAAGCAGCCACGCCTCGCGGTTTGAAAAGGTAGTCATGGTGGTCCTCAAATTAGACAAACCACCATAGTGAAACTTCAGAAGCTCACGCCAAGAGCCACCACAACTGTTCAAAAAACCAGGAGGTTAGGCTATTCCCTTTCCACCAACCTCAACACCCTTGCATGCAGCCCCATCTGATTGAGGAATGCAATTTCTGCCGTCTGAACAGTTGAGACGGGCTCTTCTGGCTTTTTGACCTCTACAAATCGGGCAATGGTCGGCAGACCTGTGCTTTGGCTTGTCGCGAACAAGAACAGATCCGGAATGCCTGATTTGCCTTTGTGCTCGTCGGACAGGTGTTTGTCCAGAATTGCTTGCAAGCGCTCTGGGCCGCAAACCGCAAACAGGGCAT
>CAMCNE010000179.1 GCA_945875935.1 Bordetella parapertussis
CCACGCGTATCTTGGGGCCGCTGCCCACGATGGCCGTGGGCCATTCGTGCGAGCGCTGTGGAACGCAGGTGGCAGCATAGAGGCGCGCGGCCATCGCCAGCATGTCGGGCGCCGGGCAGTAGCCCTGCAATCCAAACGGCTCTGCCGCCAAGCGGCCGGCCGCGATGTCGGTGGCGATGCGCTGGTACAGCACACCCAATGCGGTCCAGTCGGCGCCCAGCATCTTGACGTGCATCAGCCGGCCGGCCGTCAGCGGCCGCTCGGGGTCGAGCTGCAGCAGCCGTTCGAAGGCCAGCGATGCATCCTCGTGGCGGCGCTGATCCTGCAGCGACATGCCGAATTGCTCGATCACGTCGAGTCGGGTCGGCTCGAGTTGCAAGGCACGCGAGAGGCTGGCCGCTGCCGCTTCGAGTTGGCCGAGGTGGCGTTGCAGCACGCCCAGCGAAGCCCATGCGTCGGCGGATTCGGGATGCTGCTCGATGCAGCCCAGATAAACCGCCAAGGCGTCTTCGAACCGACCCTGCTCGTCGAGCGCACAGGCGCGTTGCAGCTGCGCCATGAGTTGCAGTTCGCGATTTCCGGGGTCGAGTCTGGCGGCCAGTTCAAACTGAGCTTGCGCCTCATCTTGTTCGCCTTGCTGGCGCAGCGCGATGCCCAGATCGACATGCGCTTGTGCCACCGAAGGGTCAGCCTCGAGTGCGGCGCGAAACCACAGCACCGCCTCGGCCACAAAGCCTTGGCCCGAGGCGATCAGACCGAGGCTGCGCAGAGCGTTCGCGTGTTGGGGATTGCGCGCCAGTGCGGCGCGCAGGCTGGCTTCCTCGTCGCTCCAGGTTCGGTCGTTGTGCGTCAGCAGCGCAAGCTGCAGCGCAGCGGGTGCCTCGGCGGCGGGGGTCTGGGCGGTGTCCGTCATGGCGAGGATGGGCGGCGAACGCCTGTGGTGAATTTGCGTGGAAAGACCGCGTTATATCGATGGGGCGCGACGTGCGTATGACCAAGGCAGGCGCTTTGGTATTTGACACATTCGTGTCAGTCGACTGGCCCGTTTGGGCCATGGCCGCGGGGTGTGTTTGTCATCTTCGATCTTGAGAATTGCTCTCCTGTGGCTGGGCGAATTTCGACCGGCTTGGCTTGTTTGTTTTGTCGCGTGCCGCCCCATGAAAAACAGTATTTCCCCGATTCGTCTTGCTGCTGTCGCTCGCCATGCCGCCCGTTGGCAAAACAGCTGCAGCGCGTGGGTGCTGGCCGGCTTGGGGTTGCTGGGTCTGAGCCTGCCGACCGCTTCGCAGGCCCAGGCTGCTGGCACCGTGCTGCCCGCGCGCACCTTGCCCGTGCCGCGTGCCGTGGTGGGCGGGCGGGCCGTGATCACCACGCCGGCCGCAGGCGCTCGATCGGTGCTGACGGTGGATCAGGCCACGCAGCGAGCCATCATCGACTGGAAGTCCTTCAACATCAGCCGCGACAGCGAGGTGATATTCCGGCAGCCCAACAGCACCGCCTCGGCACTCAATCGCATCTACAGCGCTGACCCCAGCATCATCCAGGGCAAGCTCACGGCCAACGGGCAGGTGCTGCTGATCAACCAAAACGGCATCTTGTTTGACCGCGGCGCGCAGATCAACACACAGTCCCTGATCGCGGCGACCTTGAACCTGAAGATGTCGAACGACGACTTTATGGCGGGTCAGCCCCTGTCCAAGGACGGGCTCAACAAGCCGGCCTTTGAGGGGTTCTACGACGACAGCGGTGCGTTCATCCTGCGCGCCGATGGCAGCTTGCAGGCCAAGGTGGGCATCGGCGAGCACGGGCCAGCCGACGCGGCGGCGCCCATCATCAATGCGAATGCCGGTGGCTCCATCATGGTGTTTGCGCCGAACATCAACAACCAGAGCGGCCTGATCAGCTCGCCCGACGGGCAGGTGATATTGGCCGCCGGCGCCAAGGCCTACCTCGCGCTCGCCGATCGCGACGACCTGACCCTGCGCGGTTACCGCGTCGAGGTCGAGGCCGCCGCCGACGGTCCGGGCGTGAACCTGAGCAGCCTGATCCGCAACGCCGGCAGCATCAGCGCCGATCGCGGCAACGTGACGCTGGCGGCATTGGCCATCAACCAGGAAGGTCGCATCTCGGCCAAGACCGCGGTGCAGACCAATGGCTCGATCTATCTGAAAGCGCTCACCAAGGACAAAGCGCAGTCGGGCACCGTGTCGTTCAAGCAAGGCAGCACGACCGAGGTGATGCCAGACACCGCCGACAAGTCCACGGTGGCCGACAGCGACAGCTATGTGGCCAACCGCGGGGTGATCGAGGTGTCGGGCCGCACCATCGAGAGCGCGGGCACCATTCAGGCGGCCGGCGGGCGCATTGCGCTCAATGCGTCTGACGCCACCGACGCCACCGGTGCACGTGTTTACCTGGCAGAAGGCAGCGTGACCAGCGTGGCCGGTGCCTGGGCTGATGTCGACTACAAAAAGAATCTGCAGACGCTGCGCGTCACGTCCAACGAGCTGAAGAATTCGCCCAACCAGAAAAACAGCTTCATCAAGGGTGCCACCGTGATGGTGGATCTGCGCGAGGGCAACAACATCCTGTCACTTGACGGCTACCGCGCCATCGTGCCGCGCACCGTGGCTGAAAAGGCGGCCGTGGGTGGCGAGCTGCAAATCAGCTCCAGCGGTTCGGTGATACAGCGCACCGGCTCGCTGCTCGACGCCTCGGGCGGTGGCTACCGCTATGACGCCGGCTTTGTGTCCACATCACAGCTGCTCGGTGCTGACAACAAGGTCTACAACATCTCGACCGCACCTGAGCAGCGCACCTACACCACGCTGCTGGGTTACTACGAGAAAAACTACGAGCGCTGGGGCCAGACCGACCGCTTGATCGACCCCTTGGGCCTGGCGCGGGTCTACAACCCAGCCTATGTGCAGGGTTTGGGCGGCGGCTCGATCAACATCACTTCGGCCGCCGGCCTGGTGCTCGATGGCACCTTGAAGGGTGGCGTCACGGTAGGCCCGCGCCAGCTCACCAAAGCCCCCACGGGCGCCAAGCTGACCATCGGGGAATACGTGCCTTCGGCCAACAGTTTCAGCGCCTCGCAGCGCATTGGAAACCTGATGCTGCGTCAGCAGGTGGCCGACACCCTGGGCGCTGGCTTTTCGGCGTCTTCTGAGTTGAGCGACGCGCAGCGCGACGTGCTCAATCTGGCATCCGAGCAACTGTTCGGCCAGGCCAGCCAGAGCGCTGATGGCCGGGTTGAGACCAGCTTCGGTGAGGTCGAGCTGAACATCGATGGCCGCATTGAAGTGCCCGTGAATGTGAGCGTGGTGTCGGATATGGGCGCCAAGCTCACGCTGCGCTCGCCGCAGATTGACATCGCCGGCGACATTCGCCTGCCTGCCGGCACGCTGCTGATCCGCCCGACGTTGCCCCAGACAGCGCCGATTACGCCCGAGCTGTTGACCACCACCGAGCGGGTGGTGGTGCGTGGCGGGGCCGAGTTGTCGACCGCAGGCACGTGGATCAGCAACGCCAGCCGAACCGGTGATTTCGTGGGCGACCCGCTGCCTTCAGGTCGGCTGAGCGCCGACGGCATCACGACCACGTCGGCCATCAACGGCGGCAACATCACCATAGAAATCGTCAACCCTGAATTCCAGACCCGGCTCGAGCGTGGCAGCTCGCTCGATGTGGGTGGCGGCGGCTCGATCAACCGCAGGCAGGCCGTCACCGGCGGCAAGGGCGGCAAGATCAAGATCGCCAATGGCATTGCCAACCAAACCAGCTCCGACTGGCTGCAGGCCGATCTGTCGGGCTTTGCGATTGGCAACGGCGGTGAACTCGAACTGAACCTGTCGCGCGCCGAGATCGGCGGCGCAGGGCTGCTCTCGGATTCGACCACCCGCTTCATGCCTGAGTTGTTCTCGGACCACGGCTTCTCGAAGATCACCATCAACGCCACCGATGGCATCGAGATCGCGAAGGACACCGTGTTGACGGTGCAGCAGAAAAATCTGGTGGTCGACCCGCTGCTCGCCGCACAACTGCCCACGGGCGGCGATCTGTCGTCCATCACATCGACGCAGTTGCTGCCCGACTGGAAGCGCAGCGCCGCATCGCTGGCGCTCAATGCCAAGGGCGGCGGCGCCACGGGCATATCCGAATTGGTGATGAACGAGGGCGCGAACATCCAAGCCGATCCGAAGGCCGAGATTTCGCTGTCGGCTGTCGACGCGCTTGAGGTGAACGGAACCATCACCGCCCCGGGCGGGCAGATCACCTTGGCGCTGAACGGCCCATTGGAACTGTCTGAGGCTGACTTGTACATTGGCGGCAAGGCACGTCTGTCAACCCGCGGCGTGTTCGTGCAGACCCCCAATGACGTGGGCCTGACGCAAGGCACGCTGGTGGGTGGCGGCACCGTGACCGTGAGCGCGAAGAACGCGGGCGTGCTGATTGACGACGGCGCGGTGATCGACGTGAGCGGTATCAATCAGACGGTGGACTTCGTCGGCACCAATGCGATGGCAGCCACGCGGAAGGTGCTCGATGGCCATGCTGGCAATGTGATCGTCAAGTCGCAGGGCGTAGCCGTGCTCAACGGCCAAATGCTGGCCCAAGGTGGCTCGGCAGCGGCCGCCGGGGGCAGCTTCGCGCTCGAGTTGAATGCACCCGATGGTCAGCCGGTGAAGCCTGCCGAACGTCGCATCGTGGTCAGGGCCAATGGCGGCGACGCAACAGCCGCGCCGGGCACATCCGATGCGACGGTGGACGGCGTGGTGAACGCGGCTGCGCTGACGGCTGCCGGCTTCGAGAAGCTGCGGTTGCAGTCTGAAAACCGCATCGAGTTTCAAGGTGAGTCGACGCTGCAGTTCGATCGCGGCATCCGGTTGGATGCGCCCCTGATCGACTTGGCGGCAGGTGCGAAGACCACGCTGTTGGCCTCATCGGCGGTGTCGATGGGGCAGTCGCTGGGACCTCGGCTGGCCCCTGGTGGCGGTGAAGACACGGCATGGCAGGTCGTGGGCGGCGCAGCCAGCCCAGTGTTGGCCACACGCAGCGGTGACGGTGAACTGACAGTGAAGGCCGGCTCGGTCAATCTGTATGGCAGCTTTGCGGTCAATGGCGCGAAGTCCACACGCATTGAAAGCGACAGCGACATCCAGCTCATCGGCAGGCCGGTGACGAAAGAGCCACCTGGCTTGCAGCCGTACGCCCTACAGACGGGCGGCCTCAACAGCGCCGGCAACATCGAGCTGGTGGCCGCACAGGTGTATCCGGCCACGCGCACCGAATTCACGGTGTCGGTCATGGATCAGTCGGGCGCAACGCTCATCCCGGGCGGCAGCATCTCGGTGAATAAAAACGACCGCACGCCGGGCAGCGTCTACTCGGCTGCTGGCACGCTGACGCTGGCCGCGGACACGATCACCCAGGCGGGCCGTCTGATGGCACCGCAAGGCGAGATCAACCTGCTCGCGGGCAGCCAGCTGGCACTGGCAGACGGCAGCCTGACCTCAGTGTCCGGCGGCGACCTGACGGTGCTGTACGGCACCACCTTGAACGGCTTGACCTGGCGTTACACCGATGGGTCGGTGACATCAATCCTCGACTCGGTCAGCTCCAAAGGCAAGCGCATTGTGTTCAGCGGCTCGAACATTGATGTGAGCCAGGGCGCGTCGGTCGACCTGAGCGGCGGCGGCGACGTGATGGCCGTCGAATTCGTGGCCGGCAATGGCGGCGACACCGACATCACCCTGCGCGACAACACCTTTGCCATCATCCCCAAGGCCAAACTGGCAGCCATGCCGTTCGACAGCCACACCCAGTCGCTGAAGGACCCGGGCATTGGCTTTGCGCTGGGCAACGGGCGTGACGGCACGCTATACGACAGCATCAGGATCGGCGCGGGCGCCGCCGTGCCCGCTGGCGACTATGTGCTGCTGCCAACGCGTTTCGCGCTGTTGCCTGACGCCTATTTGGTGGAGTTGAACACCAGCGCGACCTATCGCAACTTGCAGCCCAGCCAGGTGGCCTACCTGGCCAATGGCCAGACCGTGGCCGCAGGCTTTCGCAGTGCAGCCGGCACCTCGGTGCAGGAGTCGCAAAGCGTGGGTGTGATCGTGAGTCCGGGCGAAGCCGTGAAGCGGTCGTCCGACTACACCCAAAGCGGTGCCGCGTTCTTTGCCGAGGCGGCCTCGCGTGGCCGTGTGGCCGCACCCCGTGCGCCATGGGACGCCGGTCGGTTGACGATAGAAAACGCCACCGCCTTGTCGCTGGCGGGATCGTTCGCCACTGCAGCAGGTACTTCGCCAACCCAGGGCCAAGGGCGCATCGCCGAGATCGACATCTCGGGTGAGCGCATCGCGGTGGTCGACTCGGTCGCGAACGCCACCGTGGGCTCCGACTACCTGAAGATTTCGGGCGATTCGCTGTCCAACCTGAATGGCAGCGTGCTGCTTGGCGGCGTGCGCGAAGACACGGACACTGGCATTCGCATCACCACCCGGGCCACCGAGGTGCTGGTGGCCAATTCAAGCGCGGGCGCGGTGACGGTGCCTGAGCTGATGATCGCGGCCAGCGAGCTCATCGACGTGCGCGCCGGCAGTTCGCTGTCGGGTTCGGGTTCGGTCAGCGGCAAGGCACCGGCCGTGATCACCACCGAAGCTTCAGGCGCGCTGGTGCGTTTGAGCAACGGCGAGCAGACCCTGGTGAACCGCGGCGCCGCCAGCGCTGCCACCGGCGATGTGCTTGTGGCCGCAGGTGCCAGCCTGAGCGCGGACAAGTCGGTGCTCATCGATGCCACGAAATCGAACGAGTTTCGTGGCCAGCTGCGCGTGGGCGGTGAGTCGGGTGCCGGCGGCTCGCTGGCCTTGAGCTCGGTGCAGGTGAATCTGGGTGACACCACCCGCGCCACCGGCGCGCTGAGCGGGCTGGTGCTGTCCAACGCCGACTTGGCTGCGTTTGCGTCGCTCGATGAACTCGTGCTGCGTGGCTATGGTGCGGTCGACCTGATTGGCAGCTCGACGATAGGCTCGGCCAGTTCAGGCAGGCTGACGCTGGATACGCCGCTGTTGCGCGGCGTGGCCGCCACCGACGGGCTGGCGCCAGCGGTATCGATCGCAGCGCAAGAGCTGACCTGGTTGAACTCTTCTTCGCAAACAGCGGTCGCCAGCGCGGGTTCGGGCAGCTTGAATCTGAGCGGCGAGCGCGTGGTGATTGGCGGCGGATCGAAGGCGATTTCTGGTTTTGCGTCGACCGTCGTGAGCGCGACGCAAGCCGTGGTCAGCGAAGGCCAAGGCGACTTGCAAACCACCGGCACGCTGACGCTGCAATCGCCCGAGTTGCTGGCCAGTGGTGGGTCGAATCAGTCTTTGGTGTCGCAAGGCAGGCTGAGTCTGGCCGCGCCTGATGCAGGCGTGAGCACGGCCAGCGCAGCGGATGCTTCAGCCGATCTGGGCGGGCGCATCAAGCTGCAGGGCGCGGGTGTGGACATCGCCTCTGCAGTGACGGCACGCTCGGGCGGAATTTCGGTGGTCTCCACCGGCGCTGGCGATGTGACGCTGCGCTCTGGCGCCGTGCTCGACACCCGTGGTGCGGCCAAGGACTTCAATGGCACGGTGGTGACTGCCGGCGGCGGATCGGTCGCGCTGCTGGCGTCTGGTGGGGCGGTTGAGGTGCAATCGGGTGCCCGTGTCGATGTGTCTGCAGCGCCCGAGGGTGGCGCGGCGGGCCGCGTGAACATTCAGGCCACGACTCTCGCGCTGGCGGGTGAACTGGCTGGCCAGGCCAACGCGGGTGAGCGCTCGGGTTCGGCGTCGCTGGATCTGGGCTCGTCGGCAGACTTTTCGGTACTTAACACGGCTTTGAATGCCGGCGGCTTTGCCGAAGAACGGCAGCTGAGGTTGCGCAGTGGTTCGATCGTCGTGGGCGCGGGTGATGTGGTGGCAGCCAGGCGTGTGGGCATGTCGGCCGACGACGGCAGCATCACGGTCGCCGGCACGGTGGGCACGGGTGACGCCAAGGGCGGCGCACGCGTGCACCTGTACGCCAACAACGACCTGACGCTGGCCGCGGGCAGCCAGATCCTGGCGCAAGCCAGCGATGCCGGCGCGCGCGGTGGCGAAGTGCGCCTGTCCACCCGCAATGGCGCGCTCACTTTTGACAGCGCAGCCACCATCGATGTGCGAGCCGGTGAGGAGGGGCCGACCGGTTCGGTGATCTTTGGGGTGGGTCGTGACGACAGCAACACCATGGGCACGGCCACGCTGTCCGGCACCGTCAAGCGCTACAGCGCCAATGGCGATCAGGCAGCTTCCGTTGATCTGGAGGCCACGCGCACCTACAGCGTTTCAGGCAGCAGCCTGGGCGATGCAGACATTGCCGGCTTTGCGGCCGACCATGAAGCCTTCATGCTGACGGACAACTCCGCGTTGATGGCCAACCTGCGCGATGAGCGTGGTGCGCTGGCCGGCGATTGGGTGGCCCTCGCTCGGGTGACCGGCGGCACTGAAGTCACCGCAACCAGCGCGCTCAATCTGGATACCGCCTGGAACCTGACCGATTCGCAATGGCTGGCGGGCGGTGCGCCTGGCACCCTGACCGTGCGCTCGGCTGGCAACCTGACGATCAGCCAGCCCATCGGCATGCCCAACGATGACCTGTTGGATGGCGACACCTGGAACATGCGTTTGGTGGCAGGCGCCGATCTGGCGGCCGCCAATCCGCTGGCAACGCTGAGTGCCGATGCGGTGGCGGCTGACGGGGGTTCGTTGTTGCTGAGCGGTGCCAATGCCAAGTTGCGCACCGGCACGGGCCGCATTGATCTGGCAGCAGCCGGTGATGTGGTGATGGATGACGTGCGCTCTGTGATCTACACGGCGGGGCGCAAGGGTGCGCGGGATGCGGGCGTGGGAACCCGGCCGACGGCACCGACCGCCAGTCAGTGGCGTTGGGCGGTGGGTGGCGGCAGCATTTCTGTCGTGGCCGGTGGTGACGTGAAAGGTGCCACCGCGCTCGGCGGCGAGGCTGCTGGCGACCTCTGGATCAACGAGTGGTACCGCCGCCCGCAGCTAATAAGAAGTGAGTACGACAAGACGCTATTGACGGATTGGTGGTCCTACAGGCCGCGCTTTCAGCAGGCGATTGGCACGCTGGGCGGTGGCGACATTGATATTTCTGCGTCGGGCTCGATTGTGGAAATTGCTGCCATGCTGCCCACGAGCGGGCGCACCTGGTCGGATGCAGGAACCCGCCAAGTTGATGTTCAAGGCGGCGGCAACCTGTCGGTGCGGGCGGGTGACGATGTGGTCGGCAGTTCCTTCCTGGTGGGGCGTGGCACGGGTCTCGTCGAGGCTGGCGGTGACATTCGTGCTGCTGAGGCCGCCGATGGTCTGGCCGATCGCAGCAAGCCGGTCCAGTTGTATGTGATGGGCGTGAGCAGCGGCGCGGTGCCCGAGGGGGCTCGCATCAATCTGGTGGCCGCGGGCGGGGTGTCCCTGCAAACAGTGAGCAACCCGACTGCGATTTTCATCAGTCAGTTGAATCCTGAAGTGAAACCCTACGGATCCAAAACCGGCAGCCTCCCACACTTCCTGACCTATTCGGATAACAGCGGCGTGGGCTTGTTTGCCAAGAGCGGTGACCTCAGCTACACAGCCGGATTGGGAGACACGAGTTCGAACCCGTGGCGGGTTTTTGGCGGCATCACGCAAGTCAATGCGGATGCCGCCGGTTTGGCAGACGCCAGTGCCTTTCCGGCCAACCTGAAGATGGTGGCTTTCAATGGGGACATCACCGGGGCGACGGCTCGGCAAATCAACACCCTGCCGTCGGCTCAGGCGAGCGTGGCGGTGTTGGCGGGCGGATCCATCACCGATGTGGGCATCTATGCATCCGACCGCGCCCCGTCGACGCTCAACACCCCCACCGCAAATTACGACGTGTACATCACCAGCGCGATCGACGGGGTGGAAGGGTTGCAACCGGCTGCTGGACAAGACCGCATCGTGTCACGTACCAATCCAGACCCTTACACCTTCGAATTGCAGGCGCTGGATGGCACCATCACCAACCGGACGGTGGGTCTCACCTTGCCGGCCGTGAGCCGCGTTCGCGCGCGGGGTGACGTTTTGTCGGCGGGGTTGTTCCAGAACCTGAACCCGTCTGACATCTCGGAAATCAGGTCTGAGACGGGTGATCTCAACGTGGGCGGTACCGAGATTCGTGGCCCCGGACGTTTGTTGGTGCAAGCGGGCGGCAATATCGATCTGGGCGACTCATCGGTGGCGGGTTTCAACAATAAGTTCGGCATTGGTGGACTGGTGGCCACGGGCAAGTCGTTCAATTCCCAACTGGCTTACGCCGACAGCGCACGCATCACCCTGGTGGCTGGTGTGAACGGCAACGTCGATCTGCAAAAGATGGACTCGGCCTACGCCGAGATCATCGCGCTGAACTCGGAGTCGTCACAGGTCATCAGCCTGTACAACCAGCTGAAGCTCGACACCGACCCGGCCAGTGTGCTGGCCGCGTCTGACATTGCCACCCTGGCCAAGACCAACCCGGTGTACGCGCGCTTTGTCGAGCTCGACAGCAAGGCACCGCGCGCGCTCAAGGCCTATCAGACGGCGCAGCAAAGTGGCACGGCAGACGCCACTTCAGCGCAATTGCTGGCCTCGGCGCTGAATTCTGTGGTTGACGAGGTGGTGGCGCCGACCGCCAGCGCACAGAACGTGCAGGTGGCCAGCCTGTCGACATCGGGTGCGCCGCTGCTGAAGGCCTCGGCGGTCACGGCCACGCAAGATGCGTCGGCGGTCACCAAGGGCAGCATTTTCAGCGATCGCACGTCGATTCAAACCTATGGCGGCAGCGACATTGACTTGTGGGCACCCAACGGTGATATCTATGCGGGCCTGACCGATCGCCCGCCCGAAACGCGAACCTGGGGCATGGTCACGAATGCGGGCGGCTCGATCCGCTCTGTGCTGTCGGGCAATTTCGTGATCAACCAGGGTCTGGTGCTGACCGCGCGCGGTGGCGACGTGATGCTGTACTCGTCAAAGGGTGACATCGACGCCGGCAAGGGTGCCAAGACGGAACAAACGCCGGTGATTCGAGAGAAGAAAGAGGTGATTGCCACGATCGATGGCGAAAAGGTCCCCACCGGCTACACGCTGGAGCTGCCGCCCGACCCGGTGGGCAAGGGCATTCAAACCCTTACTTCAGACCCGGACGGGCTGGGCCCGCTGCCAGAGCCCACGGCCGGCAACATCTACCTGTTTGCGCCAGCGGGCACCATTGATGCGGGCGAGGCGGGCATCAAGTCGGGCGGCAACATCTTGATCAACGCGCAGCGGGTGCT
>CAMCNE010000180.1 GCA_945875935.1 Bordetella parapertussis
CGTGATGGAGCTCAACCCCGCACTCGACATGCGCAACCAGACCGCCGAGCTGGCCGTCGACCTGATCGAAAGCCTGTTCGGCAAGAGCACGTTGATGCGGCGGTGAGTTGGCGCGGGGCGATAGAAGCTGACTTTTTTGAACTATTTTGCGAAATAGTCTAGACTTTTTCGTTAATGGACATCAATTCGTCAACCCGGCAGCTCGCTGAAAACATTCGCCACGACCTTGGCCGCAAGCTCGTGGTGATCACCGGCGCGCGACAGGCTGGCAAGACCACGCTGGCGCGGCAACTGATGGCCGGCTTCGAAAATGCCCAGTACCTCAACTGGGACGTGCCCGCCGACCGCACGCTCATCGCAGGCAACGCCTGGTCGCCCAAGTCCGGGCTGGTCGTTTTTGACGAAATCCACAAGATGAAGGAATGGAAATCCTTCCTCAAGGGCGCCTGGGACGGGCGCAGCCCCGGGCAGGCCATGCTGGTGACGGGAAGCGCGCGCATGGACACCTTCCGCCAAGGCGGCGAGTCGCTGGCCGGGCGCTACTTCAACTGGCGGCTGCATCCGTTTTCAGTGCGCGAGCTGGTTGAAACGCAGCGCATCAGCCCGGCCGATGCGCTGTCGCTGCTGCTCGAGCGCGGAGGCTTTCCCGAGCCCTGCCTTGCGAGCAGCGCGACCGAAGCCGATCGCTGGCGTGCGCAGTACGCCACCGACCTGATCCGAGAAGACGTGCTCGACTTTTCACGCGTGCACGAGGTGCGCACGCTGCAGCTCTTGTTCACCATGCTGCGCGAGCGGGTGGGCTCGCCGATCAAGGTATCGGCACTGGCGCAGTCGCTTCAGGTGTCACCCTCAACCGCAGCGCGCTACCTCGACATCCTGGAGGCGCTGTACATCGTCTTTCGCGTCACGCCCTGGCACCGTGACGTGTCACGCAGCCTGCTCAAAGAGGCCAAGGTGTACTTTTCCGACACCGGACTGGTGACCGGCGATGCCGGTGCAAAGCTCGAAAACGCCGTGGCCGCCATGCTGCTCAAGCACTGCCATCACCGGCAGGACGCCGAAGGCAAGGCGGTGGCCCTGCACACCATTCGCGACAAGGAGCGCCACGAAATCGACTTCGTGCTCACCGAGGGCGACACCGTGACCGACCTGATCGAAGTCAAGCGCGCCGACCCGGTGCCCAGCGCCTACCTGCACCGCATGGCGCAACGCTTCACGTCGGCACGCGCGCTTCAGGTGGTGGAGCAGTTGCGCCAACCCGCGCAGCACGGACTCGTCGAGGTGGTCAGCGCAGCGCCTTGGCTGGCGGGGCTGGCGGGGTGACACCTTTGGGGGCGACACTCATTCCAACTGGCTCACGCCATGAGCCTCTCACCAGATAGCCTCTGCACTCATGGACACCAACCTTGCCCACGTCAGCACAGATGGCACGCCACATCTGCTGCGCGAGCATCTGTTGGGCGTCGCGGCTGGGTCGCGTTCTTTTGCGACGCCATTTGGTTCTGAGTCCTGGGCTCACCTCGCGGGGTTGTGGCACGACCTTGGCAAGTACCGTCCAGGCTTCCAGAGTTACATCCGCCAGGTCAACGGGCACGAGGCCCACATCGAAGGCAAGCTGCCCAGCAACAGCGACAAGACGCACTCAGCCGCCGGAGCGCTCCATGCGCGGCGAGCCTTTGAAGCGCAGTTCGGCCCAAATGGCGCAATGCTGGCCAGGGTGCTCATGTACGTGATTGCAGGACACCACGCCGGGCTTGGCGACTGGGTGGCAGGAATCGACCGCCGGCTCTCGGGGACAGGCGCTGCTGACAGTGAGCGGGAGTTCATGGAGGCGGTGGCCATTTGCTCACCACTAGACGGCGACCTGCTGGCACTGCCCAGCGGCTTCACATTGAAAGCTGCGCTGGCGGCCATCCCCGACCCAGCGGGCAATCAACCACTGACCGTGTCTTGCTGGATTCGCATGCTGTTTTCGGCATTGGTTGACGCCGACTTCCTAGACACCGAAAGCTTCCTCGACGCAAAGCACAGTGACGCACGCGCCAGATTTCAACCGCTGGCTGCCTATGCGGCGCAACTCGCTGCGCACCTTGCCAATATGGCAAAGCAAACTGAGATGGCAGGACTGGCGGCCGACAAAGTCATGCTCGCGCGCTCCAGCGTGCTCGCGCAATGCCGGGCCAAGGCCACGCTTCCACCGGGGGTTTTCACGCTGACGGTGCCAACCGGTGGCGGCAAGACTCTGTCATCCCTCGCGTTCGCACTGCAGCACGCCGAGGCCCATGGCAAACGACGCGTCATCTATGCCATCCCCTACACCAGCATCATCGAGCAGACAGCCGATGTGTTCAGCCGAATCTTCGGTGCCAACCAAGTCGTGGAACACCACAGCCAGGCTGACACGGACGACCGGCAAGAAAGCCTTCGCAGCCGCCTTTCGTGCGAGAACTGGGACGCCCCACTGGTCGTGACCACCAACGTTCAACTGTTCGAGTCGCTGTTCGCCTCGCGCACATCGCGTTGTCGAAAGTTGCACAACATCGCCGGCAGCGTGATCGTGCTGGACGAAGCCCAGTTGCTGCCGCCTGAATTCCTTCAGCCGATCCTCGATGCGTTGAACGTGCTGGTTACACATTTCGGCGTCACGCTGCTGCTGTGCACTGCCACACAGCCCACGCTTGGCGACAGCCAGCGCTTCGATCCGCGTCAACGCTTACGCGGACTGCCCGCGGCCACTCCCGTCATCGACGATGAAGTAGAGCTTTTTGCGGCGCTTGAACGCGTCGATATCGAATGGCCAACCGACCTGCACACACCAATGGGCATGGCCGAACTGGTGCAGCGCCTGTCGACGTTTGACTGTGTGTTGACCATCGTGAACACGCGCCGCGATGCCGCCGAAATCATGAGCGCACTGGACCAGATCACCGGCGACGTCACGCTGCACCTGTCAGCCTCGTTGTGCGGACAACACCGTGCCGACGTGGTAGCCGAGATCCGCGAGCGCCTGCAGGCCCGCCGCGAAGGCCGCGACACCCGCCCGTTGCGGGTGGTCAGCACACAACTGGTGGAAGCCGGTGTGGACATCGACTTTCCGGTTGTATTTCGGTCACTTGCCGGGCTGGATTCGGTCGCGCAAGCCGCGGGGCGATGCAATCGAGAGGGACGTTTACCTGTGGGTGAAAAAGGTCTGGTCGTGGTCTTCGTCAGGGACATTCCCAAGCCCTTGCACCAGATTCGCGTTGCCGCACAAGCCGCGCGCACGGTATTGCAGGCCGGCGGCAACGCCCTGTCGCCTGCAGCCTTCGGGCGCTACTTCCCGCTGTACTACGCTGGATTTCCGAGCCGCGACAAACACCAGATCTGTGATGAACTGGCCAAGAACTCCCGCTTCGAGTTCAATTTCAAGACCGCAGCCGAGCGCTTTCGGCTCATCGACGATGAGGACCAGGCCACCGTCATCGTTGATTACCAGAGCGATGGGAAGCCTTCAATCCAACCGCACATATCGCAGTTGCGCAGCGGTGCTACTGACCGCTGGCTGCTGCGCAAACTACAGCGCTACACAGTCACAGTCCGACGCAAGCAGGTGACCGCATGGCAGGCTCGCGGAGATGTCCAGGAACTCGTGCCCGGCATGTTTCTGCTGGTCGATCAGTTGCGCTACGACCCGCGGCTCGGCCTGCTGCCTGAGGGGCAGGCGCTTGACGCGGCCAGCCTGGTTCAATGAACGAAACGTAGGGGGAATGAAGACCAATGAAAAGTTACTGCCTAGAGGTCTCAGGCGAGCTGGCCTGTTTCACCCGCCCCGAAATGAAGGTCGAGCGGGTGTCCTACGACGTGATCACCCCATCGGCCGCGCGGGCGGTTTTTGAGTCGATCCTTTGGAAGCCAGCCATCCGCTGGCACGTGCGGCGCATCGAGGTTTTGCGCCCCGTTCGCTTCGTCAATCTGCGGCGCAATGAGGTGGGAAGCAAGGTATCGGTCAGCAATGTCGCCAGAGTCATGAACGGCGCAGACGTCGACCTGGCGATCTACGCAGATGACCCCAACGAACGCGCCCAGCGCGCCAGCCTGCTGCTGCGCGATGTTGCCTATCGCGTGCATGCCGATCTGGAAGTGCGCGCCGATCGTCAAGACCCTGAGCCGCCGCAGAAGTACCACGCCATGTTCGAGCGCCGTGCCGCAAACGGCCAGTGCGTCAACCAGCCCTATCTGGGCTGCAGGGAGTTTGCAGCGCGCGCGCGACTGGTGGCCAGTACGGTCAACGAACCCACACCCATCCCGGAGACACGCGACCTCGGCTGGATGCTTCACGACCTCGACTTCGCCAACCCCGAGGACCCACAGCCCGTGTTCTTCCGGGCGCAGATGAACGCGGGTGTCATCGAGGTCGACACACAGGGGGCCGCTCGATGATCCTGCAAGAGTTAGTGCATTACTACGACCGCAAGGCGTGCGACCCGGACCCCGCAAAGCGGTTGCCCAGCCTTGGTTTTGAGGACAAGGACATCCCCTTCGTCATTGAACTCACCTCAGACGGCCGCGTGGTGCAGTTGCGCGATACCCGCAGCCTCGACGGCAAGAAACCGCGTGCCCAATCTTTCCTTGTTCCTCAAGGTGGCAAGAAAACTTCGGGCGTCGCAGCCAATCTGCTGTGGGACAGAGCGGCTTACGCCATCGGCGCCGAAAGGGCCCGCAAGGGGAATGCCGAGATCACCCCGCACGCGGCGTTTCGTGCCCGCATCGCAGCCCTGCCCGCCACAGCACAAGCGGACGCCGGCGTGCAGGCCGTGCTGGCAGCGATCGACCGCGCCGACTGGAGCGCGCTTCATACCAACGTGGCGTGGGGCGAGATCTGCGAGACCAATCCGGTCATGACCTTCCAGTTGAGCGGGGATGTGGATCTGGTGTGCCAGCGGCCGGCGGTGGTGGCAGCAAGCCGGCCGGCTGCAGCCGCGGATGCGGCGATGGGTATGTGCCTCATTGAAGGTGTGCACGCACCGATTCAGCGGCTGCATTCATCGATCAAGGGCGTGTGGGGCGCGCAATCATCGGGTGCCAACATCGTGTCGTTCAATGCAAGGGCATTCGAGTCTTACGGCAAGACAGAAAGTCAGGGTGAGAACGCCCCCGTCGGTGAGCGCGCAGCCTTCGCTTACACCACCGCGCTCAACCACCTTCTGGCACAGGGCTCACGCAACCGGGTGCAGGTCGGTGATGCCTCCACCGTGTTCTGGGCAGACAAGCCAACGCAGTTCGACGGCGAATTCACCCTCGCCGATTTTTTTGGCGAAAACAAAGACGACCCGGATCGTGGCGTGCGCGCGGTGCAGGCGCTGCACCAGGCGATGGCCAGCGGCCGGTTGCCCGCGAGCGACCAGGACACGCAGTTCTTCGTCCTGGGGCTGGCTCCGAACGCGGCACGCATCAGCGTTCGCTTCTGGCTGCGCGCGCCGCTGGCCGAACTCGCGCCGCGCATCCTTCAGCACTTTGCCGACCTGGCAGTGGTACGCCGCTATGACAACGACCCTGTCACGCCCTCACTGTTTCGGCTGCTTGCAAGCGTGGCCCTGCTGGGCAAGCTTGACAACGTGCCACCGCGGCTGGCGGGCGAATGGATGCGGGCCATTTTGGAAGGCCAGCCCTACCCTGCAACGCTGCTGAACGCTGCGGTCATGCGCTGTAAGGCCGAGCAGGAGGTGACCACATTGCGGGCCGCTGTTCTCAAGGCCTGGCTCAACCGCGATCACCGACGCAGGCACGGCGATGTCGCGCCATCTCATCAACATTTCAAGGAGGAACTGGACATGCTCCAAACCGATGCACCGTATCTGCTGGGCAGGCTGTTCGCCGTGCTGGAGCGGATCCAGCAACAGGCACAACCCGGGATCAACGCCACCATCCGTGACCGGTACTACGGTGGCGCATCAACCACGCCCGTGCTGGTGTTCACCACGCTGCTGCGCCTCAAGAACGCGCACCTCAAGAAACTTAGCGACGGGCAGACCGGCAATTTCGAGCGGCTGATCGGCGAAATCATGCAACCGATCACCGAGTTCCCGCGCCAGCTCACGCTGCCCCAGCAAGCCACCTTTGCGCTTGGCTACTACCACCAACGCCAGACCTTCTACGCACGCAAGCAAGAAGGCCACGTCGACGAACCCACCCAGGAGATCTGACCATGACGCTCACCACCCGCTATGACTTCGTGCTGCTGTTCGACGTGAAAGACGGCAACCCCAACGGCGACCCCGATGCGGGCAACATGCCCCGCATTGATGCTGAAACCGGCCACGGGCTGGTCACCGACGTCGCCCTGAAGCGAAAGGTCCGCAACTACGTGGGCATGGTCAACGACTACGCGTCACCGCACGACATTTACATCAAGGAAAAGGGTGTGCTTGAGCGCACGCACCGTGCTGCCTACGAGGCCATCGGCGCCACCGATGAACTGGCCGACGATGGCAAAGGAGGCAAGAAGAAGCGCAAGGGCAGCGAAGACAGCGTCAAGGCCGCACGCGACTGGATCTGCAAGAACTTCTTCGACGTCCGCACGTTCGGTGCAGTGATGTCCACGGGCGTGAACTGCGGGCAGGTGCGCGGGCCAGTACAGATGACCTTCGGCCGGTCTGCAGACCCCATCGTGGCCACCGAGCACTCAATCACCCGCATGGCCGTGGCCACAGAGGCTGAATCCGAAAAGCAAGATGGCGACAACCGCACCATGGGGCGCAAGCACACCGTGCCGTACGGCCTGTACCGGGCGCACGGATTCGTATCCGCTTTTCTGGCCAAGCAAACCGGCTTCGGCACAGCCGACCTTGAGCTGTTCTTCCGCGCGCTGGAAAACATGTTCGAGCACGATCGATCCGCCGCGCGCGGCGAGATGGCGACACGCGGCCTCTACGTCTTCGAACATAAAACAGCGCTCGGCAACGCCCATGCCCATGACCTGTTCGACTTGGTGAGCGTGAAACGCAAGCCTGATGTGCTGGTGGCGCGCGACTTCACCGACTACGACGTGGCGATCAACGCGGCTGAGATACCGGAGGACATCCTGATGATCAGACGGTTGGGCTGACGGCTGGCAGAACCAAGCGCCGCCGGACAGGCAACCCAACGCGCCACCTGGCATGGAAGACCTTGACCCGCTAACGCTGTCCGCGCTGCAGCACTGGGCCTATTGCCCGCGCCAGTGCGGCTTGATCCATCTTGAGCAGGCTTTTGACGACAACCTGCACACGCTTCGGGGGCAGGCCGTCCATGCCACTGTTGACCAGCCGGGCATGGAGTTGCGCAAGGGGCTGCGCGTCGCACGCGCGCTGCCGCTGTGGCACGACACGCTCGGTCTGATCGGCAAGGCCGACGTCGTCGAGTTCGAGCCTGATGGCACGCCCCACCCGGTGGAATACAAGCACGGCACGCGTCACAAGGCGGCAGCGATCGCCGCCTGCGACGACGTGCAGTTGGCAGCACAGGCCATGTGCCTTGAGCAGATGACAGGGCATGCCGTAGCCGAGGGTGCGCTGTATTACGCAAGTTCAAAGCGCCGGCGCGCGGTGCAGATCAGTGAGCACTTGCGCGAGCAGGTCATGGCCATTGCCGAGGCGGTGCGTGCCATGCTGACCCGTGGCGTGCTACCGCCGCCGACCACCGACACGCAGCGGTGCAAGGGCTGTTCACTGCGCGACCGCTGCCAGCCGGAGGCCATAGGCCGCCTACTTGATCGCGGCGCAAATTCGACCTTGTTCGACCCGGATGCCTGACACAACAAGGGGTGCAATGCATGCAACTGCTCAACACGCTTTACGTCACGCTGCCCGACAGTTACCTGCGGCTGGATAACGACACCTTGCGCATCCAGGTTGGCGACGAGACCAAATTGCGCGTGCCGCTGCACCACCTCCAATCCGTGGTGTGCTTCGGCCACGTGAACCTTAGCGCGCCGCTGATGCACCGGCTGGCCGAGGAGGCCATCGCGCTGGTACTGCTCGACACCAATGGCCGATTCAAGGCGCGGCTGGAAGGAGCGGTATCGGGCAATGTGCTTTTGCGGCAGGCCCAACACCGGGCGGTCAATAACGCCAGCTTCACGCTCGAAGCAGCGCGCGCGGTGGTGGCCGGCAAACTGAAAAACCAGCGACAGGTACTGCTGCGTGGTGCACGCGAGGCGAAGCTGGTGGAGGAGGAAGCCGTGCTCACGCGGGCGGCGCAAGACTTGGCAGCCAGCGTGAGGGCCTTGCCACAGGCCATCTCGCTTGACGTGCTGCGCGGCGTCGAGGGTGAAGCGGCTCGCACCTACTTTGGCGCCATCAACCTCATCGTGCGCCCCGACCTGCGCGGCGACTTCAGCATGGACGGCCGCAGTCGGCGCCCACCGCGTGACCGCATGAACGCGCTGCTGTCGTTTATCTATGCGATGTGGATGAACGATTGCCGATCGGCCTGTGAAGCGGCAGGGCTCGATCCGCAGTTGGGGTTTCTGCACGCCATACGTCCCGGCCGAGCAGCGCTGGCGCTGGACCTGATCGAAGAATTTCGCCCTCTCGCAGACCGGCTGGCACTGACCCTGGTCAACCGTGGGCAGCTTCGCGCTGGCGACTTTGAGCTGCGCGATGGGGGCGCGGTGAATCTGGCGGCCGACGCACGCAAAGCCGTGGTGGTGGCGTACCAGGAGCGCAAGCAGGAACTGCTGACCCACCCGCTGCTGGCCGAAAGCCTACCGCTCGGAGTCGTGCCGCTGGTGCAGGCGCGATTGCTGGCCCGCCATGTTCGTGGCGAGACACCAGGCTATCTGCCTTTCGCCGTCAAGTAGCACCAGAAGGGCTGCTGTGCTGGTCATCGCCTGCTACGACGTCAACACCGAAACGCGCGAAGGCCGACGGCGGCTGCGCCGTGTAGCCAAGGTGTGTGAGAGCACCGGCCAGCGCGTGCAAAAGTCTGTGTTTGAGTGCAAGGTGACGCTGGCTGAACTTGAAGCGCTTGAGCGCAGGCTGCTGGCAGAAATCAGCCTGGACGAAGATTGCCTGCGCCTTTACCGGATGGCCGACACACGCGGCTGCGAAGTGCGCGAATACGGCAAGTTCAAAGCCACGGACTTCGACGGGCCGCTGGTTCTATGATCTTTTCGCGAACGTGGAGTGACCGGCAAAGTTGCCTCACGTTCGCGCGCCACCTAAGTGACTGATGCGACAGATTAATCGGAGCGTGTTGTGCGACCCGTCACCGCCCGGCACGCAGCCGGGCAGCCGGTTCGCGCAACGTGAGCAAGCCGACACTTGGAGTCAACAAGTTACTTGGACGGAGTCGCGCGCCTCTCACGAGGCGCGCGTGGATTGAAACTCGGCTACCGCAGGTGAAACCATCTTTACCTCCACGTCGCGCGCCTCTCACGAGGCGCGCGTGGATTGAAACTCTAGTTTTGGGACTCGGGCCGCTAGACCCATACGTCGCGCGCCTCTCACGAGGCGCGCGTGGATTGAAACGATTGGCGCGCGCGCTGCACTGAATCGAATGCACCGTCGCGCGCCTCTCACGAGGCGCGCGTGGATTGAAACCTCGATCCCCTTGTCGTGGCGATCACCGACAGCGAGTCGCGCGCCTCTCACGAGGCGCGCGTGGATTGAAACACACTCTCGGTGTGCGCTGTTGCACGTCAACCGAGTCGCGCGCCTCTCACGAGGCGCGCGTG
>CAMCNE010000181.1 GCA_945875935.1 Bordetella parapertussis
CGCCGACGCATGGGCTTCGCTGGGCGTGCTGCAACGCCACCTCGGCCAACTCGAAGCGGCAGCGGCCAGCCTGTCGCGTGCCTTGCAACTCGAGCCGAGCCGACTCGACGTGATCGAGCAATTCGGCATGTCGCTGCAGGATCAGCGCCGCCACGAGGATGCGTCGCTGGCCTTCGAACGGCTGCTGCAGCTCGACCCCGAGCGGCCGCTGACGGCCGGCCGGCTGATGCACGTCAAGATGCTGGGCGCCGACTGGGCCGCACTGGGTGCGCTGTACCAGCGCATCTCCACCGACATCTCGGCCGGCCGCTTGGCGGCAGAGCCGTTTGGATTGCAGGGCTACTGTCCGGCGCCCGACATGCTGGCGATGGCCGCGCGCCTCTATGCTGCCACCTGCGTTCCACAGCGCTCGCACGAATGGCCCACGGCCATCGTGGGCAGCGGCCCCAAGATACGCGTGGGCTACGTGGCGGGCGAATTCCGTAACCAGGCCACCTCGATTTTGCTGACCGAGGTGCTCGAATGCCATGATCGTTCGAAGTTCGAGGTGTTCGCCTTCGACAACGGCAAGGCTGATCAAAGCGCCCTGCGCCGCCGCATCGAGGCCGCCACCCAGGTGGTGCCGATCCGCTTGCTCGACCACCGCTCGGCGGTCGCCGCGGTCAGGGATCGTGGCATCGACATCCTGGTCAACCTCAATGGCTACTTCGGGCGGGCGCGCCACCACCTGTTTGCCGCGCGGCCGGCTGCGGTGCAAGTCAACTACCTGGGTTTTCCGGGCACCACCGGCATGCCCTTCCTCGACTACCTGATCGCCGACGAGGTGGTGATCCCGAGCGACGCGCACGAGCACTACACCGAGAAGGTGGTGTACCTGCCCGACTCGTACCAGCCCAACGACTCGCAACGGCAAGTGGCCGCCAGGCCAGCCACGCGCGCCGAAGCGGGTCTGCCGCAAGATGCATTCGTGTTTTGCTGCATGAACAACGTCTACAAGATCGTGCCCCTGGTGTTCGATGTGTGGATGCGGCTGCTGCAGCGCGTGCCCGGCAGCGTGCTCATGCTGTACAGCAACACGCCAGAAACTCAGGACAACCTGCGCCACGAGGCTGCGGCACGCGGGGTCGATCCGTCGCGCCTCATCTTTGGCCAGTCGCTGCCCAATGACCAGCACCTGGCGCGGCTGCGACTGTGCGATTTGTTTCTGGACACCCTGCCTTACAACGCCCACACCACCGGCAGCGATGCGCTGTGGGCCGGCCTGCCGGTGCTCACCTGCATTGGGCAAACATTTCCAAGCCGGGTGGGCGCCAGCCTGCTCCAGGCCGTCGGGCTGCCCGAGCTCATCACGCCATCACTGGCCGACTACGAGTCGCTGGCCATTCGGCTGGCCACCGAACCGGGACTGCTGGTCGGGTTGCGTCAAAAGCTGAGCACCCAGTTGCGCAACGCGCCGCTGTACGACACCCCCCGCTACACCCGGCATCTCGAAGCTGCCTACAGTCGCATGGTCGAGCGCGCCCGCCAAGGTTTGCCCCCGGCGGCGTTTGCCGTTTCCCCCCAGGCATAAAAAAACCAGCGTCCTTGTGAGACGCTGGCTTTGCATATCGCCGAGACTTGAACCACCGCCTCACGGCGGTGGTAAGCCACGCTAAATCAGAACGCTGCGGCCTTGCCAGGCTGGCAGTTGTTCAGGGTCGTGCCGCCGACCAGACGCGACCATGGGTTGCGGCTGGAAGCGCCGGTGTAGTCAGCCGTAGGAGTTGGCGACACCAGGTTGTCCAGAGCCATCACGCCTGCAGCACCGAACGGCTGAGCAGCACCGTTGATCACGTTGATGATGGCGCCATCGGCAAACGCGGCCTTGAACTTCGTCACGAAGTTGCTGTAGTTATCAGCCGACGCGGTTGGCGAGGTGGCACCCGTGCGCAGGTTGATAGCGGCGTCAGAGTACGCGGTGTACTTGCCTGAAGCCACGTTGGCTTGGGTTGGTGCCACGCCGTTGATCTTGACGAACAGGAACTTCGAGCTGCCGGTGACCTTGGTCTCGGTGGTCTGAACACCCACGGCGCCACGACCTGCGTCGTTGTGCTTGTTCAGGCAAGCCTGAACCTGGCCCGAACCGCTGCCGTTGACCACGAGGTTGCTGCCTTCACAGGTGTTGTTCACAGCGTTGTTGTCGAGGGCATCGACGCCGCTGACAAAGGACTCGACGTCAGACTGGCAGTTGCGTGCACCCAAGGTGCCGTTGACGGTGCGTGCGATCAGCGCTTCGAAGGTCTTCTGGGTGCCGGAGCTGTTCGGACGGCGAGCCACGTAGACGGTGTCGTCAGCCAGCGTGATGCCCGTTCCCAATCCAGACCAGGTCTGGCCTTCCTGCGTGAACATCGAGGTGATCTGGGACTGGCTGAGCGATGGCATGTTGGCTTCGGTCAAGCTGCCCTCGGTCAGGCCTTGAGCTACTTGCAGCGCGTTGTAGACGTTCTTGGTGACTGGAACACCGAAGACCACCGAGGCCAAACCAGCCGAGGACAGCTTGCTGTAGCTCGATGGTGCGCCGAAGAAGGCTGGCTCCACGTCCGAGATGCCGATGTAGGACAGGGTGTTGGTCGTCAGGCTCGAAGAAGCAGCGGTGCAGCTGAAGACCTGATAGGTCGACAGGTTGGTGGCGGTGCCGTCGGCGTCAGCCGTGGCGGAGCCGGCCGTGCAGCTCGTGTTCAGCTTGGTCAGGTCAAGGAAAGGCAGGTTCGAAGCGTTGTTGACCGGGGTCACGCCGTTGGCAGAGCCACCGACCGAGTACTTGTACAGGGCCAGCTTGGAGGGGGTCACACCGCCACGAGCGGTTACGCCGCCGAGCGTCGAGGTGTTGATGGTGCAGAAATACACGAAGTTGTTGCTGATCGTGTAGGCGGTCATCGAGCCAGCCGTGCAAAAGCGCAGCGTGGCGGCCAGAACGCCGGGGTCCTGGGCGGTGGCGCCGGACATGCGGATGTTCAGGGTGTTGCCCGAGAACTCGCTGGCGTTGGTGTAGTCGCTGGCCAGCAGCGCGTGAGCAGGAGCGGACAACACGCCGATAACGGCGGCAACGCCCAGAGAGATTTTGTTCAGTTTCATGATGGATCCTTGGTTGAGGTTGAGGTTGACAAGAAAGGTCTAGCGAAAAGGCACCCGCCTGAATCAATGGCTGGACGGGTGAGGAGAAAAAACACGGTTGATCCAGGCGGTGTGGCTGTCAGCCTTGCGCAGCAGCCTTGCGGCGGCGAATCGCGCCACCCATGGCCAGCAGGCCGGAACCCAGCAGCCAGGCAGCGGCCGGCACGGGCACGGCAGAAGCGGCCGGAACGTTGTAGGTGAAGTCACCGTTGGCAGCCAGCGACACGGTGGCGTAGCCGGTAGCGTTGCCGTACTGCGTGCCGGTAGATGCCGCCGTCGTGCTGCCCGTGTTGGTCGAGCGAGCGAAATAGAACAAGCCGACAGCGTCGCCAATCGAAGCCAAGCCAGCGCCGCCAAGGCCGAAGTTGGTGCCGAACGCGGAAGGAGCGTCAGTTCCAGTGACCGACAAGGTGCCAGAGCCGAACAACGTGGCGAGGCCACCGGCCGCACCCGAAGCGATGTACTGGTCGACCTGACCATTGGTGGCGGTCTGGCCAATGTCAGCCGACGAACTGATGAAACGCTTGCGGTTGGAGCTGGTGGTACCAACGCTGTCCACAGCGCTCACGAACCAGCGAACGTCGGCCTGCGTCTGGCCGGACAACCAGGTGCTGAAAGACGAGTCGCCAAAGCTGGCGGTCACGGTCTTGTCGATCGTCAGGCCGGCTGCTGGCGTCTTGTCGCCGGTGACAGAGCCGTCACCCGACAGCGTGGTCACGCTGCTGGGCAGGAAGCTGTTGAGCAAGTAGCCGGTGTCGCGGATGTACCAGGCGTTGGTCGACTGGCTGTAAGCCACGATGGCCAAGCTGCCGTTGTTGCCGGTGGTGAGCGCTGCATTGGCCGCACCAGCAGCAGAAACCATCGCCACGGCGACAGCAATCATCTTGAGGTTGAATTTCATGTGAGGTTTTCCTGGGTTAGGTTGGGTAAATCGCTACTTGTCGGTCCTGTTTGCTGCTCTTGGTTCCGAGGGGCCGCGTGGCTTCTCGATTGGCGTGCTTCAGGACTCATTGGCACCGACCGTGAGACCTTCAAAAGGCCCCCAGCCGACTGCGTCACTGTAGAAATTTCGTGTGTCGCCCTGACGGGCGTCGAGCGCGATTTGTCTGGCTACTTCAGGCCAGTTCGTGTGACAGAGCTGTCACACAGCGCTCACCAACCTGCACCCAGGCGCGTTCGAGCAGACGCTCGAACTCTTTGGTGAAACCAGCTTCGTCAAACAGCGCGCTCGCGGCGATCGCCGTGCGTGCCTGCTCTCGCCATTGGGCGAGTGCATCGACGTCACCCGCGAGGCGGGTGATGGTACTCACGTAGTCGTCATCGGTGTCGGTGACCCAGTCGGGCCGGCCGATGGCGTTCAAGATGGACGCTCCCATGCGAGAGGTGTGGGTACGTCCGCGCAGCGTCACCACCGGCACACCCATCCACAGGGCTTCGCAGGTGGTGGTGGCACCGTTGTACGGAAACGGGTCGAGCGCGATGTCGACGTCGTTGTACATGAGCAAGTGGCTGGCCTTTTTGGCCGCCCAGGGCTGCAGCGTCAGCCGCTCAGCCGCCACGCCGCGCTCGGCCATGAACTGCTCGATATTGCGGCGGTTGGACTCTTGCGCCATCGACTGCGACTTGAGCAGCAATCGCGAGCCGGGCACGCGCACCATGATGCGCGCCCACAGCTCCAGCGTGTGGTCGGTCACCTTGGCGATGTTATTGAACGAGCCGAAGGTGATGTGGCCAACCTTGAGCACCGGCGGCGCGTCTATGGTCGGGTTTTCATCAGGGCGGTAGCAGAACATCGAGCGCGACAGGCACAGCGGCTGCTCCGACGGGCGCGCGGGCATGTCGCCCGGATCGATCACCCCATCGGTGATGCGAAAGTCGATCGCCGGCACACCGGTGAGCGTGGGGTAGCCCAGATAGTTCAGCTGCACCGGTGCGCAGCGGCGGGCAAACATGGTCGATCGCGAATTCGAGGTCAGCCCCGCCAGATCGATGAGCAGATGGATACCGTCGTCGATGATGCGCTGGCGCAGGTGGGCATCGGACAAACCTTCGCACTCGACCCAGTGGTCGGCGTAGGTCTTCATGCGCGCCGTCACCTCGTCGCCGAACGCCAGGTTGTGATAACAGGTGACCTCGAAGCGGCGCTTGTCGATGTGCTCGAGCACCGGCCCGATGAAGTAAGACACCGAGTGACGCACGAAGTCGCCCGACACAAACCCCACCCTCAACCGCTCGTCGGGCGCCACCGGCTGCCACGGCGGCTCGGGTTGATCGGGCGGCTCGAGTTGCTGACCAAACTCGGCATGAATGCCCAGCACGGCGTGCGGGTCTTCGTGCAGGTAGTTGCTGCCCAGCAGCGCGGTCGAATAGGTGTTGGCCTTGCGGTTCGAAAGCTCGATGGCCCGCGTGCAGTAGTCCATGGCCTCGACCAGGCGGCGCGCTTGCATCAACGTGCTGCCCACCTGGATCAGCGCGTGCGGGTCCAGGTCCATGTCGGCGGCCTTTTGCGCCCAGGGCAGCGCGCGGTCAATGTGGCCGTCACGCGTCAGGAGGGCGGCCAACGAACGCATCACCGCTGCATGGGGCGCGTTGCGGTCCAGCCACTTTTCGTACAGCTCGCAAGCCAGCGTCGCGCTGCCCATGGTGCGCAGCACATGGCCCATGTGCAGGCAGGAGTCCACATCGCTGGGGTCCAGCGTCAGCGCGCGGTTGAAGGCCTCGGCCGACTCGAGACGCCGCCGCGCACGCATGAGCAAAACGCCCACATTGCGTGCCAGCACGGCATCGCGCGGGTTGAGTGCGGCGGCGCGCTGCTGCGCTTCGATGACCTCATCGCTGGGGGTGTCATCGCTGCCGGCTTCGGCCTCGAGGTAGGAGCGCAGCAGCACCGCATTGGCCCGATTGGCCAGCGCGGGCGCGAACTTCGGGTCGCGCGCGAGCACTTCGTCGTACAGCGCGATGGCAGCTTCGGCATCGCCGCGCGCCTTCAACACGATGCCCAGGCTCACCTTGGCCTCGAGGTAGCCTGGTTGCAGCGCGAGCGCAGCGCGGTAAGCCGCTTCGGCGGCGTCAATGTCGTTGGCAGCCTTGTGCGCGCGGCCGAGCGTGAACTGGTAGCGCGCATCGTCGCTTCGCAGTTGCACGGCCTTTTGGGCGTGTTCAAGCGCGGCATCGATCTGCTTGCGCATCTGCGCCGAGATGGACAGCAGGTAGTGCGCCTCGGGCCGGGTCTGCTCGTCGTCCAGCAGTTTTTGCAGCATGGCCCCCGCTGTGGCGTGCTGGCCGGCGGCGATCAGCTGCTGTGCTTGCGACAGCATCACCCCCGCACCGCTGGAATGGCGAGACTTGGCCACCGGGCGCCTTGGGTGTCAGAACTCGATCACGCCGCTGGCGTGCAGGCGCGCCGCGCCCTTGGTGGTCTGGCCTTCGGATGTCAATGGCCAGCCCAGATCCAGCGACACGCTGGCATAGCGTTTGGCTTGCAGGCGCAGGCCCACGCCCACGCTGGCCAGATTGAAGTGGCTTTGCTGACCGGGCAGCGGATCGTTCAGGTACAGCCCTGCCCCGTCGGCAAACGCAAAGGTCTGCAGATTGGCCAGCCAGCCCAGACGCTCGGGCCACAGGTTGGGGCTGCGCAGTTCGACCGTGGCGCGCGCGCCCTTGTCACCAACCGCGGTCGATTCAAGGTAGCCGCGCACGCTGTCCACGCCGCCGGCCACGAACTGCTCGTTGCTGATCAGGGCCTGGTCGGTCAGCTGACCTTCAATCAAACCGTACAGCACCAGGCCATTGCTCAGGTTTTGCGTGCGCGCCAGGTTGAGCTTCAAGATGGTGAAGTTGCTTTGCGCCTTGTAGCGCTTGTCTTCGAACTGCGACTCTTCACTGGCCACGCCGCGCAGCGCAAAGGTCACGCCGCCGCCGGCTTGCCAGATGCCCTGCTTGTCGGTGTTGGTGGCCGAGTAGCCCACGTTGAAAGGCAGGTAGTGAATGGGGGTGTCGAACCCCTGGTTGGCGCCCACCGAGACGCTTTCAGAAAAGTCTTTGTAGTCAGCGCCCACGATGACGTTGTGGCTGAGGCTGCTCGTGCCCTCGAGCGGAATGATGCCGCGCGCGCCATAAATGTTGCCCTTGCCGAACACCGTGGTGCCGCTCACGCCGGCCACGGTGTTGCTGTTGGATCGAATGGCCGACAGCACCACCAGCCCGTTGCCGGCCGGTATGGTGTAGCTGCCCGAATACACCTTGACCTGGCTGGTGTCCTCAGGTGACACCTGCACCTGCACACCCAGGCTGTGCTCCAGCTGCCACAGGTTGTCGTAGCGCATCGAGGCCAGCAACCTGCTCGAGGTGGTGTCGGGGCTGTGGTTGTTGTTGAGCTCCAGGCTGCCGTGCAGCGGACGCTGGTCTTCGACCATCAGGTCGACTTCGGTGGTGCCGGGCTCTTTGCCGGGGCGCAGCATGGGCGACACGCCACGGTCGAGTGACCGGTTGACCGTGGCCAGCTGGGTCGAGACTTCCTTGAAGTTGGGCACCGAGCCCTCGGCCAGCGCCGGCACTTTTTCAAGGATGCGGCCCTGCGAGTAGTAGCGCGCACCGACCACCCGCAGGCGCGACACCGGCGCTTCGATCACCTGCAGCGTCACCACGCCGTCTTTGATTTGCTGCTCGGGTGTGTCGACCACCACCGTGCCAAAGCCGGCC
>CAMCNE010000182.1 GCA_945875935.1 Bordetella parapertussis
GCACTTTTTCAAGGATGCGGCCCTGCGAGTAGTAGCGCGCACCGACCACCCGCAGGCGCGACACCGGCGCTTCGATCACCTGCAGCGTCACCACGCCGTCTTTGATTTGCTGCTCGGGTGTGTCGACCACCACCGTGCCAAAGCCGGCCTTGCGGTAGACGGCTTCAAGCGACTGCCGAGCCGACTCGACATCGTCGACGCTGCGCTTTTCGCCCATGAAGGGATACACCGAGCGCTCGATGGGCTCGGCCGGCAGCACCGTGTTGCCCTCGACGCGAAATTCAAGGATGTCAAAGCGCGGGCCAGCCGGCTCGGCGGGCGGCGCGTTCTGGGCGCGGGCCGAAAACGCCAGCACCGTGACCACAAGGCTTGCCAGCACAAACCGGGCAACGCGCGAAAGAAGATGAGATCGGGTCAGCACGTGAGGCGCGGCCATGAAAGAAGAGACAGTCAACGCCGCGTCGTCTGCGGCGAAGGCGCGATTGTTCCGGCTCAAGATGACAAAACGTCTGGGGTGGCGGTGCGTTGCGCGAAGGCGGTGCGCAACACATCCTCGAAACCCCTGACCACCGCCTGCTCGGCAAACAGCACGCCACAGCGTTCCAGAATGCTTTGGCTGGCGCGTGCGCGAAATGCGGTGTCGGTGGCCAGTTGCACCACCAGCCGCACGTAGTCGGCCTCATCCGCGGCGATCAGCTCGGTGTAGCCCATGCGGCGGTACATCGCCTGGGTGTGGCGGCCGCGCTGGAAGGCCTTGGGCAAGGTGACGATGGGCGTGCCCATGGCGAAACCCTCAAGGCTGCTGTTCATGCCGTTGAAGTGGATGGTGTCAAGGATCACATCCGACAGCTTCAACATCAGCAGAAAGTGATCGCGGTCGAGCGGGGGCACAAACACCGCCACCTTGTCGATGCCGTCGCCGCGCGCCTTCCAGCGCGCCATCAGTTGCTCGACAGACGCCGGGTTGTCACCGGTGGCCAGCAGCAAGCGGGCGTGGGGCACGCGGGCGAAGATGGCGGCCAGCAGGTCGTCCATCTCGGGGTGAAACTTGAACAGCGTTTGCGGGCAGGCGATCAGCGGCGCATCCGCCGGCAGGCCCAGCATTTCTCGGGTCAGCACGGCTTCGGGCGCGGGCTGCGGCCGGTCGTAATAAGCCAGGGTGCCCACGCCGTCGATGAGCATCAGCTGCTCGCTGTAGTGCTCTTGCGCATCGGGCGGCTCGAACCCGGTGCTCGAGATCCACACGTCCATGTTGGGAATACCGGTCGTGTCGGGGTGCCCATACGAGACGCACTGCAGCGGCGCCAGCCGGGCAAAGGCCAGCAAGTAGGTGAAGGGCTCCATGCCGATGTCCTGATAAAACAGGATGTCGAGCTCGAGCTCGGCGATCGTCTGACGGGCCTGATCGAGATCTGGCGGAAGGTCAACGACCGCATCGGCAGCCGAGCGGATGCGCTGCGCCATGGCGTCGTCGCGCCGTGGCGGCACAAACAGCACCGTCACCTCGAAGTGTTCGCGCGACAACTGCTCGACCAGCCCGACGCTGGTTCGGCCGATGCTGTGATGCCGAAAGAACTGACTGATCAGGCCGATGCGCAGTCGCCTGCCTACGGGCGCTTGCACCGGCTGCTGACAGTGCGGTGCCACCCAGGCCAGCGACGGGCATGCCTGCAAAAACAGCCCTGCGTGCAGCGCATGCAGCTCGCGGTTGCCCGCACCGTGGTAGGCCAGCCGAAAGTAGTTGTTGGAGACCGAGTTCTGCAGATCCTTGAGCGGCTCGCTCAACACCGGCGATGTCGCAGCCAGCGCGATCAGGCGCTGCTCGTGATCGCGGCGCAGCGCGGCGATGTCGGTGCCGTGCGGCAAGATGGTCGGCAGCAGCAGTGCAAGGCAAAAACGCGTGGGGTCGTTGGGCGCGAGTTGCAGGAGCCGCTCGTAGCAGGTGGTGCTGGCCTCGACGTGTCCTTGGTATTCGTGCAGCCCACCCAGGAAAAACAGCGACTCGAGGTGCTTGGGGTCGGCTTGCAGCACCTTCTCAAAGGCAAGCACCGCTTCTTCGACCTTTTGCAACTGCAGCAGCGTCTTGGCCACGGCCAGCTGGGCGGGCAGCCACCCGGGCGCCACGGCCGCCGCCTGCTGGCATGCTGCCAGCGCGGCTTCACGGTCGCCGGCGTCTTCACAAGACCTGGCTCGGGCCAAGGCCTGCTCGGCTGTCGACTGTGCCAGCGCGTGGGCTTTGAGGCGAATGTCTTGCGCCTCTTGCGTTTGCCCGGCATCTGCCAGAGCGTTGCCCAGATTGATCCAGCCGATGACCGACTCGGGGTGGCGCTTGAGCACATCGCGGTACACCGCGATGGCGTCAATCAGGCTGCCAGCCGCGCGCAAGGCGATGCCCAGGCTGAGCGCGGCGTCCAGATGATCCGGCTGCAGCCGCAGCGCCTGTCGGTAGGCCGCGATGGCGTCTTGCGGTTGCTGCGTGGCCTTGTGGATGCGCCCCAGGGTGTAGTGAAAAGACGGCTCGTCGGGCTGCAAGACGACGGCGCGCTGCGCGCAAGCCAGTGCCTGCTCGAACTGCCCAACGCCACAGAGCACAGCGGCGGCCAGGTCGAGCACGCCCGCGTCATCGGGCCGCGCCGACAGAACTTGCTGAAGCTCGATCAGCGCATGGTCGACATGGCCTGCGTCCAGCAGCGGCTCGATGGCCGTGCGCACACGGGCTGCGTCGGAGGCTTCCGTACGGCTCATCAGCGCCGGATGCAGGGTCGGTTGTCAACGAAGCAGATGAGTTCGCCCTGGCTGGACGCTTCGTTGCCGGCTGGCGCTGGCGTGGCGGGCGGCGCCTCTGCCGTGGTGGGTGGTGCAGCTGGTGTGGGCTGCGCGGGTGACAAAGGCTGCTCAACGGTCTGTGCTGGCGCGTTCACCGGCAAGGCGGCCGAGCCGTCGGCCACACGCACCAGACCCGCTTGCATGGCCAGTGGCATCGCGCTAGGCGCGACGAATTGCCAGTCTTGATAGGAACGGCTGTCCTTGGGCACGGGAAAGTCAGCCATCACGAAGCCGCGCTCGAAAGGCACGCGCTCGGACTCGCTGTGCACACCGATGATCCCGCCGTCAGGCAGCTGGATCAGGCCCCACTGGCGGCTGCCGGTGAGCGGATCGACAAAGATGCGACGCAAATGGTGATGAACCTGACCCCCGCGGTCGTCAAGGACAAGCTCTTGAAGACTGCGGGGGTACAGACGGGCCGGGTCGGTAGACCGCTTGCGATACCGCTCGATGGCGGCGGCAAACTGACGGCCCGCAAACACGAGCTCACGCTCGTTGTCGCGCCGCTGCGTGGTGCTCCACACCGCACTGGCCATGGCCGCGGCCATGCCCATGAGTGCGATGAGGAACATCAGGCCGAGGTAGGTGAAACCCCGGCCGCGCTTGCGGCGCAACGCTGCCAATTACTTGGCAGTGCGGCGACGCACGAAAGCGCCGAACGACAGCAGGCCAGAGCCCAACAACCAGGCGGCGGCTGGAACGGGAACAGCAGAAGGAGGCACGGGGGGCGTACCACCATCCAGGGTGTAGCTGAAGTCACCGTTGGCGCCCAGGCTCACCTTGGCAAAGCCAGTGGCGTTGCCGAACTGTGTGTTGGTAGCTGCGGTGGTGGTGCCGGAGGTTTGGGTCGAACGCACCACGTAGAACAGATCAACGCTGTCGCCGAGCGAAGCCAGATAGCTGTTGTCAGCGACCAGACCGAAGTTGGTGTTGAAAGCGCCAGGTGCACCGGTACCGGTCGATGACACCGCGCCGTTCGTGCCCGATGCGTAGAAACCGCCGAGGCCGCCTGCGTTGCCGGAAGCAACATAGCCATCAAGTTGGCCGTTGGTGGGCGTGAGGCCGGTGCCTGCAGTGATGAAGCGCTTGCGGCTCGTGGGGCTTGCGTTGGTGCCGGCGGACGTATCGTCAACCGCGCTCACGAACCAGCGAACGTCGGAAGCCGTCTGACCCGTCAACCAAGCGCTGAAGCTGGCGTCACCAAAGTTGCTGTAGCCGGCGCTTGCCTTGGTCAGTGTGAGACCTGCGGCTGGCGTCTTGTCGCCGGTGACAGCGGAGCCACCACCGTCCGCAGCCAAGGTGGTCACGCTGCTGGGCAAGAAGCTGTTGAGCAGAACGCCCGTGTCGCGCAGGTACCAAGCGTTGGTCGATACGTTGAAAGCACCGATCACCAGGCTGCCATTGTTGCCAGACGTGGTCGGAGCCGCATGGGCTGCACCAGCCGACACCATCGCCGCAGCGACAGCGATCATCTTGAGATTGAATTTCATGGGAATTTCCTTTCAGAGGGTTTGCGAGAAATGGGCTTTAGAAGAGCCTTAGGGAATCAACACTCCGCGGCACTGGAACCACGGAAGAGAGGGAAAACTTGTCAAACAGAACCTTGTTGGCGATGAGAGGATGTTGCCGTGGCGTCATGACGGCACCACTAAGCTACCAAGGCGTTGAATAGCCCGAAGTAGCCAGTCCGGTATCAGTGGATGCGGATGTGTTGGCGGCCTGGCGACCAAGGCTG
>CAMCNE010000183.1 GCA_945875935.1 Bordetella parapertussis
TCAGCACCGAGTTCACCGACCACGGTGGCGAACTGGGCGTGTTTTTGTTCTTCCGCAAGCCCGCGGGGGCAGCGACCTGATCCATCCAACAAGTCCATGCACAACCTGCACAACCAAACCTTCTCAGTCACCCGCAGCGACCGCGAAAAGCTCGCGGGCCACGCAGGCAAGGTGATCTGGTTCACAGGCTTGTCGGGCGCGGGCAAGTCGACCATTGCCAATGCGCTAGAGGTGGCGCTGCACAGCCAGGGCAAGCGCACCTACATTCTGGATGGCGACAACATCAGGCAGGGCATCAACCGCGACATCGGGTTTTCAGACTCGGGCCGGGTTGAAAACATCCGCCGCGTGGCCGAGGTGGCCAAGCTGATGCTTGATGCTGGCGTGATCGTGATCACCGCCTTCATATCGCCCTTCAGGCAAGACCGCCAGCTGGCGCGCGACCTGATCGGCACAGCCAACTTCATTGAAGTGTTCGTCAACACACCCCTGGCCGAATGCGAAGCCCGCGACCCCAAGGGCCTGTACAAAAAGGCCCGCAGCGGACAGTTGGCCAACATGACGGGCATCGACAGCCCGTACGAGGCGCCTTACCAACCCGATGTGGTGGTCGCCGGGTCCGGATGCACGGTGGCTGCGGCAGTGGACTTGATCCTTCGCCGGTTCCCTCAGCGCGTGGCGCCCTAGGGGGACGCGCGCTCCTCCAGCCGCGAACGCCACGCCGCCCCAGCACAAGCCAACTCACGAACTGAAGGAACAAGGGAGCACTGTGGAAATCAGCTTCATCGTTCCGCTGTTCAACCACTTGAAGCACACGCAAGCCATGTTGGCCTCGTTGCTCGCGAGCCTGCCGCCGGGCTTGGACTACGAAATCATCCTGGTGGACGACTTTTCGACCGACGGCACCCGAGCCTGGCTGGCCACGTTGAGCCATCCACGGATCAAGGTCGTGCTGAACCCGGAAAACCAGGGTTATGCGGCCAGCAACAACGCTGGGGCGCGCTTGGCTGGCGGTGAACTGCTGGCGTTGCTGAACAACGACTTGCTGCTGGCGCCAGGGTGGTTGGAACCAATGATCCACGTACTTAGGCACCCCGGCCTGAATGCCGGCGTGGTTGGCAACGTGCAGTTCCGAGTCGACGATGGCCGGCTAGACCATGCAGGCATTCAACTCAACCACAAAGGGCAGTTTGAGCATATTCAGTCGCTACCCCACAACGAGGTTGGATACCAACGGGCGTTAGCGCTAACCGGCGCATGCTTGCTGATCCGCAAGATCGACTTCGAGAGTACTGGTGGGTTTGATGAAAGCTTCATCAATGGGTGTGAGGATCTCGACCTGTGCTTCAAGATTCGTACGTATGGCAAGCAACTCTTTGTCGCGTTGGCCAGCCATATTCGACACCACGTCAGCATCAGTAGGGGGAGGCACACCCTGCAAGATTCACGAAACAGCCAGCGGCTGTATGCCAAATGGCGAACCAGCATCAAATTCAATTTGGCCAGTGAACTGGCTTCATCAATGAATGATGGAACCTGGATCGGCGCCAGCCAGCACACCCACCCAGAAGCAATCACATCACCAGACAGACCGTACGCTGCGGCGCTGATACTTTCTGAAACCATGCTGCAACAGGAGGAGTCGTACTGGGCCCGGCGACTGGCAGCTCCACCGCAAGTTGGGGAATCCCAACAATAGAAACCAATGCGCCACGCAGGCAAACATTGAACTGGCGGACTACGCCACAAAACATATCTAAGCCACTCCCGCAGCAGCGCAAATGAGGGCGAGCGAGAGGCCCGCTTTCTGTGCAAGAGCAGTATCCCGTCGTCACTGCAAAATTCGAACAACTGCCGCCAAAAGGGATCGAACGGCGCCCAATTCCGCGATGCCAAGCAGCCTGCTGCTTTATCGCGGCCGCTTCAGGTTGATGCGCGAGGTCTTCAGGTAAGGTCTGCATCAACCGCGGGCAACTTTAGTTGCGGCAGTCTGCGTGAATTGAGACGATGCTGCATATAAAGCAAACCAGTCTTGGCATTGAGTACTCGACCAAGCGCACGTGACCTGCCCCCATGCAGTTGCGCTTGTAAGCCACGTAAATCAACGGTTTGCAGGCGCTTGCACTGTCAAAATGAACGCAGAAACTTTCGTCATCAAAGAAATATGGTGGCATCGTTAGGCTCAGAGTTGATCCGCCTCGCGGTTATCCAACATCAAGTCTTTAAGTAGTTCCAACTGCGCTTCAGCGCGCAACAACTCGTCTCGCATGCCCCGAATTTGCATTGACTGTTCAGAAATGGTTTGATCGCGCTGGGTCATTTCGACGTGCGCATTCTTTAACTTGGCCTGCGACTCAGCGATCAATCGACCATCCTGACAAAAAATATCGGCCACAACTTCTGCCAATAGCCTCGGTGTCATATCGACCATAACGCTGGTGCTGGCGGCTAAATTAGCCAACACATCATCCGCAACGGCCAGTTCAAACCATGGGTCATCGTCCAACGTCAAGAGCAGCAGCCCATCGGGCCCGTTACGACCGACAAGGCCGCCGAGGTTCACAAGTGATCCGAAATCACCATTCCAGCGCCACAGTTCCGAACCATCCGCTTGCACCAAAGCTAGACGATGGAGCAATAGCGCTACCGGGCGGTTGGCAGGGTCAAGCCTGATGCGAGCGAGTGGCTTACAGTCCGTCGGCATTTGCAGGCGCAGGGTTTGCCGCTGGTTTGAGACAGGGTAGGTCGTAGCTTTGCTGCGAGATTGCACATACGCTTGCGGAACGCCATCGACGATTTCCGAAACATAGAGCCGTGCTTCGCATTCCACGCTGTCAACAGACCCCAGCGCGGGCTTGGGGGCCTTGGCAAGTGCGGCCTGAAGTGCATCAATTGCCTGCATCCATTCCTTTGATCGCGCCAATTCGCGACGGTAGCCAATCATCGAATTGCGTGCATGTGCAACAGCTTCAGGCGTCAGCCCGCTGGGCAGTTCCGCAAGCCTCAGCAGTTCGTCGTAAATCTCAAGGCAAAGCGCCTGCAATGGATACACCGCCGAATCTGCCGTCTGGGCCGGGTACCGCGAGTGCCGCAAATCAACGGCAAGAAACTCACTTTCGAACCTCACAACCTCGTCCGGATCAAGCTGCGCTTGCACGCCCAGAAAACACGCAATCCTTTGCAGCTCCTCGCGTGGTCGGTCCATCAACCGGTCGTAATCGACTACCAAGCCCCCATGCTGCAAAAGCGCCTCCAGCGCATCCAACTGGTGCACCGCCCATAAGCACAGGGCCTGGGCATCGGGCATTTGATCGCGCGTAAAGAGAGAACTGGCGACACTGTAAGGATGGCGGTTAGCCAAGATAAAAATTGGCTCAATACCCGCCTCCACAAAGACGGGAAGCCAATAGGGCCACAAACGGCTAATACGCGGGTCTTTCAAACCCCAGAGTGGGACGCCCTCGAAACGGCGGACTACATTTTCCGTCAAACTATTCTGATATCTGGAAATACCTGCAGGATCGATAGAGTCCGGCAACAGAAGCGAATTCCATTGTCTATCGATGCAAAAAAAAAGAGTCTCATCGAGTAGATTGGTAATCTCATCCTCATAAAAACCTTTGGGATTGTCAGATCGGGGACCAATCAAATTCTCGCCAAAATAAACACCCACGGCAATCAGAGCGCGACACAAAACGGATGTGCCAGAACGATGCGAACCCAATACAAGGACGCAGCGATTATTGGTGAAACCAGCAAAGTCGGTTAGTTTGTGAGGCATTTTATAGATAAACGCTACTTATCCTATTTTATATATTTCGCGTGTTGGTTACCGCTCAAAACCTGCCATGTTCTATTTGCTGCTGACAAGTACATCAATAAATTCGGCACGTATGCCTTGGGTGATATCATCTATCTGGACGATAACTGTCGCCATTGCTGAGTGCTTATTGATAAAACTAGCGATGTCATACCCCCAGTGCATTGTCACCAGCGCACCATCCGGGTCAACCGGATTCCCGTGGTATTCGGGTGTGCCGTGATACGCGATGTCACCATCCTCACGCAGACTTGCCCAGCGTTCAGTCGGACGCCATTTGTTGATGATTGGCACGGTAAAAATGTGTGCCCCACCTGGCTTGACCACGCGTGCAATTTCACAGACTGCCTTTTCCGGATCAAATACGTGCTCCATGACGTCCTGTGAGACGAAAATATCGAAACTAGAATCATCGAAACTAAGTTTTTCAAGGTTCTCACACCTTACACCACTAGAATTTATCTTGCCTGGAGCTACATCTTTAAAATACTGAGATACTGAATAACCGCCACAGTCTTGAGCTAACTTCGTACTAGCGCCTCGATTGCCTGGTGAAGTTTCGTGGATAACCAAGTCTCGGTAATTCGGAAAGCGCTCTTTTATCACACGAAACAGAGCACGCTCACGCGGGATTGAGCCACATTCCGAACAGAGTAAATGATCGCGAAACCAAGCATGCTGCGAAGAAAAAAATACATCCCGCTCACATATTGGACACCAACCATCAAAGGTAAACATAACAATTTACTCACAATATAAATATGTTGCGAGATAGTTCATCGTCTCACTATCTCATATAAGCATTCCAAGCCTCGTGAAAAACGAAGCTTGGAATAATTGGCGTCGGCAATCAAAAATTTTGTCAGCTGACGAGGGTACGTGCGTTTGGATATTTTTATTGAAAATATGCAAATCTTGGCTCTATTAAAATACCAGCATCCCTCAACAATGAAAAGTATTTACCCCCAAGCTCCTGCCTCTTTTTAAGATAAGGATTCATGTCAACATTGACACGGCTAAGTATCATTTCTAATGTTCTACCGTTCTCCACGTCATTACATTGAATTTTCGGAAGATTAAAAAGCTCCACCATTTCCTGTGTTCTCAAATCATGGACAATAAAAATTGAGGGAACGCCAGCCTGAATTGCCAACAGATTTCCGTGAAATCTGGTTCCAATAGCCAACGTAAATCTTGAACAATAATCAAGCCACTCACGGATATCAAAAAAATAGTTTGAATGAATAAAAAGCCATTTCTTAAATTGATCCAATGACATCCCAGGCTTCAATAAATCACAATAGGCACGAAGAAGATTCATATCATAGCTTTTGTTATTTCTTAAAAAATCAATAGGGTCTTCGAAACCCTGCCAAACAAAACTACGGACACCCGAACTATCTACCCAATTAGCAACCAATGGTAATATCCATTGGAATTTTTTATCGATTTGAAAATTCAACAATACTCTTTCGGATATTGCTTCATATCCAAAACTAATTTCTGTCGAAATGTAATTTGAAGGGCAGCCAGTAACGGTAACATTGCGCACACCTTTTTTGTGCAAGAGGCTTTCTGTTAAGTGACCACGCGCGGCGATCGCGACATTTTTATCGGCAAGTAACGACAAAAATTCATTTGTTGCGCTTGAGGTTTCGCATTCGCTATCGCCAAGGTCGTACTGCAAACCTAACCCGAGGATCAGAATCGGTATCTCCACCTTTCTAACGAAACTTGTGTAGCGCGCGAGGTCTTGATATTTTCCAATAAAATTTGCCGCTGGAAGTACCAAAACACTACAGCCATCATTAATAACAGAGGCATCCGTAGCGCTACTAACATATATTTTTTTGTTTCCAATATGTGAATCAACGGCATACCAAAAAGCTAGATTTCCGGTATTTTGGCCAAGCGCCTGCATAACGCTATTTGTCGACTGGTCATAGGTTAAATATTGCCCCTCACGATAACCCATTACTGCAACCGGCTTATTCATCATTTTATTACCTATAATCATTCTTATTTAAATATTTACCAACTTGCTGCAGGTATTTTATTTGCTTGCTCTTCACCCCGGCAAGTGAAAGCAACTCGTTGGTTATGGCTTGCATTCTCTCGATTTCCTTGAAGTGTCTTTCCGCGTCTAAGGCTTGCGTCACACTTGCCTTGTGCCGACGGTGCCCATTCAGTGAATCGGCAACAAATACTACTTTACCGTTCGACGCACACAGCTCGATATACAACCGCCAATCTCCCGCAACCTTATATTCAAAAAGCTCATCCCCAACACCATTCAACGCTGCAAGCAGCGCGGTCCTCCGAAACACAACTCCGGAAGCATTGAGAATGACATTTTTGATGCTGAGATACTTGGCTAAGAATTCGCGCCCGTCCATATCGAATGAATGATCAAATGCACCGGGTGCCTCTTCATTGATATAGGGTTTATAGCTATCGCCTAGCAGACTACCATCCGAGTCAATCTGCCAACTATCTGCAAAACCCAATACCGCACCCGTTTCCTGCATAAGGTTGACTATATGCTGAAGGAAGGCTGGTTTACAGGTGTCGTCAGATTCGGCGATCCATACGTATTCGCCCCTGGCTAATTCCGCGCCCTTGCGCCACTGCTTGAAGACTGAGCCAGAGTTGGTTTGATTAACTTCCAAACGCCAGGGAACATCACATTGTTTGAAAAAATTCTGAATCACCTGCAGACTGTCATCCTTAGAGCAGTCGTCGAGAACGATAACTTCGTAAAGTGGCAGAGATTGGTTTGTTACTGTCTCAAGCCGGTGGTGCAAGTAGCGGCCATAGTTGTAATTAGGGACAACTGCTGAAATGCGTGGAAGCGGTTGGCTGGCAAACTCAAGTAGGTCAAACAGATAATGACGGAAGTTGAGTTCGCGCTCGACGATTTCGCGGCCGCGCTGGGCCATTCGTAAAGCCTGATCTGGATAGTCCAGCAAGGCTTGGATTAAATTGGCGAAGGTGCTGACGTCCTCTTTGGGAGCCAATGCGCCACAGTCCCGTTTGAGCAGTTCCTCAAAACCGCCGCAGTCCTTGAAGGCAACGACGGGGATAAGCGCATCGAAGGCTTCCATGACCACGGATGGAAACGGGTCTTCGCGTGAAGTTAGGGCGTAGACGTCGGCGGCAACGTAGTACGGTTGTGGCTCATCAACCAGTCCAGTGAATAGAAAGCGAGTGCGCAATCCGTACTCGTCGGCATGCATCATGCTTGTTTCGACGAAGCCTTGGTCTGTGTGGCCGACCCAGAGGGCATATACATCGGCCCCATGTTGCATAAGGCGAGTGCAAATCTGCACGAAGAGGTCAAAGCCTTTGCGGTGATCGGCATAGCCAACACAGAGGATGATTTTGGCGCCGAGCGGCATGCCAAGCTTTTGGCGAACTTGTTGCCGCACTGCATTTATGTCAGCACCAGCGCGCAGCCAACTGTGTTGATATAAACCTTGAGGCCGAATGATGGCTTGACGTAGCGGCAGCCCGATAAAAGCTTCAAAACCCATTTTCACCTGGGGTGCTGCAAATACGATTTTGTCGGCATGCTTGGCAATGGCTTTGGCTTCTGTCTGGAGTTTGTACGAAGCGAGAATGCCAGGCAGTTCGTGAACGAGAGAGACAACACCGAAATCGTGTCGTTTTAGATGCGGCAGGAGTTGGCCAGACACGGTGGTATTGACGATCGCTGAACGAGTGCCTTTTTGCCTGAGTTCGCCCAACGCGGCATCGATTTGGGAGCGGCTTGCCGTTGCTAGATCGATGCGGTGCACGGTTGCATGCTCTTGGAAACGCGGCAGTAAGTTACCCTCGCCCAACACGATCATATCGACCTGAAAACCCATGAGGTGCTTGAAATGCATTGCCATGTTGAGGCTGAGCAGTTGGGCGCCATGGGGATGGCCATCGTGGCTAACTATGAGTATTCGTTTGCCTGTATTCGCCACGGCCAAGTGCGCTTGGCGGACTGCATCCAACCAGGCATAGCCATGCCGTTTGTCTGGCTCGAGGTGTGCGCCCTCTGCCCATTCGTTCCAGGCATTGATAAAAACGAGTCGATGATCAATATCCTCTGTTCGTCTTATGGTGTCTTCAAAGGCATTGATAAGCCAGCGCTCGAAAAGCTTCGGGCTGGACTGGGCAAATACCGTTGCGCGCCCTTTTTTCCTTGCCGTGTTATCCCATGAAGGGCAAGCGCCACGAAACAACGTATAGCTTTCGGGGACGTAGTTTCTGCTGCGCTGCATGAAGATGCGCCAGTCGTACACCTTGCCGGAAAAGTCGGGGCCCTTCGTGACAATCTTCCTGGTGATGTCGGGTGGTGCACTGTTGTTGGGCGGGAATTCGATGGCTGCATCCAGCCCGTACTCAGCGGGGTCACGCTTTTCGAAGGACTGCACGTAGGCGATGTAGATGTCACCCAGCCCATTTTCTAGACACCAGTTGCGCCAGCGAAGCGCGGTGTTTTTCATTGCCGGAAAAAGATTGGGCCGATAAACAATCAGCAGTGGCTTCCCTTGAACACGAATGTAGCGCGGGTCCCGTAGGTACTTGGCCATATGCGCGATGAAGGCGATGTCATCTTGATCTGAATAGTGCTGGACCATAAGGAGGTCGTTATCCAACCCATCCCAACGCCGGCTCCAGTTTTCGTTGGCCCAGCAAATGCAGAAGGGAAGATCGAGTGTGGCATCGGCAAGATAGTTATCGACCGGGGTTTCGAGTAGGCGCGCGCCTGTGAACCAATAGGTGTAGAAGCAGAATCCTTCGATGCCGTATTGCTTGGCAAGTTCGATCTGCTTGCGCATGACGGTAGTGTCGCGCAGATCGTAATATCCGAGGAAATCATCCGGTTCGTGTGGCTGGTAATGTCCGTCAAATTGGGGGCTCGCCGGGCGAACATTGGACCACTCGGTAAAACCCTCGCCCCACCAGTCGTCATTTTCTGGAATCGGATGAAACTGGGGCAAGTAAAACGCGATGACGCGAGCAGATTTTTCAATAGGGGCGACATTAAGCCGCAAACGCGGAACGTATTTAATGGCTTCAGGCTGGTAAATTCCGAGGCTATCCTGCTCAGGAATCGGTTTTGCTGCGCGGCCTTCTTTGTGGCCCTGACATACATAATGCAGGAATGGGTGCAGATCGGATTCGCCGACATCGATATGCGTTTTGACGTAGTAGGCGGTGTCGAACTCTGGTGATGGATTGGTGCCGAGAGCAACACCACGGACAAGGTAGTGGGCCAGCGGGTTGCCCGTGATGTGGTGTTTGTCCTTGTATTGCGCGAGATACCAGGTGGAGTCGAAGAAGCCTCCTTGTTTGATCAGATCGAAGTAGAACTGTTCGACTCCGTCTGGTTTTGTGAGTAGCCAGGCGTCCAGTGCAGGTTGGTTACCTATGCGCCGAAGGGCTAAGCCGAGATTAAAGCGCATGCGCGTCTTTAATGGCCCGTCAGATTCGCCAATAGCGACTTCGTAGAGTACTATCGCTCTTTCAAATTCGCCATTTCGAAATGCCGAGTTAGCCCGCGCAAAAGTGGACTCGGTATGCGAGGATCTGACAGGCTTCATGGCTAATTCTATTTATACTAATTTAAAGATGGCTGGTTTAATTTTTAAATGCAACACCCGACCCAACTGATAAGGTGTTAAAGTATTGATTCAATGGCTTTGGGCCGCTGCCGTTGGCTCGGTTTCGAGAATACCTAACGCTTTCGCAACTGAAGTTTTTATTCCTGCAACCATGAACTGCTGCAATAGCATTTGGTCGCATCCCCACTGCAGCGCTCTCTGTACGAAATGCCGCGCTCGTACGGGCTCGTCCAGTTGGAACAATCCAGCTGCGGCCAGCATCGCCAGCATTGCGCGGTCAGGATGCTGTTGAATTTGCGCCTCCTGTATTGAGGCCAATGATTTCCAGTCGCCCTGTCGCCATTGCGCTTGGGCCGCGGGAAGCCATCCGCTATCGCCAGCCCCGCTGCGCTCGTCTGCGGCTGGGGCTTTTTTCTCGTTACTTTCCGACGGCCCGCTGCGACCCCCCTGCGCCAGCTGCCGCTGCAATCGCTCAAGCTCGTCTGCGAGTGATTGAAACCGCGTGTGGTTGGCCAAAGGGCGCTGCGGCTCCTGCCGTACGGCGGCCACCTGCTTGAGCAGGAGGCCTGCTGCTTGCGGCAACAGGCCAAGGTCTGCCAGCTCGCGCACGGCACGCGTCGGGGTGGCAAGGCCACTTTCCGCGTCGCCCGTCACGGCAAGGGCCTGCGTAAAGTGCGAGTCAATCGCGCTGGCGTCCGCCTTCAGCGCAGCGACACGGCCTAACGTGTTGTGAACCCCTGAGATCAGCAATCTCGCCACCAGCTTGGGATCACAGCCCCATCCAATGGCGCGGCGGGTGTATTCCCTGGCCAGTTCGTGATCGGCTCGCTGCTGATGAGCACATGCCACCAACAGCGCCAGCCTGTCGCGCTCGGGATGGCTGGCGATCGTGTCGCCGTCCAGTTCGCACAGTGCATTCCAATCGCCCACCAGCCATTGGCTTTTGGCACGTGCCAAGGGCGGTGAATCTGCGTGGTCGCGTGCTGCCGCCAACTGGGGAAGGCCCGTGCTCAGCGAGCGCAACTCGCCCGCCGCCCGGTAGCCCCCACGGCTTCGGCCGGGTGCGCGCTTAGAAGTTCTTTTCACGGATCAGCACGTCCTTGATGAGTTCCAGTTGTGCCTCTGCCTTCAAGATTTCGTTGTCTAGCAGGCGTTGCCGGCTGTCGCTGTCGGCCACCTGTTGCCGCATTTCGGCATGTGCAGTTTCGAGGTCTTCAGTCTTCTTTCTGAGTTGGGCGTTGGCGGCCTGCAAGGCATCTGACTCTGCCTTCAGTTTTGCGTTGGCCTCATGCAGGCTTTCCGCAGCCCTGGCCGCGTGGTCGTGCAGCCGTCCACGTTCATCGTGCGCCTGCGTTAGTGCTTGCAGTTGCGCCTGGCGCTCAGCCGCCAGTGCGGCTTGCTGATCACGCAAACCCGTCAACTGCTCGATTTGCCCCGCACGCTCGTGAGCCGTTTGCTCGGCCTGCGCCTTGCCTTGGTTGAGCGCTTCAACTTGCCCCATGCGCTCGTGCGCCACTCGCTCCAATTCGGCGTGCGCGTGCGTCAGCGCTTGCAGTTGTGCCTGGCGCTCAGCCGCCAGTGCGGCTTGCTTATCGCGCAAACCCGTCAGTTGCTCGATTTGCACCGCACGCTCGTGGGCCATTTGCTCGGCCTGTGCCTCGCCTTGGCCGAGTGCCTCAACTTGTCCCAGCCGCTCGTGCGCAACTCGCTCTAATTCGGCATGCGCCTGCGTCAGCGCTTGCAGTTGCGTCTGGCGCTCAGCCGCCAGTGCGGCTTGCTCGTCACGCAAACCCGTCAACTGCTCAATTTGCGCAGCGCGCTCGTTTGCCGCTTGCTCGGCGTGCGCCTTGCCTTGGCTGAGCGCCTGAACTTGCCCCATGCGCTCCTGCGCAACTCGCTCTAATTCGGCGTGCGCCTGCATCAGCGCTTGCAGTTGCGCCTGGCGCTCAGCCGCCAGTGCGGCTTGCTCATCACGCAAACCCGTCAACTGCTCGATTTGCCCCGCACGCTCGTGGGCCATTTGCTCGGCCTGCGCCTTGCCTTGGCTGAGCGCCTCAACTTGCCCTTGCCGCTCGTGCGCAATGCGCTCCAATTCGGCGTGCGCCTGCGTCAGCGCTTGCAGTTGCGCCTGACGCTCAGCCGCCAGTGCGGCTTGCTCATCATGCAACCCTGTCAACTGCTCGATTTGCACCGCACGCTCGTGGGCCGTTTGCTCGGCCTGCGCCTTCCCGTGGTTCAGCCGTTCGATCTGGCTAGCCCTGTCGGCGGCGGTCAGGTCTGCCACAGCCTTGGCCTGGCTCACTGCGTCAAGGTGTGCTTTCAGGTCTTTCAATGCCTCGTCGGCCTCGTCAAGTGCTGCCATCTGCACACTCAGCCGTTGCTCAAGCAGTTCGGTTTGGTGGCGTTGGGAATTGAACCGCAACAGCGTCACCGGCCACAGCGGCTCTTGGTCAGACTCAGCAGCCACCGTATCGAAGCAAGCGCGTTGAAGTTGGTTCACCGCTTGGCCAGCGGTCGCGCCCCACGCAGGCAAGGCTTCGCGCGATCCACACAGCAGCACAGCGTCAAATTGGATGAGCGCCTCGTGCGGCAGGCTGTCCAACAGCGCGGCCTCTTGGCCCGGCACGTCAAGCACCAGAACATTGATGCCACCGGCCCCAGTCGCGACTTGCAGTGCGGCCAGCACGTCGCTCAGCGCCCGCGCATTGACTGTTCGCGATTCGACCAGCCGCAGACGCGGGTAAAACGAGTGCAACACGCCAGATTGAAGCGGGCCGTTCAACCGCCGCAAGTTGTAGCGGCGCCATTCCAGCGGGCCACCGGTCACACCCACCGGGTGTGCCAGCACCTCGGCCCAGGGGCATTGGGCTGCAGAGCGCTGCAGTTCTGCAGCAGTATCTGCATCGCCTTCCAGCAGGATCACGCGGGCTGGTTTCAAAGCGGCGTAGCACTCCAGCACGCCGCCGCTGCCCGCACCGATGTGCACCACCGTTCCCAGCGGCTTTTCAGCAAGAGTGGCCAGATATTCGAACAAGACTGTCATGGTGGGTCCGTGGCGGTTTCAGCTTTGGGGTGTTCGGTGGCTTGGCGGGTGGCGCTGGCGGCCTTGTGTCAGCGCTGGCCCGTCAGCCGGCTGAGCATCACACTCCAAGGCTGCGATGGGGTGCCCGGTAGCGCATCGTTTGTCAGTGACGCGGCGGCCTGAGTCAATCGCTGCGCCTGTGCTTCGCCGCCCAACAAATCAGGCGGCACGCGCAACAACGCCTGTGGCCAAACAGCCAAGAGCGCACGCACAAAGTCCAGATCGCCCGGTGTGACCCGCTGCCGCCACAGACGGCGCTCTTGCTTGCTCAAGCTGTGGCCCAGCGGCAGTCGAAGTCGGTCAGGCACCACACCCAATTCATCATCCGGCCATGAGGGCAACGGCGGCACGGCGTCTGGCCCGCACAGCAACTCCAGCCCCGCCTGAGGGCCCAAAGGACACCAGTGCACGGTCAGTTGAGGCAACTGACGGGCACCACAGTGCACTTGGCCAAAATTGAAGGCCAACAAGCCAGAGCCCGGCTCGCCCACCGGCGAAACCACCAAAGAGCCGTAGCGAAAGCGTCTCGGCATTTCTTGGAGCTGTTCGCGCAGCCTGCGCGCCAACTGCTGCCAGTGCGGCGCCAGCAACAACACGGGGTCGGTGAGCCGCCGTTCGAGCACCGACACAAGCGCGAGCGTCACCAACCAGTCGGTGCTGTCCATCGCATCAAAAACCGGTGCGCTGCCCGCATCGCTGGGCACCAACAGCATGTAGGGCCTGCCGTCTTCTTGCCCGCTTTGGCGCCATGCCGTCAGCAGCTGAGCACCCTGAGCGTTGGCAAACACCACCAAGCCCGGGTGGCCGTGGTGCTCGACCAGCCTGACGCGCGCCTCAGGCAGCGTTCGCTCACCCACCTTGACCTTCTGCAGCGTGAAAGTCAGTTCACGGTGCGGGTGCGTGCTCCGCTCAGTGACGGGCTGCACCTGGTCTATGGACAAGTCGATTTGGGCGGCCGACGTCACGGTGCTTGCTGCGCCCTCAAGCCTGCGGCACTCCAGGTAGTAGTGCTCAAGTTCTTCTTGCACTTGATGCAGTTGCACCAGCATCAGTTCGTTTTCTTCGCTGGCGGCCCTCAACTCCTTGATGTGTTGGTCAATGGCCGAATGCGCGGCAGCAAGCTCGCCGGCTTTTTGCTGCTCGGCAACGGCCTGCGCATCGGCGTGCGCACGCAGGGCTGCAAGTTCTTCGGCGGCTTGCGCCGCTTCTTGCTGCGCAGCGCGCAACTCGTCCACCGGCACGGCCAGCGCTGCCCCAGCCTCAAGCTCGCGACACCGCAGGTAGTAAACCTCCAGTTCCTCTTGCACCTGGTGCAGCTGCGCAAGCATCAGTTCGTTTTCTTCGCCTGATGCCTTCAGCTCCTCACGAAGTTGGGTAGCCGCCGCCCCGTTGGCAGACAGCAGGCGCAGGCCCACCAGTTCTTCGTCGCTTTGAACCAGAGCTTGCTCTGCGAGATGCAATTCCCGCAGACGCTTTGCAGCGGCTCCGGCATCGATCTGCAGACCCACGGCACCATCAAAGGCCACGGCCTTATCCGCATCAAACAGTGCGCAACTTGCTTGCAATTCAGAGTACAGGGCTTGCACCCCACGGTCGGCAAATGCCAGCGCTTGCCCCAAAGCCAGACTGAGTGGGTCGGCTGTTGGAAAGTCAGGGGCTGCAGGTGCTGTAAGTACCGACCCAAAACGTTGTTGACAGACCCGAGCCAAACCCGCTGGGTCACACCGGGCTTCGTCAGCATCGACCAACAAGCAACGGGCCTCGGCGCGCTGCACCTGACGTAGCACCCGCCTTGCGCCCGCGCACCAAGCGCTCAGCCACTGCAGTGGATCGTCGGTCTCACCGGCGGCCAACGCCGCAGCCAAACCCGCAGCCGGGTTATCGACAAACACCAGCCAGCCTGCGTCCGGAAAGCGCTGAACAACAGCTTCAAGCTCCAACCACGCACATTCACCACCGCCGCTGTGCAAGCCGCGCTCAGTGCCAGCCGCAGCCCTCCAGGCCGCCGCCCCACCGTGCCATTGCCCGGTGGGCGTGCTAACGATCAAAAGGTCAGGAACGCTCATTTGTTTTCCGTCTCAGCGGTCATCGTCAGGGACAGTTCATTGAACTGAAGAAAGTGTGCCATCGCGGCAGCATCTGATCGGGCAGGTACCGCGCAGCAATGCTTACGCCAGCGGCCATCAGGTGGGCACGCCGGGGTTGCGATTCGGTACCAAGCAGCCGGCCAAGTGCTTGTGCCAGATCCCGCGATGAATACGGGTTGAAGTACTCCGCCGCATCAACATACACCTCGCGGTGCACCGGCAGGTCAGACGCCGCCACCACGCCGCCGCAGCGCATGGCCTCCACGCCCGAAAACCCGAAGCCTTCACCAAAGCTCGGGCACACGGTGGCGCTGGCGTGTCGATACAGCAGCCGCAAATCAGCAGCGGGCACGTCTTCAAGCACATGCACCTGGCCGCGCGCCACCCAGGGCAGCAGCTTGCGCAAGATGGCCTTGTTGTCCCACCCCAGCATGCCCACCAGCACCAGATGCAAATCGGGGTGGCCGGCATCGCGCAGTTGCTCCCACGCGGCCAGCAGCCCCAGGTGGTTCTTGCGCGGCTCCAGCGTCGACACCATCAGCAGGTAGTTGGGGCCATCCGCACCCACCGGCAGCTTGGCCACATCGTGCTGGCCGTGGGCGGCAGACTTGGCCCTGACCACGCGGTTGGCGCGTGTGCGCACGATCTCGTTGATGCGGCTGGGCGTGGAGCCTTCTTCAAAAAAGTAGTGCGGCGACACCATGTTGGGTATGGTCACCGCGCGCGGCGCAGCCTGCGGAAACACCCTAAGCAGGTCTTGTCGGCTGGCCTCAGACACACAGGCAAACCACGCGCCGTCGCGCACGTTTCGGCGCAACGCGTGGAAGTGCGAGGCCTGGTGATAGGACCGGTCTGAAATGGTGTGCGGCATCAGCAGCGGTATGGCGTCGTGGTAGCGCACCACCAGTCGGGTGGATCCGCTCACGCGGCCCGGATAGGGGGTTTCGGCCAGCATCACGTCGTAGCCCCGGGTGTCGAGCCGCGGGTACACGGCGGTGGCCAGCTTGCGCATCAGCAGCGCGCTCACGTGGGCGGTGGTCCAGGGCACTCGCACCACGCGATAACGCGCGGTGGTCACCGCGGCAAAGTCTTCAGGCGGCAAGGTGCGGGCAAACAGCGCGCGCCACACAAAGTCTTCAAAACCCGCGGGTTCAAAGCGGGTGAGCGGCTGGCGCCGGCCCAGCAAGGTGCCCGCCACCATGGCCACGGCCGACAGGGTCAGGCCCAGCGCGCGCTGCACATGCATCAGCCAGTCCATGGTTTCGCTGGGCTGCAGCGACACCACCACACGCGACAGTCGGTTGATGCGCTTGTCCATGGGCCAGCGTTGCAGCTCGGCCTCGTCGGCCGGCAGGCCGTTGGCCAGGCGCTGCTTGCTGCTTTGCAGCAAGCCATCCACCTGCACCCCGGGCAGCTGCGCCACGCCGCGAAACAGCAACCGCGTTTCTTGCGGTATGCCGGCGTGGCCATCCAGCGCAGGGCGCAGTTCAAGCAGGATCTTCATACCTCGACCTCGACGGGCGGCGCCTCGGTGCGGTTCATGTAGAAGTCGTAGGCGGCGTCCACGCTGTCAAAGTCGAGCAGCTTGCCTTCGTGCAGCACGCAGGCGCGCTCGCAATACAGCTTGATCACGTTGGCGTCGTGCGTCACCAGCACAAAGGCCCGGTCGCGGCGCTTGTGAAACAGCTCCACGTGGCAGCGTTCATGAAAGCGCGCGTCGCCCACCACCATGGCCTCGTCAATCAAGAAACAATCAAACTCGATGGCCATCGACAAGGCAAACGCCAGCCGCGTGGTCATGCCCATCGAGTAGTGCGACACCGGCTCGCGAAAGTACACGCCCAGCTCGGTGAACTCCTCCACAAACCGCACCAGCGGCTTGTAGTCCACGCCATACACCCGGCACACGAACTTCAGGTTGTCGAGCCCGGTCAGGTTGGCCTGAAAGGCACCGCCAAAGGCCAGCGGCCAGCTCACGCTCATGCCACGGTGGATATGCCCTGACGTGGGATGTTCAGCGCCGCTCAACAATCTAATGAGTGTGCTTTTGCCGGCGCCATTGCGGCCCAGGATGCCGAGATTGCGCCCACGAGCAAGCTGCAAGTTGACGTCGCTGAGCACCTTGCGCGGGCCGTGCCGGGTTGAGTAGCTTTTGTTGACGCTTTCAAGCCGGATCATTCAGCCTCCACACGTCGAGCGGCATCACGTGTCAAGAACAGCCCCGCCAAGGTGAGTGCAAGGCAACACTGAGCCATGTAAGCCGCGTCGTAGTGCGTGCGCACCGTGTTGCCAAAGAAGCCCTCTCGGACCATCTCAACGCCGTGCACCATGGGCAGCAACAGCACCGCCTTTTGAAAGGCCGGGGGCAACCAGTCGACCATGAATGCAGCTCCCGACAGCGGGAACAGCAGATACTGGGTAGGGTGCCAAAGCCTTTCAATCAGATGGCTGTATGAGGTGAGTGCGCCCATGGTGAGTGCCAGCGAGGCGCCAAACCAAACCAGCATCAACCAGCCGCCCAAGACTTGGAGCATGTCAACAGGCGGGGCGACCCATTCGGCGGCGAGGAAAAAGACCGAGAGCACGGTGAAGGATGCGGTGGCGCCTGCGATCTCGAGTGCAATGCGAGTCAACATCACGTCGATGATCTGCACATTCCGGTGATACAGCAAGCCGAGATTGGCCTGGATCGCCATGCTGCAGCGATTGACCGTGTTGCGCCAAACCAGCACCGATGAATAGCCGGTGATGGCGAAAGCCACGATCGGGATGCCAGCTCCATGGTTCATGCCTGCAGCCGTCCACAGCGCGACGATTCCCAATGTGAAGATCATCGGCTCGCCCACTAACCACAGCACGCCCAGGTTGTCTCGTCCAAACCGCGTGATCACCTCGCGCATCAAGAGCGCGCCGATCACCCGCCGCTGAATGGCCAGCGATCGCATGAAGCTGGCTGTGGGCACCGCGGGCTGCATCAGTCGGTGTGCTCTTTGACGCTGGACACCACC
>CAMCNE010000184.1 GCA_945875935.1 Bordetella parapertussis
TTGAATCCAACACCACCCGCAAAGACTTCATCGCCACCGACATCCTCAAGCGCAAACCCAAGGTCGTGGGCATCTACCGCCTGATCATGAAAAGCGGCTCAGACAATTTCCGCAGCTCGAGCATTCAGGGCATCATGAAACGCATCAAGGCCAAGGGCATCGAGGTCATCATTTATGAGCCCGCCTTGAAAGACGCCGAATTCTTCAGTTCGCGCGTGGTGGCTGATTTGGCTGAATTCAAAAAGCAGTCCGACGTGATCATCAGCAACCGCATGTCGGATGTGTTGTCTGACGTGGCGGACAAGGTTTACACGAGGGATTTGTTTGGGAGTGATTGAGCGTTTCTCAGACCTTGCCCAACACTGCCGCTACCAGCAACCCCACATTGCCCAGCAATGTTTGCCGGTGGATGCGGGCCTTGTAAAAAGCCACCAGCCGCCCAGGCGCAGATTGACCGCGGCCGCGCACAAAAATATCCAGCGTCGCCACGCTGTGCGGTGACATGTGTTGACGAATCCCCGCCAGTGCTGCAAGGTTGCCGTCCACCCAGCCGCTGAAACTTCCGCGCAACAGCAAGCGTAACCGCAGCACGCGGGCCATGGGGTCAAGGTTGGAGCCGATCTGGTTGCCGCCGTGCTGGCGGTAGCGCACGCTGGGCCAGGGGTCATAGTGCACCAAGCCACCGCAGCCGCTGATCACCTGATAGGCCCACCAGTCGTGGGCGATCGGGCTTGCCCCCCCAGCAGCTTCAGCCAAAAGTTGCCGTGCTGCGTGGTTGAACATCATCGTGTTGCCGCCTGCAATGCTTTGCACCAACGCATTGGCAAAACTGGGCGGTTTGGTGAAAAGCGCAGAGTGCCCGATGGGTTGGTTGCTGGCATCTGTGAGCAAGGTGCGCGTGCCGTACAGCACTGGTTGCGCGGTACTTTGACCATTCAAAAAGGCGACGCTGCGCGCGAGCTTTTCAGGCTCCCAAACGTCATCCTGATCGGCCCATGCGTAGCCATAGGCTTGAATCGTGGGGTTGGCCGTCAACGCCAAGAAATTCTGGGTTGAACCCGCGCGGGGCCCCGTCGTGATCACCAGACGGTCCGCACCCCAGTCGGCCTGGTACCGCTTCAGGATATCGAGCGTGCCGTCGCTGGAGCCGTCGTCCGAAACCCAGAGCCGCCAATTTGTATGGGTTTGCGCCTTGATGGAATCAAGCTGCTCGGCAAGAAACTGCTCGCCGTTGTAGGTGCACAGCAAGACGGCGACGAGTGGCTGCTGTGCAGCAGATGGTGACGAGGGCTCAGTCACGGGTAGTTCTCTCGCGCATCGGGCCATGAGCACCTCTCAGCCCGTCAAAGATGCCCCGCAAGATCATGGGCAGGTTCTCGCGTCGTGCAGGGTGAACGATCCCGAAAAACAGGAACATTTGAAACAGCCTAACGATATCGGGCACCACCCAAGCCAGCCGAACATAGCCGCGCCGGTACAACACCAGACTGTTGCGGAACATGTAGTAGTACCTGAACGGTTTATGAACCGGTAGCGTCCGGGCGCGGCCGAGTTTGATCACCAGCGTTTCCTCTCCTAGGGTGTGCGACAGCAACGCGCCGCAGGCCCCGATGGCGACCTTGCCCATGTGCCGCGCACGCAAGAACCATTCGGTGTCGACCAGATCAACGAACAGTCCTTCGTCCATGGGCCCCACGGCCTCGAGCACGGACATCCGGATCAGCGAACCCGAGGCAATCAAGAAGTCAGCCACAACCCAGTCGTCCGGCGGCACTGGATCCACGCGAGCAAAACGAAACCGGCCAAACTGAACAAAGTAAGAAAGGTGCCCAGCCGCAGCATCCAACTGCCTCGGACCAACCGCGCTCACGTCGAGTCCGCGCAGAAGCGCCATGGCCTCGATGCGTAACAGTTCGCCAACCATTCCAAGTGAAGGCGAGCTGTCTTGGTCGCTTAGCAAGACGTGTGTGCACCCCAACGAGCGTGCCCGCTCGATTCCGCGGTTTTGGGCGGCACCGACGCCCGCATTGCGACCCATCTCCACGAAATCAATGCGGCCTGCGCCGAGCTCCAGCAACTTGTCTCGGATCAGGTAGCCGCCGCCGTTGTCGATGCAAATCACCAGATCCGACTGTGCAAGCCAAGCCCGCAACGCTGGAAAAAGTGCGGGCCAAGACGGGTTGTAAAGAACCACCACCACAGCGACGGTCCGAGCGACCATAGCCATCTCTTCTACGTCGCCCTGTGATTCGCAATTGCTGGTTGCGCTAGGTCGCGTCAAGAGCCGAGATGGTTGGCTCGGGCCAATCGCCATCAGAAACTTGCCCCAACAGCCTCTGCGATCAGCGTGTATTGCGAAGGGCCGGAGAAGCGGCCCAGTGCGTGCTGGCATGCCGCTTCTGCAAGATTCTCATAGTGGTCGCGCTCGGCAATGGCCTGTCTTAGAACCCGCGTCCATTGGTGTGCCTTGGCTAGGTACCCGTTGTGGCCATGGGTAATGTTGGCGGCATAGTTGACCACTGGCGAAGCAATGCTCACCGTCCCAACGACCGCCGCCTCGAAATACTTCAACTCGGACTTGCAGTGGGTAAACACATTCGACTGCAAGGGCATCAGATTGAACTCAACTGAGCCAACAAGGCGCTGCAGATTTACATAGTCCTGAAATGGATGGCGCTCAATACGTTGGGAAAAGCGGGCTAGCTCGGGTCCTGGTTCGACATAGCCCACTAACGTCAAGATGATCCGGTCATCGGCGTCCATCAACTCGACCAGTGCGGCTTCCACCACAGCGAAGTCGAGTCGGTGCGATGGGGAACCACTGAAGTAGCCCACATTTACCCGCCCATCGGTAGCCCAACCGGACGCCTTTTTGGCATCTATCACCTTCCGTGAAAGTGCCAATTGCTCCTCGTTCATGAAGTTCGGAACCACCGCAACAGGCAAGTCGGCAAACTGGCCAATGCGCTGCGCTAGAAAGGCGTTTGTAGTGATGGCCCCATCACACATCCGGAGGACTTGGCCCATGCGCGCCATCATGCCGAACCAATCGTCCCAGACCTGCTGGTGCGTTGGATCGAGTCCCAGAGTTGCCACTAGCAAGGGCGCGAAGGCTGGGTCAAAGACATAGTCATCAACGTCAAATAGCACCCGCTTTCCGCACTGCTGAAAGCGCGTTACCCAATGGGAAACCGCTTGGTTGTAGCCGGACCTGCACACCACCAACACATCTGCCAAGTCAGCTATGGTGCCCAAGCTGTTTGTGTCGGACTCAAAAAAATACGATGCACTTATGCTGCGGCTCGCGTCGCTATTGAGCACTTGCGCCATGTTGTACGCACGGTACCGGAAGGTGCTGTTATTGGCAGCTTCGTAGTAGTAGGCAACACGGAACTTCCCGCCGCACAGCATGCGCAACCGCGCGCTAAGTGGCTGTACCCACGGGTCGCTGTAAGGTGCCGCAGGGGTGTGTGCAGAGAACATCAGGCTGGCACCGGAGTCATGGCGACAAGCACCTGCTCGAAGCTTTGATGCCAGTCCCGACACAGGCCGCTGGCCAGGTAGTTGCGCTCACGCCGCTCTGTGTCCATCGCTAGCCGCAGTCCGGATGCCAGCGCGGCCACTAATGCAGCACAGGTTGCAGGTGCGCACAGAATATTGGCGCTGTAAGCCTGCAGGTCCTGCTTGTTGCCAAACTGGTTTGTCACCACGACAGCTCCGCTGGCCGCGAGGTCTAGGGGGGGGTAGCTCGGGTGAGGTGTATCCATCAGGCATAGACCCACATCCGAGCCCGCGACTAGCGCCGCATAGTCAGCCCAAGCCATGTTATGGCGACGCTGCGGTACCGTCCCATCTGAAAAAACGAAAGGCGGAATGTCCTTTCCCATCAGTATCACGTCCCATTCCGCCGGGTTAATTACCCCCTGAGACAACGCAACATCAAGTACTTCCAGGCCCAGATAAAAAAGGTTGCGTAGGTTATTCGGCCGCGCATAAAAAACCAGGGTTCGTTTCGTTCCGGAGGGCTTGCGGCGTGGCGCATATACATGTGCAGGGAATGCCGGCTCAAACCATGAACCACCGCGCTGCAGGTGAGTCAGGCCGTTCACACATAGATAGTCAAACAAGAGCCTTGAATTGATGACTGTGTGAATGTCCTCACGCAACAGCACTGCTTCACAGCGGCGGCGATCGTCCCCGTTCGGGTAGAACATTCGCTCGTCTTCTTGGAGTAAGTACCAAATAGCTTTAGCAGGAATACTGCCAAGCGTTGAGGCGGTCGTCCACCACGATGTGGTGATGAAGACGTCATCTTCGCTGTAGCCTACCAACTGCTTAGTTTCATGACACGGTGAAAAAACGAATTCGGCATCGCGTTGCAACTCTAGTTGATAAACACCCAAAAAATCGTCAAGGGCAGAACCGCGCGCAGGCTCGGTTCGGGTAATGAGACGCAGGTTACAACCAAGTTTGTTGGCCAAAAGGGCCGCGAGAATCAAGGCGGTCCCAACGCCACCGAACAAACTGCCTGAGTTGATGCTATCAGTCACCAAATTTACCCGCGGCCCATGCGTTTCCGGTAGGCGGTAGGTGGGAAGCGCGGTGGTGGCGACAAAACGTTGCTGCAATAGTTCTTGTGCGCTAACGCGCCCTACGGCGGTGATTGGCGCAATCGGTTGCTGTTTCATACCCTTGTCGAATGCGTTGAGCACTCGCCTCAGGAGTGCCCGTGTGCCGAAAGTTCGGTGGTAGGCAACCGCTCGTTTCACAAGATTAACCATCGCCTCAACTCCCTGATGCTTTCGAAAAAATCTTCCTCACCAACTCGCTGATCGATCGCAGAGGAGCAGTAACCCGCCATGAGGCTGAATTAATAAACTCATCCATCGTCCTTACTAAAGCATTTCTTTCGCTAGCGAGACTGGTAACCTGATCGGTGAGAACCGAAACCTGATCGGTGAGGCCCGAGACTCGGGATTCACGATCGCTGACCGTCGTAGTCAGGCGGGTGATGTCCGAAGTTTGCTTGTCAATGAATCTTGCAAAATAACTGTATCTTTCGTACTCAGAAAGCAGTTTATCGACTTCAGTGGAAAATATTTCAGAGGCGTCATCGACCTCATTGGACGCGGTTGCCAATGCAAGTCGGTAGGTTCGATCGACAAGCGATTCGAAATCATTGGCTACCGATGCGGTGGGAATCTTAATGTGTGAGTGCCTCAGTTTCTCATCTAGAAAGTCAGTGACATACTCATTAGAAAGGGTTTCATCGAGCGTTAATCCAAGGCTATTGGATAGTCTAAATAGCTCATTTTTTGGTAATGACATCAACCTATCGTAGTCAACTACAACACACCTTGCTGAACGTGCCTGATTTAAGGATATTAGGGTGTGCTCCAGCCAAAGGTATAGTGATTTCTCAGTTGGAATTTCATCCCGGCGCTTCAATGAGGCGGCGACGCTTAGCGGATTGCGGACGGCGATGACATAAGAAACCTTGCAGCCAATGTTCTGGAATACAACCTTCCAGAATGGAAGAAGCTTGGTGATCCTTGGATCTTTCAGGCCAAAATTTGGGAAAGAATCAAGCTTCTTGCCGATTAAATCGGATGCGCGCGCGACGAATCCTGCGCCGTCCAATTTTTCTAAATCTGCAGTGGATAGCGCTGAAAGAAAGTGCCAGTCACTGTTCAAAAACTTCAGGGCATCAACATTTAATGCATTGACATCAACATCCTCCCAGAATCCTTTGTCATTGTTGCCCGGCAATGCGGGCATCAGGTGGTCACCAAGATTTACCCCCATGGTTGGCAATGACCGTGTGATGGTGCTTGTGCCGCTTCGATGCATGCCGAGCACGACAATTAGATTCTGCATTACTGAAAAACCCCAGTCTCAAGGGCTATTATTGACGGTTGACATGAAAAATCAACGATCCCGGTCATCGATGTTTCTTCGAGAGGTAAAACTCGGAACATGGAGACGTCTATCAGGCGATGTAGGTAGGTTTCGATGCCATCAATTTCGCCTACCGTTCCAGAGTTCATGAAATACACACCGCTGTTGAGGGTGCACTTGAATTGGAATTCAATTTCATACTCTGATCCGGGCGCGATGTACTCAATGAGTTCACCGCCGGATCGTTTGGACGCTCCACCGCCAAGTTCAAGGCCAGAAGTGGTTTTTATTAACATCCCGAATCGTACTTTTGAGGCCCGATTCTTAAAAACAACTTTGTATGAGTAGAGATAACTTCTGCCAGAGACTAGATTGTTGACCTGTATTCCAGAAAGTGTCCGTATCTTCGGCGATGAGATGATCGCGCCATGAGATTCATATTCGATGGTGCTGGTCGGTACCAGGTTCGGATCAAAGCTTTCCAGTTGCTCAGGTTCTTTTCGTGGCGGTGCGGGTGCGCGGTCAGGTTGATCCGTCGGGCTGGGCAAAGCCGCTTCCTCAGCCGTGGTCATCCCGCGTATCTGTGCGCGGATCGATTCCCGCGTGTCCGCGGGTGCGTAGAGCAGCTTCTGGTATTGGCCGACGATGAGCTTTGGCGCGCCTGATGCCAGTTGCTCGCCTGAATCCAGCAGCACCGCCCGGTCGCAAAGCTCCACGATCTGCGCGCCCGAATGCGACACAAAGAGGATGGTCGCGCCGTTGGCTCGGATCGCTTCAATGCGCGAGAAGCACTTGCGTTGAAACAGTTCGTCGCCGACCGACAGTGCCTCGTCCACGATCAAGATCTCTGGATCGACGTTGATGGCCACCGCAAAGGCCAGACGCACCATCATGCCGCTTGAATACACCTTGACCGGCTGCTCCATGAAGGCGCCGATTTCAGCGAAGGAGGCAATGGCGTCAAACCGCGCATCGACTTCCTGGGTGGTCAGCCCCAGCACCGCGGCGTTCATGTAGACGTTTTCGCGCCCGGTAAATTCAGGGTTGAAGCCCGAGCCCAGCTCCAGCAGCGCCGCAATGCGGCCGTGGGTCTGGATGTCGCCTGAGGTGGGGTGCAGCGTGCCGCAGATGATCTGCAGCAGGGTCGACTTTCCGCTGCCGTTGCGGCCGATGATGCCGACCACCTCGCCCTTCTTGATATCGAAAGAGACGTCGCGCAGTGCCCAGAACTCATTGAAGTACGACTTGGGCGGCTGGCCAGCCAGGCGCTGGAAGCGGGGCAGCACGAACTGCTTCAGCCTGTCTCTCGGCTGCGCATAGATCTGATAGCACTTGCTCAGATTCTTGATGCTGATGGCCACGTCGTCAGATGACATCGGCAAACCCCTTGCGTGTTTTCTGAAACCACGCAAAACCCGCTGCGGCCACGACCAGTGAGGCCAACAAATAAATGCCCAGTGCCGAAAAATCTGGCGTCTTGCCCCAGTACAAAACGTCTCGGGTCTGCTCGATGATGATGGTCAGCGGGTTGAAGTACAAAAAGCTTTGGTACTTTGGCGGCAGGGCCGATGCCGGAAAGAAGATGGGCGACAAGAACATCAGCACGGTCATCGCAATGCCCGTGATCTGCGACACGTCGCGCAGGTAAACGCCCAGCGATGCCAGAAACCAGCTGATGCCCATGATCAGCAGCAGCAGCGGCAGCAAGATCAGCGGCAAGAACACCACTGTTGCGTGCGGCACGCCAAAAAACACCCCATACGCCACTGCCCACACCAACAGGCTGATGCCGCCATGAAACAGCGCCGACCCCAGCGACACCATGGGCAGTATCTCCAGCGGAAACACCACCTTCTTGACGTAGTTGACGTTCGAGATGATCAAACCCGGCGCGCGGGTGATGCAGTCGGCAAACAGGTTGAACACGATCAACCCGGCAAACAGCACCAGGGCAAATTCGGTCTTCGAGTCGTTGCCGCTGTTCCAGCGCGCCTTGAACACCACGCTGAAGACAAAGGTGTAAACCGCCAGCATGAACAGCGGATTGAAGAACGACCACAGCAGCCCCATCACAGAGCCGCGGTAGCGGCCCTGCACCTCGCGCCGGGTCATTTGCCAGATCAGCTGGCGGTGTCGCCAGAAACTCAGTGCCGCAGCGCTCAGCGAGGTCGGCAGTGCCGCATGGGGGTTGACAGCAATCGGCAGCGGCGTCACCTGGGGCCGCGCGTCAGATCGACGAGCCGGCTGCCGCCGGTGTCGCAGCCGGTGCCGGTGCGCCAGGCGCAGTCACGGGCGGTGCCTTCACCACGCGGGTCTTGTTGCCATTGGTCACCATGATGATGGCCTCGCCGGGCTTGAACACCTCTGAGCCCTTGGCTTGCACGATGGCTCGGCGATCGCCGTTGGACAACTGCACCATGATTTCGACGGCGTCTTCCTTGGTCATGTTGCGCTCGATGGCGTTGCCAGCCACCGCGCCGGCCACGCCAGCGAGCACGCCGACGATGGCACCAGTGGTGTTGCCGCCGACCTGCGAGCCGGCAATGCCGCCCACCGCGGCGCCCGTCACCGCGCCCGCGCCACTCTGTGAGCCATCAACCGTCACGTCACGCACTGACAGCACGGTGCCGTCTCGCACGTCTGACAGGCGCTGTGCGTCCTTGCGCGAGATCACATCGGGGCTGGTGGTGCTGCAGGCGGCAAGCACGCCCACCAAGCAAAGGGAAACTAGGGTTTTGTTCATGGAAAGATTGTCCTTGAGAAAGATAGACCAACGTGCCCCGCCGATGGGGGGTTGACGCAGGCGTGGGTGCTGTGGATGGGCGGTCACAATTGAAGGCCTGAATCCTTTGATTTTTCGCATCACTTATCGAATGCAAAACCTGCACCAGCAAGACTTCAGCGTCACCCGTGCCGACCGCGAGCGTCTGGCGGGGCACCCCGGCCGGGTGGTGTGGTTCACTGGGTTGTCCGGCGCCGGCAAGTCGACGCTGGCCAACGCGCTTGAGGTTGAACTGCATCGGCTTGGCAAGCGCACCTATGTGCTCGATGGCGACAACCTGCGCCGCGGCCTTTGCAAGGACCTGCCTTTCAGCGACGCGGGCCGCACAGAAAACATCCGCCGCGTGGCCGAGGTGGCTCGCCTGATGATGGATGCGGGGGTGATCGTGATGACGGCATTCATCTCTCCTTTCAGGGCGGATCGCCAACTGGCGAGGGACCTGATCGGCACGGCAAAGTTCCTGGAAGTGTTCGTCGACACCCCTCTTGCCGAGTGTGAGTTGCGCGATCCGAAAGGGCTTTACAAAAAGGCTCGCAGCGGTCAACTGACGCAGATGACGGGCATCGACAGCCCCTATGAGCCGCCGCTGCAGGCCGATCTGGTGGTGGCGGGTGGCACTTGCACTGTGGCGCAGGCGGTGCATGACTTGCGAGCGTTGATCGAGCGGCCCGAAGACCGCAGCTGATCGATGGTGCGTCGCACGCGACTTCAGCCGCGCAGCCTGCTGTGCCGCGGTACGCTGGCCAGCAGAAACTCCATCTGGTCGGCCAGGATGCGCCGGCCGCGCAGGATCATGTCTTCGTGCAGGCTGGGTGTGTAGGGCAGGTACATCAGCGTCATGCGGGCTTCTTCGGGTAGGCGGTTGCCCTTGTTGCCGTTGCAGGTGCGGCAGGCCGTGATGCAGTTCATCCAGGTGTCTTCGCCGCCGCGTGAGGTGGGGATGATGTGCTCGCGCGTGAGGTCATCCACATGAAAGTGCCCGCCGCAGTAGGCGCACACATGGCGGTCACGCACGAACAGCTTGGGGTTGGACAGCGCCGGGCTTTGCCGCCAAGCGCGTGCGGGGATCGAACCGCGCACCGCGATGATGGGGTGCACCTCGATGAGTGACTGCAGCCCGCTGCAACGCTGCACGCCACCGCGCAGCACATAAAACGCGTCACCCAGCGTCCAGGCAACGCCGTCGCTGGCGTACAGCACCGCCGCCTCTCTGGCCGACAGCCACGCTTGCGGCCGCCCCGATACGTCGAGTTGCAAAACTTCCAAGGTCAGTCCTCCCTTGAGAGACAAAGCCTATTGAACGCATGTGACAGCACGGATGTTCGC
>CAMCNE010000185.1 GCA_945875935.1 Bordetella parapertussis
GTCAGGCCTGAAGGTTCTTGAGCTTGGCCAACTGATCGCCGGTCCTTTTGCAGCCAAGACGTTGGCCGACTTTGGCGCCGAGGTGATCAAGATCGAGCCACCCGGATCGGGCGATCCGCTGCGCCAGTGGCGTTTGCTCAAAGACGGTACCTCGGTCTGGTGGCAGGTGCAGTCGCGCAACAAAAAGTCCCTGGCGATGGACTTGCGGCAGCCCGAAGCGCAAGCGATCGTGCGCCAGTTGGTCGCAGAGGCCGATGTGCTGGTCGAGAACTTTCGTCCCGGCGCCATGGAAAGCTGGGCGCTGGGCCCCGACGACTTGCTGCAGCTCAATCCCCGCCTGATCATGCTGCGCATCAGTGGTTACGGGCAGACCGGCCCTTACCGCGACAAGCCGGGGTTTGGCGTCGTGGCCGAAGCCATGAGTGGCTTGCGCCACCTGACCGCCGAGCCGGGCCGGGTGCCGGTGCGGGTGGGCGTGAGCATTGGCGACACGCTGGCGGCTTTGCATGGTGTGGTGGGGGTGTTGCTGGCCCTGCATGAACGCGCTAGCAGCGGTCGGGGTCAGGTCATTGATGTGGCGCTTTACGAGGCGGTCTTCAACTGCATGGAAAGTCTGCTGCCCGAATACAGCGCCTTTGGTGCAGTGCGCGAGCCGGCTGGCAGTGCGCTGCCGGGCATCGCTCCCAGCAATGCTTACCGCTGCCAGGACGGCGGCTATGCGCTGATTGCGGGCAACGGCGACAGTATTTTCAAGCGTCTCATGAGCGCCATAGGCCGGCAGGATCTGGCCGACGACCCGGCCCTGGCGCACAACGCCGGCCGCGTGGCGCAGGTCGAAACAATTGATGCGGCCATTGGTCAGTGGACCGCCGGCCTGAGCGTGGCTCAGGTGCTCTCGGTGCTGGATGCAGCGGCGGTGCCGGCCGGTCGGATTTACACGGTGGCCGATATTGCTGCCGATCCGCACTACCTGGCCCGCGGCATGATCGAGCAGCTCAAGCTCTACGACGGCAGCGAACTGGCTGTGCCCGGTATCGTACCCAAGCTGTCTCGAACACCCGGTCAGCACCGCCACAATGCGCCGTTGCAGGTGGGGCAGGACACCGATGCTGTGCTGCGCGACATCGGTCTGACACCGGCGCAAATTGCCGCGCTGCATGAGCGCGGCATCGTGGCCTGACGCTGCGCCAGGCCGCAGGCTGCGCGAGTGACCCAGCGCGGCGGCTGGCCTTGAGCAGCGCCGCGTGTTCGCTGGGCTCTTGGTTGACGCCACCGAGGTTCATCATGCCGATGACGCGAACCCGATCGAGCTCGCCGAAGAATTTGCGCTTGCCCGCCACTTTTTGCTCGAAGCTCGGTTGGGGACACCTGTCCTGCGCTTGACTCACATAGTATGTGAACTTAGGGAATATCCTGTTGGGTCATGCACCCGGTCAGCCGATGATCGGTGCGTCGTACTTGCTGAGGGCGACCGGGTCCTGGCGTTTTGCCGGCCTACAGATTTTTGCTCCGGGACCCTTTTGACCGCGTCTACACCAGATTCATCAACCCTTATGCCAAGTCATGGCGGCGGTGACTGGCTGCGTCGGTATGACCTTGTCCGACTTCGGCCCCGTTTTCATCGGCCTGCAAAGCGGCCTTTTGATCAAGCGCTGGCCGCACCCCTTGCTAGGGGGCGCAACAAAGACCCTGAGATCGCTGAGCCTGAACCCGGCAACTGGTCGCTGATATCCTCATGAATCGTCAAATGAATCCAAGACTTGCGCGCACCGCGAAGACCACCGTCTGGGGGAGAGCGCTACGCGGCCGCTGGTTTGTCGCTTCAGGCCACTGGCGTTGTTGCTCGCATCAGCCGGACATGGCGTCTGGCCACTACTGCCGCCTGGCCAGCGACCTGCTTCGTCAGCCCTTTGGCCGCGCCCCACCGGATTTAGACTGAATGAAGATTTTTTATGGTTGGCGGCTTGTGGGCGCGGCCTGCGCGATACAGTTTTTGCTCGCTGCCTTGCTCAGCCAGTGCTTTGGTTTGTACATCGCGGTCCTGTCCGATGAAATGGGCTGGAGCAAGACCACCCTGGCCGGTGCTGCAGCCCTGCAGTCGGTGGAATCCGCCATCATTGCGCCGCTGCTTGGTTGGTTGATGGACCGCTTGGGCCCGCAGTCCATCATCCGGGTCGGCATCGTGATGTTCAGTGCCGGGCTGGCCCTGCTCAGCCAGGTCAGCAGCGTGAGCACCTTCTACGCCAGTGCGGTTCTGCTGGCCATCGGCGCCAGTTTCGCAGGCTACTTTCCCCTGTCGGTGGCGATCGTTCATTGGTTTGAGAAATACCGCGCCCGTGCCCTGTCCATCATGAGCCTGGGGCTGGCCTTGGGTGGCCTGGTAGTGCCGGCCATGGCCTGGTCGATGCAGCACTGGGGCTGGCGCAGCACGGCGGCGGTATCGGCCGGGGTGGCGTTTGTACTGGGTTTGCCGTTGGCGGGCTTCATTCGCAGGCGCCCCGGAGACTACGGTGAACACATCGACGGCCTGGCGCCAGTGCCCACGCCGGCCGGAGTTTCCGCGGCGCCGAGCCAGGCCAGCCGGGGTAGCGAATTTACGGCGCGCCAGGCACTGAAGACCCGCGCGTTCTGGATGCTGGCCTTGGGCCACGCCCTGGCGCTGGTGGTGGTCACGGCAGTCAATGTACATGCCATCACGCACATGAAGGAAGGTCTGGGCTATTCGGTGGCCACCGCTGGCTGGGTGATCATGCTGATGACGCTGGCGCAACTCGCCGGCGTGTTACTCGGAGCGGGCATTGGCGACCGTTTTGAAAAGCGCAAGGTCGCCGCGCTTTGCATGTTGTCCCATGCGCTGGGCTTGCTCTTTCTGGCCTACGCGACGCACATGATCGAGCTGATCGTCTTTGGTGTCTTTCATGGTCTGGCCTGGGGGCTGCGGGACCCCTTCATGCAGGCGATCCGGGCCGACTACTTCGGGCGCACCGCCATCGGCGTCATCCTCGGCATGTCGGGCGCGATCATCGCCGTCGGCCAGGTTGCCGGCCCTATGATCGCCGGCCTGCTGGCCGATCTGACCGGCAACTACCGCCTGGGCTTTACCGTGCTGGCGCTGATGGCGGCCATGGGGTCCATGGCTTTCATGCTGGCCATCAAACCCTTGTCGGAGTCTGCTGCGGCACGGATTTGAGGTGCAGGCTATAGGCACGGGCTTGTGGCTGTCCGGGGCGCCCCAGGGCTTGCGCCATCCTCTGGCAGTGCTGCACGACGCCGATGCGCGAGATCATGGCAGTGCCACCCAACTGGCCGTGCTGACGGTTATCGCCGAATTTGATTTCGCTTGCCTGACTCGGACTCGGCTGACAATGTCTGCTTTCCTCATCGCCTCAGAGCCGGTCATGCACTTTCTTCAGTCGCTTCCCGTGCCCTTGCAAAAACCATGGGCACTCTCTGGATGCTGCTGATTGCCACCGGCTATGCGTCGGCTACCGCCACCTCGCCGCCGACCTGGACGATCGTCAGCTGCTACGCGGCGATTGCCCTGGGCACCATGTTCGGCGGCTGGCGCATCGTCAAGACCATGGGTCAGAAGATCACCAAGCTCAGGCCGGTGGGCGGCTTTTGCGCCGAGACCGGCGGGGCGCTGACCTTGTTTCTGGCCACTGGCCTGGGCATTCCGGTGTCCACCACGCACACCATCACCGGCGCGATTGTCGGCGTGGGTTCGACCCAGCGTGCTAGCGCCGTGCGTTGGGGTGTCGCCGGCAACATCGTCTGGGCCTGGATTTTCACGATCCCGGCCTCGGCTTTTGTGGCGGCGGTGTCGTATTGGGTCAGCTTTCAAATGTTCTGAGCCGACGGGGCTGGGCGAGCGGACCCGAGGCCCCAGGCTTTTACTGGGAGATCTTGCGGGCTTCCTCGACCTGGTATTCAAAGTAGCGCTGAAAGCTAAAAGCCAGGCTGCTCATCAGCGCGATGGAGCCAATCAGCAGGGCGGCAATTACAGCCCCCACTGTCAGCCACCGCGTTTGTCCGGCCTGCTCTTGTCCCGCCGGGTTGAAGCGGGCATTCCATTTTTCGGCGGGCATCAGGCCGAAAACAATGGCGTTGATGGCGCAGCCCGCCACATTAAATCCCAGCATCGGAATCAGCAGCCAGCTCCACGGGTCGTCCAGGCCGAACTGCTGCACGCGCGCAACTCCGTAGAGTCCCAGGGCGGTGGGAAGGGGCAGCAGCCAGCCGATGATGTCTGACTTGCCATGCAGGTAAAAGCGGTGCAGACCCAGGGGCCCGCCCAGGAAGGCCAGCCAGGTGCTCAAGGTTTTGTTTTTCATCGGTGTTGCCTGGTAGGTTGATCAGAGGTTCAGGGGTTCAGGGGGGGGGCAGAGGGCTGTAGTGTGACTGCAATCAAAGGCGGGCCTGAAACCCCCAATCGCCCGCGGGGCTTGACGCCAGTGTGCCTGGCGTCGCGCCGTGTGGACTCAGGGCGCGTTGCTGCTGCCGCTGCCGAGCACTTTTTCCATCAGAACCACGTCAAGCCACTGGCCAAATTTCCAGCCACAGGCACTCAGTACCCCGACCGACTCAAAGCCGGCTGATCGGTGCAGGCCG